>DYOK01000029.1 GCA_020720565.1 Acetofilamentum sp.
AGAATTTAACCAAAACTTATGGATACAGTTCCAAATCTGCAGTCGAAATGGTTTTGTATCTAATCGATAAAAAAATTGCTATTTAATGCAAAAAAAGTTAATCTTTTAATGCGTTTACTCATAATATGAAACGAATTGTCGTCGACCAATTATTTAAAACTGACCAATCTGAAGATTGTTAAGTTAATAAAATTCTACACAAAATTTTATTGACAAAATAAAAATAGAAAACTGATTTGCTAAGCCTTGCAAAATAAAAGTATTTCATTAATTTTGTTGAACAATCTACTACTATAAACATGGAAGACTTCAATAAAAAGGATCGGGAAGATGTTCACTCCATATCTTTTCGTGCTGGCAAGCGTACTTATTTTTTCGATATTAAGGAAACTAAAAGCCAGGAATATTACCTCACCGTAACCGAAAGTAAAAAGCTTTTCCCCGAAGGCAGAGCACCTTACTTCGAGAAGCACAAAATCTTTTTGTATCGCGAAGATTTTGAGAAGTTTATCCAAGCCATGCAAGATGCTGTAGAATTTATCGATACGAGACAACCAGTGGTTGAGCATCATTCAAAAGCAGACTACCACAACGATATTCAGTTCGAAGACTTGGACAATTAATCGGTAATTGATTCCCCGAAAAGCCATCTTAATATCATTGGCAAAATATTTTTTTTGACAACTTATTTTATATAAACCAATAGCAAATGACAATCATTCAGTAAATTTATACATTACTGTATATTAAAATATATTTTCTATAAGAAATTCGGAGCAATATTAATCAGTTATATTTTAATCAATTCTTTTTCCACAAATAGACTAAACCTACCAAAACAAATAAACTGGATATTAATGTGATAGGCGGCATCATCCTTGGCCATTGTTCTGGCGTGAGCCATCTTTCGAATCCCATAACTGAATTGTGTAACAAAATAACAGACCCAAAAACACTAGCTTTAAATTGAGTTGAATAATTCGATAAAAAAGAATACCTAAAACCAAAGGCTACCAAGCTTCCGATTATCCCAAATCCAATTATCGATAATGCTTTAATTTTTAGAATCGAATCGGCACTATAAAACGAAGGGTAATATTCGGGAGACAACAACCAAAGGCTTATTAAAATATGAATTATAATCATCCCTTTAAAATAAAATGGATCTATTTTTAGAAAACGTAAAGTTTGCAAACTCCACAGAATCATAATACTTAATGAAACCGCTTTATTAAATATGTAAGGCCACAAAAATTCATGTTCGACACCTTTGAAAAATACATATCTGAAATATGCGTAGACAAAGCCGAGAAGTAGAGTTATTAAAATTTCAATTATTGATTTCATTTAACGGTTAATTTTGTGCAAATCTATCTCACCCATATTTCTGTAATGTTAATTTGGATTTAAGTTTTATACGATAATATGAATTGTATTTGAACATTACATTTTTCAAAAGCGTACAATTTTATTTGTAAATCCGAGTATAAATAACGTATCGTTAAGGCCCGATTTTAACTAAAAAAGCTCAATCTGCAATTGATAAAAAGAGACTGCCCTAATTTGGACAGCCTCTTCAAATAGAAATTTTAAATCTAATTTATTTTTTCAAAAAATCTTCGATGCTTTTTTTGATTCTATTTTCCACATCAGAGCTTTGTACACGAACAAATTTTTCGCCCGTTATGGTTTCAAACAGCTCAATATATCGTTCAGAAATTTGGTTCACCCATTCGTCGCTCATATGCGGTACAGCTTGCCCTTCCTTACCTTGAAAACCGTTTTCCATCAGCCATTCACGTACAAATTCTTTCGATAATTGCTTTTGTGGCATATCTTTTTCGAAACGTTCTTGGTACTCGTCGGCATAAAAGTAACGCGACGAATCGGGGGTATGAATTTCGTCGATAAGTGTAATTACACCGTTTCGCTTGCCGAATTCATACTTTGTATCGACTAAAATAAGTCCTTTTTCGGCAGCCATTTGCATTCCTCTTTCGAACAATGCCAAAGTATATTTTTCGAGTAATTCGTAATCCTCTTTACTGATGAGTCCCCTTTCCAGAATTTCCTCTTTCGAAATATCTTCGTCGTGCAATCCTTGTTCGGCTTTAGTTGTAGGGGTAATAATGGGCGTCTCAAACTTTTGATTGTTTCTCATGCCTTCGGGAATCTGCACACCGCAAATGGTACGTTGTCCACTTTGATAAGTTCGCCATGCGCTGCCCGTTAAATATCCTCGTACAATCATTTCTACAGGAAAAGGTTCGCATCGGTAACCGACTGTAACCATAGGGTCGGGCGAAGCGGTTTTCCAATTAGGAACAATATCACTCGTCGCATCCAGAAATTTAGCGGCGATTTGATTTAAGACTTGGCCTTTAAATGGTATTCCTTTTGGTAGAATAACATCGAAAGCCGAAATTTTGTCGGTTACCACCATGGCCAAAATATCTTGTCCGATGCTGTAAACGTCGCGTACTTTTCCGACATAATGATTGGTTTGTCCTTCGAATTTAAATTGTGTTCCTGTAATTGCTTTGCTCATGGTAATTATGGTTTGATAGTTTATGGTCTTAGACCTGTTAAATGATTTTATTTCTTTTTGTTAGGTCTTCGACCTATTTAATATATTTGTAACTACACATTTGCAATCTTCTGGCTTGATAAAATACGACATCGAATTATACCTATTACTTTCTATTGCATTTGTTCCCGCTCGTTATTATTAATCATAATGAAATCTACATTTTGCAATTAGTATTTCATCATCTTTAATTTGATATACCAACCTATGTTCATCATCAATTCTCCGTGACCAAAATCCTTTATATTTATATTTTAAAGGCTCAGGTTTACCCATTCCGATAAATGAATTTCGAGAAATATCTTTTAACAAATCGTTAATTCGTTTTAGCATCTTTTTATCTGTCTTTTGCCAATACAAATAGTCTTCCCAAGACTCATCCACAAATGTATACTTCATTAGTCTAATAGGTCTTTTTGAAATGAGGCACCACTTTTCAACTTCGCAATTGCAGAATCTAAACGTTTTTCATTGCTTTTAGAAGATAACTCATGTTGTGTAGAACATAACGAATTGTACTCATCTAATGAAATTACTACAACTCCATTATCCTTGCCTCGATTAATAATCAAGGTTTCATAATCGTTAGTCACACTATCAAGATATTTACGAATATCTTTTCTAAAATCTGTTATTGTCGCTGTTAACATATTCTTATGTTTATTTTGTACCTAATATTGTACAAATATAAGTACAAATTATAAATGATGCAATTATTTGTATTTTATTTATTGAGTAAGAATTAAATTATGACGTTCAGTCTATTTGTCTTCTAACTTAATCAATAGTTCGTGAATCCTTTTTAACTTTCTAGTAATCAGAACTTTTCAAAAGTTTTGTTTATTAGATTTTGTGCTGATTATTAGATGCTTGTGTCTTTGAAACGTGAACTTTTGAAAAGTTTAAAGAACCGCTCAAGCCAATTAAGGCGAGCAAACCGAAAATTATAAAAAATCTTTTCATTTTTTTAAGATTTTAAGTTGCCGCACCAGTGTCCGAAAGCGGTAAATTTATTTGTAAAAGAAGCGTTGAACTGTAGTGTATAAACTAACACTTCTGTATTTTTATTAACTTTTAATTATGAATAACAAGTTACAATTGTAAATTTGCTATTTAAAAGGCTCTTTCTCGTAGGCCAAAACAATGTCTTTGACCAATTTATGACGAACAATATCGCGTTGATCGAAAAAGATGGTTTTAACTTGTTTTACATCCGATAAAATATTGATGGCATGTTGCAAACCCGAAGCACCTGGCTTTGGCAAATCGATTTGAGTAAGGTCGCCAGTTACCACAAATTTCGAGTTCTTTCCCATACGAGTCAAAAACATTTTAAGCTGTCCGTTTGTTGCATTCTGAGCCTCGTCTAATATCACAAAAGCATTGCTTAAAGTGCGGCCACGCATAAAAGCCAATGGGGCAATTTCGATGATACGCTCTTCGAAAAACAAGTCCAGTTTTTTTTGCGGAATCATATCGAAAAGAGCGTCGTAAAGTGGCTGTAGATAAGGATCGAGTTTCTCTTTTAAATCGCCGGGTAAAAAACCCAATTGCTCGCCTGCTTCAACGGCTGGCCTTGTTAAAACAATTCTGCGTACTTCCTTTTCTTTTAATGCGGCAACTGCTAACGCAATTGCCGTATAGGTTTTTCCTGTTCCTGCCGGGCCGATTGCAAAAAGCAAGTCGTTGTGTTTGTACGACTTAAGCAGCTCTTTTTGATTGTCGGTTCGTGCTCTAATGGCTTCGCCTTTGTTACCATGTAAGATAAAATCTTCGTCGAGCGGCGAACCTACTTTTTGATTTTCGTCGGAAAGTAAATCGTCAATCACCTCTTCGCTCATCGAATTGTACCGATGATAATAATCCATTAAAAAACTAAATCTGTCGCTAAAATAGTTAACATCGTGCGGAGCACCAAAAATTTTAATTTCGTGGTCGCGAGCAATCAATTTCAACTTCGGGAAGAAACTTATTATTTTATTAAATTTGATATTATTGGTACCGAAAAAATCACGAATATCGATGCCCTCGAGTTTGATAATCTTATCGGGCCGTAGTTCTTTTTTTTTGGAATCTATTGATTCTTCCATATGATAAAATAAGTGAGCGATTTTGAAATAACGTAAAAATGAATGTATTTACAACACATTTTTATCTACTTTTGAATTGCAAAGTAAATCAATTTGTGAGAAAAAAAGAAACCTCAAATGTCGATAATTACACTCATTTCGGATTGGTTAAAACACGACTATTACGATGCGTCAATTAAAGCCGCTCTGTTAAGTCGTAATCCCGATTTGAAAATAGTTGACATCCAACACCAAATTGATACTTTCGATCAAATTCAAGCTTCTTTTGTATTAAAATCGGTTCTTTCGAAATTCCCAATTGGCACCGTGCATTTTATTGCCATACAAAGTGTAAATAATACTAATTCAAACGTTTTTTTAGGCATTTCAAATGGTCAATACATTTTAAGTAGCCAAATCACATTCCTTTCGATACTTCAAATCAAATTCGAGAAAATTATCGAAATCGAATGTCGGATGGGAACCTTCCCCGAACTAGACGTTTTTGTTCCTATTGCACTAAAATTAGTCGATGGATTAATACCAGAAACATTAGGTAAAATAATAGATCAATTACCAGTAGTTTCGACTCTTAAACCTGCTTTTGAACCCGATAAAATAACTGCCCCTATTCAGTATTTCGATTCATATGGTAATGCCATAATTGAAGTCTCATTCGAAGAATTTGAACATGCAAGGCAAAACAGAAAGTTTGAAATTTTCATTAATAGCTTAAGACACAAAACACAAGCTATTCATCAAAATTATAATTCGGTTCCCGAAAACGAGATTTTTAGTCTGTTTAATTCACTTGGTTTTCTCGAAATTGGAATACGGATGAGAAGCATAGAGCGGGTGCTCAATTTAAACAAAGAGGCTTCTATCATTATTAAATTCTATAGTTAATAATATTTTTTTCGGACATCGACCAGCGTAACCACATACTTTTGTTTAAATATTATTTTTCGGATATTTTTTTACACCCTTTCTACTACACAGCAACTTGAGAAAACTAAAAACGTCAATGGTAGTGTTCCCAAAGGGAATATATCGAGACATGTGATTCGCTTTGTGCTAAGGCATTGTAACGAAAAAACCTATACATTTTGACTTGCTCTTTTGCCCTTTTTCTGCGTTACAAATTTTGCTAAGAGTCGCAAGCTATTAGCTACAATTTGTGTCTTGAAAAAGAACAAAATATCTGCGTCAATTCTGCACATCTTATTCCGTTACAAAGCCTAAGCGTTCTTGATACGCTTTCAAGCGAAAGCTACTCGAACTGACTGGTACGGCTTTATTATTAACAATTAGACAGCATTAATATTAAATATAATAGATTTTAACGTTATCATATCAAATATTATTTAATCATAACTTCGGCAAACAAAAATCAGAACATTCATATTGCTTTAAATCAGATATTTAAATACGATTTAATAGCTTATTAAGTACTGATTTTGCTCGAAAAAAATGTAAAATTGACATTTTTTAGAATCTTGTGTAATGAAAAGTTGTATCTTGTCGGGCTGATTTTTATAATAAAAAAGTATGAATCTATTAGACTTTGAAGAACCTATTGGTAAGCTACAAGAACAACTTGAGAGCCTTAAAAAAACCGAATTAGAAAGTGGTGTTGCGATGAAAGAAGCGATTACTGCTATCGAGAATAAAATTCAAGAAAAAAGGGAAGATATATTCAAAAATCTAACGTCTTGGCAACGTGTTCAACTTTCGAGACATCCCGATAGACCTTATACTCTGGCTTACATCAATGCCGTAACCAATGGCGATTTTATGGAAATGCATGGCGACCGTAATGTCAAAGACGATAAAGCGATGGTTGGTGGGTTTGGGTCAATCGATGGGCACACCGTAATGTTTATTGGTCAACAAAAGGGAATTAATACCAAAATGCGTCAGTTACGAAATTTTGGCATGGCGAATCCTGAAGGCTACAGAAAAGCATTACGTTTGATGAAATTAGCAGAGAAATTCAACAAGCCTATTGTGACTTTTATCGATACCCCGGGTGCATATCCTGGTTTGGAAGCCGAAGAACGTGGTCAAGGCGAAGCCATTGCGCGCAACTTATACGAAATGTTCAAACTTAAAGTACCTGTCATTTGTGTCATAATTGGCGAAGGTGCTTCGGGTGGTGCATTAGGTATTGGAATTGGCGACCGTGTATTAATGCTCGAAAACACTTGGTATTCAGTTATTTCGCCAGAATCTTGTTCTTCTATTCTCTGGCGTAGCTGGGAATTTAAAGCAAAAGCTGCCGACGCACTAAAATTGACTGCCGACCATATGAAAAAGAATGGTTTGATTGACGGAATTATAAAAGAACCAGTTGGTGGTGCCCATTCCGATCATGACAAAATGTTTGACACTGTCAAAAAACGAATCAAAAAAGAAATTAAAGAACTCGAAGCAATGTCGCCAGAAGAACGCATTGCCGAACGTATCAAAAAATTCTCCGACATGGGGGTATATGCATAAGCAATTTAAGCTGTTCCGAAACGAACAGCTTTTTTTTATGTTTATCACATGTATCTTACCATCATTCGAAACATACTTTATCGTTAGTATTATTAATAAGCTATAATATTGATAAAAAACAAGTTACAAACACAGAAAATTGGTCGAAGACCTTAATTAGCATATTCAAATCAAAACAGAAAAATGATACAAGTTAATCAAAGTGGAGCCAAGTACTCGGCCATAGTAGGAATCGGTGAAAAATTAAAGCAACTTGAACAATCGACCGGTCAAAAATATCTTCGGCTCAACAGAGGAATACCATCGGTTTGCACTATCGATTTATCAGAAATTATCCCTCTAATCGATTTTAACTCGGCCGAATTACAAAATTATCCACCTAATTCTGGATTAAACACGCTACATCAAGCGATTAATGCCCACTATTTTAACCATAAAACCAAAGTAGAAAACATATTTATCACGGCTGGTGGGATGAATGCTTTAGATTTGATTTTTCGAACACTTAAAACCACCAAAGTTTGGTTACCTGAATTTTTTTGGGGTGCCTATGCTAATGTTTTGACAATTAACAAAATTGAATTTGCATTTTATTCCACATACGACGTATTATTTCAAAAAGAATTTTCGGAAGGGGAAACTGTTTTAATTGGCGACCCAAACAATCCATTAGGTAACAAATACGACGACCAGCTTTTACTCCAGATCGTTGATAAACTTGATCATCGGAACGTGAATATTGTTTGGGATAGCCCTTACAGAAAACTCTTTTACGAAAACGACTATTTTTACGAAAAACTCCTATCCTATCCTCATGTGATTATTGCCGATAGTTTTAGCAAGTCGTTGGGATTGAGTGGACAACGAATAGGTTTTGTGCATTCGCTCGATAACGCATTTAACATCGAATTCAATACCAATTTATTATATGTAACCAACGGGGTTAATGCTTTTGGTCAAATTTTAGTTGAAAAGCTGCTCACTACACCCGAAGGCCAAAAAGCTGCTTTCGAATTTAGAGCAAAAACTAGAATCGATATGATAAAAAATATCGAATACTTGAAAAACAAAGGATTATTGGCCGAGGAATTCTACCAAGACTCAGAACCTATCGGTATTTTTACGGTCGTCAACATGAGCGAAGATGAATTACTCAAGCACCATATTGGAAGCGTCGGCCTTTACTACTTTACAAAAAATTCAAAAGCATTAGCATCGAAATATTCTAGGTTGTGTATTTCTGTCCCTCATCAAGAATTAAAAAGCTATTTCGATTTAATGTAAGTTCTTCGACCAATTCATTGGTAGTTATAAAATCAAATAAACAGATCGAACACATAAGATGTAAAAATATCAATTTGCTCGACAAGCTTAAACACAAAGTATTATCTTTGCACGAAACAATAAAGCAAAAATGACAGCCTTTATATTATCCCTATTTTTAGTTGCAGTTGCAGGTATATTACTAGCAACCAGTATCTTGTTTAAGAAAATCTTATTCGGACAAACCGGTAAATTCCCCAACACTTCGGTTGGACATAATCCTAACATGCAAAAACTAGGAATTTCTTGTGCCAAAGGCGATGCCGCAAAAGAGTTTCGTCAATCGCGCGAAGTTTTAGGTTGCTCTACCGATAAAACAGGCAGCGGTTGTGCTTGCGGTTAATGATCCTCTTAAAATGACACATACCAAAGCAGAAAAATTAGAAGCCATTGGTCGTTTACTCGACATTATGGACGAATTGCGTTTAGCTTGTCCGTGGGATCAAAAACAAACCTTCGAAACGCTCCGAAAATTAACCATTGAAGAAACTTTCGAGCTGACCGAAGCCATCGATGAAAAAAATCACGCCGAAATCTCAAAAGAATTAGGCGATTTACTTTTGCATATCGTGTTTTACTCAAAATTGGGCGAAGAAATTAATCAATTCGACATGGCCGATGTAGCCAATCAAATTTCTGACAAGCTAATTTATCGACACCCTCATATATACGGCGACGTTAAAGTACAAAATGCCAACGAAGTACTCCAAAACTGGGAAGCCCTTAAATTGAAAGAAAAAGCTGACAAAAGGGTGCTCGATGGCGTACCTAAAGCCCTACCCGCTCTTGTTAAAGCCAATAGAATCCAAGAAAAAGTGCGCGGTGTTGGTTTCGATTGGGACGACAAAACCCAAATTTGGGACAAAGTAGAAGAAGAACTCAACGAATTAAAAGTCGAAATGCTTCAAGATGAAAATTTCGAGAGAGCCGAAGCCGAATTTGGCGACTTGCTTTTTTCGATGATCAATGCAGCGCGTTTATATGGTATCGACCCAGAAATTGCATTGGAACGTACCAACAAAAAGTTTATCAAACGCTTTAACTATCTTGAAGAAAATACCATCAGAAAAGGACTTTCCCTTCACGATATGGACTTAGAAGCCATGAACAAGATTTGGAATCAAGCTAAAAAATTCGATTAAGCTCGGCCTAAGATCTTAAGAAAAATTTATATATGAAAAAGCTGACCGCTCTAATTTCGTTACTCATACTGATAAAAAGCAGCAGTTTATTTTCGCAAAACGACACCGTTCGCGTTTATCCCAATGGGTCATATTTTGTGTCGTATTTAGTGGATACCAAAGACGCCGTGATAGCTCCAATAAAATGGAAACCGCTAGAATGGGCTGCCTTTGGTGCAGTTGCAGGACTGACATTTCTAAGCTATCAATACGACGCCGAAATTCAAAAATACTTTCAAAGTAGACAAACCGATTTGGGGAAAAATATCAGTCAACATGGCTTTGAACCATTTGGAAGCGGGGTCTATTCTATGCCCCTGATGGGGATTTTTTATGCTCAAGGTGCTATTTGGAAAAACCAAAGAAGTAAGAAAGTGGCCCTAATGGGCATAAAAGCTTATTTAGTTGCAGGGCTTTTAGTTAATATCCCCAAAATTACGATTGGCCGACATCGTCCTTATCAGGACACGCCATCTGATCCTAATCAATTCGAAGGGCCAATCACTTTTTCGTACAAATCGTTTCCTTCGGGTCATACAACTGCGGCTTTTGCTGTGGCCACGGTTATTGCTTCGGAATACCAAAGCACCATTTGGGTGCCCATTTTAAGTTATACGGTTGCAGCCATGAGCGGGATGTCGAGAATATACGACAATAAACACTGGGCAAGCGATGTGGTTTTTGGCGCTGCTTTAGGTTGGTCGATAGGCAAATTGGTTCATCGTTCGACCGCTTGGAAAATAAAAACCGTACCTATTGTGGGCTCTGAACAAATGGGTTTATCGCTCAATTATCAGTTCTAAGGTTTTCGACCTGTTTTTTTTATTTTGTAACGTGCTTTAAAACAATATATTAGCTTAATACTATTTGACACAATAATTTTACTAAGGCCTTAAATCTGATATCCATCTTAAGGCCAACGTTAAAAAAACTTAATTAATGGCATTTTTTTTGTAAAAAAAGGCACTTGTATATGGCTTTTTACATAGCTTTAAATTTTCAAAAATCTTATAATCAATATTCATAAATATATGAAAAAGTATTTTATCTATCTTATTGCTATTTTGATACTTGCACCAATCTTAAGTATGGGACAAGGCTACAAAATTAAAATTAAAGTCAAAGGGGTTTCGGACACTACCGCGTATTTAGGGAACTATTATGCCGATAAAAAATACGCCATCGACACCATTCGTCTCGACAAAACTGGATCTGGTACATTCGAGGGGACTGAACCATTGAAAGGCGGTATTTATATGGTTTTATTCCCTTCGATGAATTTAAATTATTTCGAATTGTTAGTCGACAACAACGAACAAAACTTTAGTTTAGAGACCGATACTTTAGATTTTACAAAATACATGAAAGTAAAGGGCTCGCCACAAAATACGGCTTTCTTTGAATTTCATCAACATATGTCGCAGTTGAACCAAGTGAATATTCCCATACAAAAAAGAATGCAGGCTTTACCAACTGGTAGCGATTCTTTGGAAATATACAAAGACATGTTAAGCAAAAGCGAAACCGAACTTAAAGCATATTGGGCCGATTTAGTCAAACAATGGGACGGAAAATTGTTTGGTGCCATAATCAACGCCATGATCGATGTTGAAATCCCCGAAATGACAGTGCCCGAAAATATCGCCAATAAGGATTCGGCACAACAAATGATGAAATACATCTACCATAAAGACCATTACTTCGACCATATTAACTTAAAAGACGACAGAATGATACGCACGCCTTTTTTGGCCTCACGTATCGACCAATTTATGACCAAAGTTGTCGTTCAACATCCCGATTCGGTAATTAAAGAAGGTGTAAAACTAATTGAAACCGCTAGAGGAACCGAAGAGAATTTTAGTTATTTGGTACGCTACATGTTTGGATACAAAGACAAATCGAAACTAATGGGCATGGATAAGGTATTTGTCGAAATATCGGAACGTTACTATTTAACAGGACAAGCTACTTGGGCCGATTCTGCATTTATCGAAAAAGTTCGCGACAGAGTGGCCAAAGAAAAACCCAATTTAATTGGTAACACTGCACCTCGCCTCGATAAACTCGAAACACTCGAAAAGCAATTTGTCAGTTTAAGCGACCTTAAAAACAAGTACATTATTGTGGCATTTTGGGAACCCAATTGTGGACACTGCAAAAAAACTATTCCCGCTTTATATCACACATATAAAGACCTTAAACAAAACGGGTTCGATGTTCAAACACTGTCCATTTGCACACAACCAGAAAGAGAACCTTGGGAAAAATTTATCGAAGAAAAGGAATTATTCGATTGGATTAATGCATACGATAAATATAATTTCAATAATTTTAGGTTGAATTACGACATCTATTCTACTCCAACATTGTATCTCTTAGATAAAGACAAAAAGATAATTGGAAAAAGATTGGCTGTCGAGCAAATTGAACAAATCATCTACAGTTTAGAAGGTAAAAAAGCACCTACTAGGCCAAAATCAGAAACCGATTCTCATTAAAACACAAGCCCCTAAAAGGGGCTTTTTTATTGAATATCAATTAAAAAAAATTGTATAAAACATTGTATTAGGGTTCGCTTTAATCGAAAAAACTACTATATCTTTGCACCAAATTTAACAAATCTATCAGATGAATTCACAAGATTATATGGACAGAGAGCATCATTATGGTGCGCACAATTACCATCCACTACCTGTTGTTTTAGAACGAGGCGAAGGCATTTTTGTTTGGGATGTCGATGGCAAACGTTATTACGACTTTTTATCGGCATACTCTGCTGTAAATCAAGGTCATTGCCACCCAAAAATTATTGCCGCTATGACTGAGCAAGCTCAAAAGCTAACCCTCACTTCGCGTGCATTTTACAACAATGTATTGGGCGAATACGAAGAGTACATTACTAAAACTTTTGGTTACGATAAAGTTCTCCCAATGAATTCAGGTGCTGAGGCCGACGAAACCGCTCTTAAATTAGCTCGCCGTTGGGGATATGATGTAAAAGGCATTCCCGATGGACAAGCCAAAATTGTAGTTGCTGCCGAAAACTTCCATGGTCGTACCATTACCATTATTTCGATGTCTACCGATCCAGATTCTTACAAAGGTTTTGGACCCTACACCCCTGGTTTTGTGACCATTCCATATAACAATGTTGCTGCTTTAGAAGAAGCCCTTAAAGATAAAAATGTAGCGGCCTTTTTAGTTGAGCCTATTCAAGGCGAAGCAGGTGTATTTGTGCCAGACGAAGGCTATTTGAAAAAATGTTACGATTTGTGTAAAGCTAATAATGTGTTGTTTATTGCCGACGAAGTTCAAACTGGCATTGCGCGAACTGGAAAAATGTTGGCCGTCGACCACGAAGGCATTAAACCCGATGTTTTAATTTTAGGTAAAGCATTATCGGGTGGTATCTACCCTATTTCTGCTGTTTTAGCCGACGACGAAATTATGTTGGTAATTAAACCTGGCGAACACGGTTCTACTTTTGGTGGTAACCCAATGGCCGCCAAAATTGCTATCGCAGCTCTCGAAGTAGTTAAAAACGAAAAATTAGCCGAAAACGCCGAGAATATGGGTAAAATCTTCAGAGAAGGTATTAAAAATATCAAATCTGAAATGATTGAATTGGTTCGCGGTAAAGGTCTTTTAAACGCTGTGGTGATTAAACCTAAAAACGGAAAAGAAGCATGGGACGTTTGTATGCAAATGAAAGAGAATGGCTTAATTGCCAAACCAACTCATGGTCATATTATCCGTTTTGCTCCCCCTTTGACTATAACAGAAGAGCATGTTAAAAATGCAGTTGCTATTATCGAAAAATCGATAAAAGAAATCGAAGCAATGGCATAAGCTAGTTTTGTTTCTAAATATTTAAAAAAGCTTCTGAAAAAAATCAGAAGCTTTTTTATTGACTAATGGGTTACCTTGTTATTCATCAATAGTTCTAGCCGATAGTTCCAAAACGCTTGAAGTTTCGAGCTCTTTACCCGCAATTCCTTTGATTGAACCAAAAAGTGCCAAAATATTTTCTTGAACCACCCAAATTTGTTTTTCGCTCATAGCCCAAATTTTCGTCATTGCTTTTTTCTCTGAATTGAGTTGTTCGACCATTCCATCGTAATTTTCGACAATACGTTTGATATTTTGAACAAATTCGTTACTTGTCAGATCATTATACAACATTTCCATTTTATCACCTTTGTTTTCTTGCGATACTTTAACCCACTTTGCAGCTAATCCGACAAAAACAATTGCTGTTCAATGAATTGACAATCGTGGAGTTCAGATTTGTGTACTACGGATTTTTTCTTTACAAAAGGAGCATATTTGTATTTTAGTGCATCGTACATTTTTTTTGTGGCTTGAGTTGGCTCTGAACAGCGACGTATCATAATAACCTCATCATGGGTATTTTGGGCTAATTTTTCTTTGTTTTTGGTATTTATGCTGCAAGTTGTTTTAATATTGGCTTGCAAAAATATACCATAATTATGTGTTTATTACTTGAATGCACCTGATATTTTTGATGGTCAATCTAAAAAACTGACAAAAGTCAATTTCCCAAAAGCATCCTTTTTTATAAAATAACGTCTTGTCACCGATAAAATACACACTATGAGAGCATTTTTAACTGGACTAATAGGGCTTAGCACCTTGGTCAATACTTTGGCGTGCAATTATACGCTCGATTTACATGATACTTTTGGCGATAGTTGGAACGGAAATACATGTACCATCCAGGTCAATGGGGTTAATGTTTTAACCAACGTAACGGTGAATACTGGCTCCGATGCCAGTTTTAATTTTACAGCCAATAATGGAGATGTAGTTAATGTAATTTATAACGCGACAGGGAGTTGGACCTCCGAAAACGAAATTACTATAACATCCGACGATTTAGCCGCTGCTGTATACACAGATGGGATGGGTGGAACTATACCAACCGGAGGTTCGTTCACAATTGGAGTTAACTGCGGTTTAGCACCACCTGTAAATAATGACCCATGTAATGCACAAAATTTACCCATGACAGGGATTTGCAATCCGACTATTTCTTCAGTTAATGGAGCAACACCATCTGGAATTGCAATTCCAACTTGCGGAAACTATACGGCACAAGGTGATGTTTGGTTTACAGCAACAGTAGGTGCTTCGGGCAGGTTATTAATAGAACTCGAAGATTTGGGAATAGATGCATCAATGGCACTTTACACGGGAACTTGTGCCGTTTTAATTGAACAAGGCTGCTCTGCAAGCAATTCACTTTATACCGATGTCATTGCTCCTGGAACACAAGTGTGGATTCGGGTGTGGGACAGCAACAACAGTATTGGCTCATTCTCGATTTGTACTTCGGAACCACCTCCACCACCTGTAAATATTTCGCCTTGCACCGCCACAAATTTGACGGTTTCAACAACTTGTGTTAATACTGTTGGTACTACAGCATCGGCAGTCGGGTCGTCAGTTGCCAACCCGACTTGTTCGTGGGGATATAATGGAGGCGATGTTTGGTACACTGCCACAGTACCTGCATCGGGTTTTATGCATGTTAATTTGACAGCAGGAGGATTGGTCGACGGTGGTATTGCAGTTTATTCAGGGCCAGATTGCAACAATCTGACCGAAGTAGCTTGTAACGAAAGCACATGGGATATGCCTGCTCCTGTAGTAATTACTCCCGCCGATGGGCTCACTGGTCAACAAGTATGGATTAGAGTATGGGAAGGCGACAATGATAATCCTGGTACTTTCGAAATCTGTTTGGTAGACGAACCTGTGCTATTTGTTGATCCAACCACATATACACCTCAAGAATTGGTCGAAGACATTTTGATTACAGGATGTTTGCAGGCATTTAACGTCACATACGATGGTGATCCAACTGCCATTGCCTACTTCGAAGGTGGACAAGGTACTTTTGGAATGAGCTCTGGAGTCGTGCTAGGATCTGGAAGTGCGGTAAGTCTTACTGGACAAGGAACTGATGATGTTATGGGTCAGGAGACCACAAATGCAGCTGTCGAAAACGACTTAAGTGATATGGCTCAATCGTTTGGAGGTGCTGACGATATGCACGACGAGGTTATTTTAGAGTTCGACTTTATCCCATCATCAGACACCACTCGTTTCGATTTTGTATTTGCATCAAGTGAATATCCTAACTTTGAACATACATCATTTAACGATGTTTTTGCCTTTTTTGTAAGCGGTCCGGGAATTGTTGGACCATACGCAGATAATGCTATTAATGTGGCATTAGTACCAGGAACCAACGACCCTATTACTATTTCATCTGTTAATGGGTCCGTTGCCGATGGGGGAAGTGGAGATAATTCTGCTTATTTTGAAGCATATACCAATGGAGCAGTTCCCAATTTTAATGTAGGTGGATATACTGTTCCAATCACTGCAGTAATGGCTGGATTGACACCATGTCAAACTTATCACATTAAGTTTGCAATTGCCGATGCAGGCGATGGATCATTGTCATCGTTTGTGTTTTTTGAAGAGAGTAGTTTTAGTTCTGGTGGAGACCTCACCATGCAAAACTTCACTAACATTGGTGCACAAAACGAGATATTCGAAGGCTGCGAAAACTATTATGTATTCTCAAGAATTGACACTTCGGCTATTGCACTTCAAGACACTGTACCTATTATCCTGAATATTGGCGGAACTGCAACAGAAGGAATCGATTACACAGCTATTTCGGATACTTTATTTTTACTACCGGGTGTACTAAGTGATTCCATTTTTTATGCTGCAACTTTCGATAACATTGTAGAAGGAACAGAATATATCCTATTTACCCTACTCAATGGCTGTCCTTGCTCAATGACCTCGACCAACGACACCATTTGGATTAGAAATAATTACCATTTGGATGCAACAATTTTAAACGATCAGTTGGTTTGTTTTGGTAATCAAGCCAACATCACAACTACAGTTAATCCTAACATTGTCCCTTTTTTAATCACATACTTATGGAATACAGGAGAAACTACATCTCAGATTGTTGTTAATCCACCCGTTACCACATCTTATACTGTCGCAATTTCCAATATTTGCGAAGCCAATACCATATTACAACACCAAGTAGAAGTGGTTCCTACGATTGACCCTAATTTTACAATGAGCAAGGATACTGCTTGTTTAGGAGAACCTGTTATATTTAATTTTGCAGGCTTCACGACCAGCTTTGCTCAATACTTTTGGGATTTTACAAACGGAACACCAGCAACAGGTTCTATTGCAGGGCCATTAGTTTCTTCGTGGAATAATACAGGTTTTCAATCTATTACTTTAAATATTAACGACAGGGGATGTATCAATGACACGACCCTTTCTATCTATATTAAAAGCTTCGAAAATCTCAATTTAGCGGTCAATACACAAGACATTTCATGTTTTAATGCATGCGATGGAGAAGGAAACGTACAAGCCCAAATTGGTCAAGCACCTTTTTCTTATATTTGGAGCAACGGACAAACCACCCAAAATATTCAAAACTTATGCACAGGAAACTATTTGGTTACTGTTAGCGATGCATATGGCTGCCAAGACACCTCACACCTAAATATTTCTTCCTCTACAGCTTTATCTCATTCTGTAAGCACAACAGATGTTAATTGTTATGGATCTTCTGATGGTGTTGCAACTGTGACTATTTCTGGAGGGGTTGCTCCTTATCAAGTTGCTTGGTCAAACGGCTATGTTGGACAAACTAATACTAATTTAGCTTTTGGGAATTATGCTTACACTTTGACAGATGCTAATGGATGTATCGAAACTAAGATTAATGTTCAAATTGGTCAACCCTCACAATTGGTTATCAACATTTCGGGAACCCAGTATAACAATGGACAAATCACCATTTGTAATGGTCAAACCGAAACCATCACCAGTTCAGTTACGGGCGGAGTAGGTCCCTATCAGATATATTGGTCAACAGGCGAATCCACAAATGCCATACAAGTGAATCCATTACAATCGACATTGTATAGTTTAAGTGCAACAGATGCACACGGTTGTCCATCAGAAGTATTGAACTTTAATGTATTCGTAAGAAATTTGTTAAACCTAAATTCAAATGCTTCATCTAGTATAGTCTGCGAAGGCACTCCTATTACGATCCACTCATTAGCCAGTGGAGGTAAAGATCCCTATTCGTTTAGTATGAATTATGGTGGTCAAGTGATTACAATAGATACGAATTACACCTTCATACCAAATCAATCGGGAACAATCGAGGTAACTGTGTCCGATGTCTGTGGGACGCCAGTCGATGTCAATACTCTCGACATTACAGTGAATCCCAATCCAGTCGCAGCAATTCTTGCCGACGAATATTCAGGATGTCCACCTTTCGATTTAAAATTAATCGAAACCTCTAGTAATTCTTACCAATCGTACTATTGGGAGGTTATTTATCCCGAAGGTGGTGGTGAAGTGTCGTTTGAATCGTCTCCAGAATTTACTCTCGAACAATCGAATAGATACCATATCAAACTTACGGTTGTCGATGCCAATGGCTGTAACGATTCAATAACAAATTATAACATGATTCATGTGTTCCCTGATCCTACTTCGTTATTTACAACAGAATTTTATTCCAGAAATAAAAGTAACCCACAATTCTATTTTGAGAATAGGTCTGATGGAGCTACAAATTATATTTGGAGTTTTGGCAATGGGGACAGCAGTTTAGTGGTTA
>DYOK01000266.1 GCA_020720565.1 Acetofilamentum sp.
AAGATAGAAGTTGCAAAAAAAATGATAATGAAAGGGATGGACGTTCCGACAATTATTGATATGACTGGTTTAACGGAAACAGAGATTAACCAATTGAAAGAATAACAAATGGTAACAAGCCGTCAAGCCCAAGTCGGGTGGCGGAGCGAATTGAAACACCTGCCTGACCGGTAGGTAGGTCAGGAAGGTCAGAGGAAAACATCATCTGTTATATTAGTAATCAGATGCTTATTTTTGGGGATAATTCGATTAAAATAGTTGGCAACAAAAAGAGCCTAATCTTTCGACTAGGCTCTAACCAATACTAAACTGCTTATGTTTATTCGTACTTTATCACTTCGACTGGGCATGACTCAGCCGCTTCGATAATTAAATCTTCGTTGCCTTCGATTTGAGCATTTGCTTTAACTTTCGACACATCGTCAATTTCGAACACATCGGGGGCGGTACTCTCGCACAATCCGCAAGAAGTACATCCATCTACTATCCAAACTTTTTTTACTGACATATTTTTACTTTTTATAAGTTCAACTTTGTTTTAATTGATATGGCAAATATAAAACATTATTTAGAATAAATCTAAATAAAAATAATATTTTTTAAATTTTTTGATTGGACTTTACTTTTTTAAGCCCATAAATAAAATTAAATATCAGATAATCAATCAATAAATAAAGATTTAATTTGGATTGTCCGCAGAGCTTCTCATAGCAAAATTGTAACTAGATGATTCCGAACAATTCTGTTATGAACAAAAATAATTTTGTAAATTTGCCTCATGCATGAAAAAAGGCTTTACATAATTGCCGGTTGCAATGGAGCCGGTAAAACAACAGCGTCGTTTACAATTCTACCTGAAATTTTAAATTGTAAAGAATTTGTAAATGCAGATGAAATTGCAAAAGGATTATCGCCTTTTCAGCCGGAAAAAGTGGCTGTTGAGTCCGGTCGAATCATGCTAAACAGAATAAACGAATTATTATCTGAAAAAGTTGATTTTGCTTTCGAAACGACTTTATCTACAAGATCTTATAAAAACAAAATTATTATTGCTAAAGAGCAAGGTTATTTAGTAACTTTGCTTTTCTTTTGGTTGCAAAGTGTAGAATTGGCAAAAGAACGTGTAAAAACTCGGGTTTTGGAAGGGGGACATAACATTTTACCGGATGTGATCGAAAGGCGATATTTCAAAGGAATAAAAAATCTTTTTGACATATATTTACCAATTGTCGATGGGGCATTAATTTTTGACAATTCTCAAGGGAAACATGAACTAATTGCCGATAAACAAGTTGATGGATTCATAAACATTGTCGACAATAAAAAGTTTAAACTTTTAAAAAATTACTATGACAACTGCTGAAATTCAAATCGAAGAGAAAACCAAGATTTTAAAAGGACTTGAAAAAGTGTATTCAAAACTTTTGGAATATAAAAAATCAATAAACAGTGAATTGGTTGTTTTACGGAACAATAAAATTGTAAAAATTAAACCTGAGTAATGTTTATACGGGAGAATCTCTATGTAGTTTTGAATAAAGAATTTATGTACAATTTAACGCTTGTGAGCATGGGTGAGTTTGCAGCATTTTAACATTGAATTCGAATAAAATTAATAGGGATGCTTTAAAACTATAATGCTTTAGCCCAATATTTAAGACCATCATGAGCAACGCAGCACATAAATTCCATACAGAATCGGCACACAAAGCATTCGATTTGTCGCATCGAAAAACCATAAGGTTTAATATGGGCAAATACCAAGTGGCTTTCGATAAAGGGCTTAATCAATTTGCCGATTTAGAAGCAGCCAAACTAAAAGCGGCACACATTAAGCGAACCGCTCTTTCCGATTGGGCAGGGCATTTGGAACAATTTGAACGTGAGTTTACGGCCAAAGGCGGTACTGTGATTTGGGCAGAAAATACCCAACAAGCGCTGGATGCCGTATCGAAAATAATGGAGGAAAATTCGGCACAATTGGTGGTCAAAAGCAAATCGATGACCACCGAAGAGATTGAACTTAATCACCGTTTGGAACAAGATGGGATTGAGGTGGTCGAAACCGATTTGGGCGAATATATTGTCCAAGTGGCCGGCGAAAAACCTTATCATATTGTAACGCCGGCCATGCATAAGTCTAAAGAAGATGTGGCCCAGTTGTTTAACGAAAAATTCGATTTACCTATACACAGCACACCCGAAGAAATTACACACTTTGTTCGACTAAAATTGCGTCAAAAGTTCACCTCGGCTCAAATAGGGATAACTGGCGGAAACTTTTTAGTAGCCGATGTCGGGGGCGTGGCTTTAACCGAAAACGAAGGCAACGGCGTAATGACGACGGCTTTTCCTAAAGTTCATATTGCCATTGTTGGAATTGAGAAAATAATCCCAAAACTAACAGATTTACACTATTTATGGCCAATTTTGGCGGCTCACGGAACGGGACAACGCATCACCTCGTACAGTACAGTATTTACCGGTGCAAAAAAGGAAAGCGAACCAGATGGGCCCGAAAAAATGTATGTGATTTTGCTCGATAACGGACGAACCGATTTATGGCAAGAGTCCGAACAAAGTCGTGCTTTAAGCTGTATTCGTTGCGGGGCTTGTCTCAATGTGTGTCCAATCTACCGAAATATCGGGGGCTACACATACGATACCACTTACAGCGGCCCTATCGGCTCCGTCATAACACCGCACTACAAAGGATTCGGGGTGTATGCTCATTTAAGCTTTTCTTCGACCCTGTGTGGTAAATGTACCGAGGTTTGTCCGGTTAAAATCGATTTGCACGATTTACTCTTGCTCAACAGACAAAAGGCAGTTCGGCAAGACTCAAATTTAATGTGGGATTTGGCCATGAATTCATTTACATGGATGGCATCAAAACGTTCTCATTTCGATTTGATTCCTGCTTCGCTCATTAATACTGGTGCCGATTTGTTTTTAGCAGGCCGGTGGGGTAAGCACAAAGCCATGCCCAAATTTGCAAAAGAATCGTTTAGTGCACAATATCGTAAA
>DYOK01000267.1 GCA_020720565.1 Acetofilamentum sp.
ACCACAAAAAACACAAAGCGATACATTGAGCTAGCCTGCAATAAACCAATTTTACACTGAGCCTGTCGAAGTGAAGTTAGTTGAAGTGTCGAAATGATGGTTTTAAATTGCACAAAAGTAAAATTAGCACCTCAAAAAAAGAATTAATCTTTTTTTACCATATTTTATTGAACCAACGTAATTACTTATCTTTGCAAACTATTTTTGAATTAAAATATTTCTTCGCAATTGTTCATTAGTGCATAGAAAAATCTAACGTCGGGTGTTATTAGGCAAAGAGATTGTTTTAATGTTAGATAGAAAACTATTAAACAGGTCGAAGACCTTAGATACAGAAAGTTAGTTACTCAATAAAAAATAATTGGTCTAAGACCACAAAATAAAAAGCCCAATGGAAATTGCAAGCAAATACAACCCTGCCGAAGTAGAGCATAAATGGTATCAATACTGGATGAACTCAGGTTTTTTTAATTCTAAACCCGACCATCGTCCGGCGTACACCATCGTTATTCCACCACCTAACGTAACAGGCGTGTTGCATATGGGGCATATGCTGAACAATACCATTCAAGATGTGCTTGTAAGACGGGCTAGAATGCAAGGTAAAAACGCATGTTGGGTTCCTGGTACCGACCATGCTTCGATTGCTACAGAAGCTAAAGTAGTAGCAAAACTGAAAGCCGAAGGCATCGATAAAGCCACCTTGACTCGAGACGAATTCCTAAAACATGCATGGGAGTGGAAAGAAAAACACGGTGGCATCATCTTGGAACAACTTAAAAAGTTAGGGGCTTCCTGCGATTGGAATCGAACCAAATTTACCATGGACGACGATATGACAGAAAGTGTCATCAAGGTATTTGTCGATTTGTACAACAAAGGTCTCATTTACCGTGGCGTAAGGATGATTAACTGGGATTCGCAAGCATTAACGGCCGTTTCCGACGAAGAGGTTATTTACAAAGAAGTACAGTCTAAACTCTATTATTTGAAATATCAAATTGAAGGCACAAGCGACTTTTTAACCATTGCAACCACACGTCCCGAAACTATTTTAGGCGATACTGCTGTATGTATTAACCCTGAAGATGAACGATACAAACATCTTGTAGGTAAAAGAGTTATTGTTCCATTAATCGATAGGAGCGTACCCATTATTTTCGATTCCTATGTCGATATGGAGTTTGGTACAGGGGCATTGAAAATTACACCGGCTCACGATATCAACGACTACGAAATTGGTCAAAAACATGGTTTGGAAAGCATCAATATTTTTAACGATAACGGCACATTGAGCGAAAAGGCAGGCTTATTTGTCGGTCTCGACCGCTTCGAAGTTCGTAAGCTGATTGTTCCTGAACTCGAAGCCAAAGGCAATTTGCTTAAAGTCGAAAATTATGTCAATAAAGTTGGTTTCTCGGAAAGAACGGACACCGTTATCGAGCCTAAATTGTCGATGCAATGGTTCCTTAAAATGGAAGAATTGGCAAAACCGGCTTTGGATTTGGTTTTAAGCGACGAAGTCAATCTGATACCTGCAAAGTTTAAAAATACCTATCGCCATTGGATGGAAAATGTTCGAGATTGGAATATTTCTCGTCAATTGTGGTGGGGGCAGCGAATCCCTGCGTATTATTTGCCCGACCGAAGCTTGGTAGTGGCCGAAAACGACAAGGAAGCATTACGTTTAGCACATATCGCATCGGGAAATTCGAATCTGACATTTAACGATTTAAAACAAGACGAAGATGTCCTAGATACCTGGTTTTCGTCTTGGTTGTGGCCAGTTTCGGTTTTCGACGGCATTCGTAATCCCGAAAACGAAGAAATCAAATATTACTATCCAACCGACGATTTGATTACAGCACCCGAAATCTTATTCTTTTGGGTAGCCCGTATGATTATTGCCGGACAAGAATATCAAGGCAAAAAACCATTCAGTAATGTGTATCTGACCGGAATTGTACGCGATAAATTGGGACGTAAAATGTCTAAATCGCTCGGAAATTCACCCGATCCGTTGCTACTGATCGATCAGTACGGTGCCGATGGGGTTCGTGTGGGCATGTTGCTTTGCTCGCCCGCAGGTAACGATTTAATGTTCGACGAAGCATTAACCGAACAAGGTCGAAATTTTAATAATAAAATCTGGAACGCTTTCCGATTGGTGAAATCTTGGCAAGCCAATGCTCAAATTGAACAACCGCAAGCATCGAAATTAGCTATAGCATGGTTCGAGCATAAGTTGAGTCAAACATTGGAACAGGTTGAAGAACATTTTGATAAGTTCCGATTGTCCGATGCGTTAATGAGCTTGTACAAGCTATTTTGGGACGAGTTTTCGTCTTGGTATCTCGAAGCCATAAAACCGGATTACCAACAACCAATCGACCAAAAAACATTAGATGCAACCATTGGTTTTTTTGATCAACTTCTTAGAGCATTACATCCATTTTCGCCATTTATCACCGAAGAACTTTGGCATAGTATCGAAGAACGTGCTGAGGGCAGCAGCATTATGGTAAGCGAAATGCCAAAAGCAGAGCTGTATTCTACCGAAACCATCGATTTATTTGAGCAAACTAAACTCATTGTTACAGAGCTAAGAACCATCAGAAAAAACAAGAATATTCCATTCAAAGAATCCATCGATTTAAAAATAGAATCGGAAAACTTTAACCATGGTTTTGATGCTGTAATTTGCAAGTTGGCTAATGTGGCATCGGTCGAAAAAGTAAGCCAAACAGTCGATCAATCGCTTGGGTTTATGGTCGGAACCCATCGGTTTTACGTGCCTATGTTGCAAAATATTGATATCGAAGCCGAAAAAGCCAAATTAAATCAGGAACTGGACTATTTTAGAGGATTCTTAGCCTCGGTCGAAGCCAAATTGAACAACGAAAAGTTTATGAGCAGTGCACCGGAAAAAGTGATTGCCATCGAAAAGCAAAAACAAGCCGACGCCTTGCAAAAAATGGCATCTATCGAAAAGCAAATTCAATCGTTTGG
>DYOK01000030.1:0-4456 GCA_020720565.1 Acetofilamentum sp.
AATCTGGCCAAACACCAATCTTTTCGACCAATTTCCGAGGAACCATTACTGCTGCACCGTGAATAATTTCGGTATATGCACTTTGGTATTGATTCTGGTCGATTTCGCCATATCCAAAAAATGCACCAACCCCTGTAGTGTAATTCAGTTTCGATCCTCCAGCATACTGCATAATCCGCTCGTCTTTCTTTTGATGAAAGATAATTTTTGGCGAAACCATTCCCACATTTGGATGAGCGTAAAAGACTTCGACCAGTGGCTCTAAACAATTTGGATGAACTTCGGTGTCGTTATTAATAAAAAACAAGTATTCTCCTTTAGAATGTAAAATACCAATGTTATTTCCACCCGCAAAACCAAGGTTTTTTGAACTTTTGATTAATGTTACATGGGGGAATTTTTCAGCAATCAAATCGGGTCTATCGTTTGGCGAAGCATTGTCGACTACAATAACTTCGTAATTCGGATAGGTCAAACTTTCGAGCGACTTTAGAAAATCTAAAGTAACTTTCGATTGATTGTAGTTGATTGATATGATGCTGATAAGTGGCTTGTTTTGTGCTTGTTCCATGTGTATCGAATTGGAAAACAATTGATTTGACAAGCGTTTATACTTAGTAAATTTAAATAGGTTACGAAAGCAAGCCACAAAGTTTGTATTATTTATCTGCTTACTGCAGAGTTTCTGTCAACTTTCTAAAAGATAAGGATAATACAAATTGCCAGGTAGTCTTTTGCTAGATACTCAAACAGAGTTTGGTTAGAATTCTTGAGTTTCTGATTTGTCATCTTGATGCGATGCTTCGCCTTCGAGGGTTTTGTCTAACCTTTCGGCAGCAAAAATGTAGGCCATACTGGTGTAGAGCAGCATGCTGGTTGGCAATTGTCCAAGCACACCATTTCCATAAGAGACCAACATAATTCCTGCATGCCCTACAACTAGGGCTTGAGTTATATTAATCATTTTCGGATTTTTTAACTTAAACAGCACCACATATCCACCATAAAAAAGAATATAAAATAGGATAGCTAAATGCAGATATAGCCCCACGATACCTTGTTCTGCCCAAATCATCACATACCAGCTGTCTGTAGGAACATTGGCCAGAAAGCCGTTAGGTGTAAAACGTTGCCCCCAATTGCCGGCAGAACCTATCCCTCCGCCAAAAGGTCTTGAATCTAAGTAGATAGCTAAAATGGCTTGATTGGCATGTCGCACTTGCAACGACTTATTGTTAGGGTCGAAGCCGGTTCGCATACGCCTTATTTGGTCGTTGCCATTCAATAACATGGTGTATTTAAAAAATACGTATATCAAAGCCATTAACACAATTCCCGCAATGGTAAGTTTAAAATTCTTTTTAAGAAAAAAGTAAACCATAAAGCCTGCTCCAGGTACAGCAATTGCACCTCGTGTCCCAGACATAAACATACCCCAAAAGCCTAGTAGTGATACCACTAGGTAAAATAATTTAGTTTTTCTTTCTTTACAACCCAGATACAGAATTAAAAAAACCACTCCTGCATGACCTTGTGCTGCTCCAAATTGCCCTGCATCGGAATAAAATGAAAATACACGTAATTTACCGAATAAGATATGGGTTAATGCACCTCCGCCGTTGAGCCATGCTTGCTCTGCATAATCGGGACCCACAATTAATTGCATGGCACCTTTTAAACTGCCTAAGACAGATAATACCCCCCAAACCACAAAAAAGTATTTCAAACTTTTCATGTTGTCGAAGAGTATTAAAACCAAAGGTGTTAGTAATAACATATATAACGACACCCCGCGCATGGCGTAAAACCAAGCCACTTTGCTTTTGGCTTCGGGGTTAACCAATTCAAAAACTGAATAAAGGAACCATATTAATGCCAAAAGCGTTAAGGTGCTTTTGGCTTTCTCCCATGGTACGGTTTCTTTGGTCGATTTAATAAATAATGCTATGTAGGTTAGCAATAAAAATCCATCAATAGTTAATCCCAATGGTATTTCGCCAGGCAGGTATCTTAAAATTCCAATTGCAGTAAATGCCAATACAAAAATGGTTGTGATCGCAATTTCTGGTTTTAAAAATATTTTGTTAATGAAAACAACAACAAATGGGACGGCACTAAGTCCAATTACGGCTGCAATTCCACCTTTTGCAATAGCACTCCCAACGACAAAGGATAGTACAAAAACAAATAAAAGCCACCAAATGGTCTGAACGGGTTTTGTGGGTTTATACAAAGGATTTTCGTTCATCGTTTTTTAAACTTTTTCTTTTCGGTTCGGTGAGCTAATTGATATTTTGGGTATGCAAAATGAAATCGAATTATGAGAAAGCAAGATACAACTTTATGTTAAATTTTCTTCTTCAGAATAGTTTTTATATGTTGAAATCCGACCGTAGCCAATGTTCGATAATGAAAAGGAATTGTTTTTCTAAAATAAAAGTTTCCCATCAAAATACCGACGATAGTCATCGCAATTGTAGTTAAGGCCACTAGGAATAAACTATTAAAAACAAAAACGGCAATAATATCGCCAATAATATTTGCCGAAACCATAAATGCAACTTTATACATGTTATATTTAGGTTGGTTTATAGCGTCCAAACCTATGCCTGTAAACCGATCTAAAGGTAAAATTAGGCCATAAATACAAAACAAACGGTAAATGTTAGCCGATTCCAAATATGCTTCGCCCCCAATAATAATTACAATATATTCGGCAAAAATCAAGTTTATAATAGCGAAAGGTATTAGAAGCATTGTTAACAAGCTGGTGTATTTGTAGAATAAGGATAAAACTTGTTCCTTTTGTTCTTGAATGTATGCTTTTGACATTTTTGGGAAAACAGTTGCTGCCAGACTTCTGAGCGGGATATCCATCAGTTCTGTGAGCTTGAGCGGAATACTGTACATTGCAACACCTTCTGGGCCTAAAATTGGACTCAATCCAATTATAAAGGTATCGGCACTTTTTAAAACGTTACTACCAATCAAGGTGCCGACTGAGTATTTGCCAAATTGAATAATTCGGTTCAAATTATACTTATCAAAATTAAAAAAATTCGATAAGCCATTCCATCCCAAAACTGTGGCAGTTAAAGAAGATATTAAACTAGCGAAAATAAAGGTTATGATAACATATTGCACTTCGAGTTTAAAAAAGAATAAATTTAGGATTAGAAAAATTACCCATGGTGCCATGTTTAAAATTCTAATGAACAATATTTTTCCAAATTTTAAATCGGCTTGTAACAATGTTAACGCATTATTCAGGGGTAAGGTAGCTAAAGAAGCAATAGGGTACCAAGTAAAAAACAATCCAAACCCTGAAGCTTGGATGGTTTTATAAGCAAATAAATTAATTAGAAAAATTAGCAATGCCAAGACAATTGTAACCGAAGCACTGATAACCCAATTTGAACCAATTAACTTTTTTCGTTCCTCTAGATTTGCACCTGACAGAAAACGAACCATAGCAGTTCGGGTTAATCCAAATCGAAACATTTCGATAAACGACGACATGCTCACAAATAACATCCATTGCCCAAAAATATTTTGGCTTAAGGTTCGTGCCAACAAAAGAAAGCTTAGAAAACCAAAACCAGCAAAAAGCACGTTGCCTGCTAGTGATAAAAATTCGTTTTTCTGTACGAGAGCTTTGAACATATCGAGTGCAATTATTGAATTATTTTTGGGTTTAAACTATCATTTTTAAATTGGCTTATATCATACCTTTTTTAATTACACAATTTGAAATGGTTGGGCTAATTAAATATTTTTCAGCTAAACCGATGACTTGGAACCGCGATACTCATTAAATCTTTAAAAATAGATAAGTTAAATGCTTGGATTATTTAACAGCAATAGAATATGTTGTTAGATAATATTTTTCGTTATTCCCTTTTATCAACCAACTTAATGGATTTCCTGTTGGATATTTTACTGGGAATCGGGTAAGTCGGAGTAAAACAGTAAGAATTGATCGCCAATTGCCGTAACCGCCAGTATAGACGGTTGAGTAGGCTTTGTGCATTCGTCGCAATTGCTCAGGCGAGAAGCGGTGTAAATCGAGCGGTGATGGGTGATAAGGCATAATGAAAACAGTGGTGTGAATGGCAACGCCGCCTTTTTTTAAAATTCTGTACGACTCATCTATTGCCGCTTGTGGGTTTTCGATATGTTCCAATATCATCTCAGAGTAAAATACATCGACGCTTTCGTCGGGAATGTGCTTAAGATTTTGGATGTCGTACTCTGGATATTTTAAGTTGTAGAAGTCAACATCTTTCATCATGAAACTAATGATGGGTCTCCAGTCGGCAATGGTTAGGCCTATCCCTTTGGGCCCTATCTTTTTTAGTGTTTTTTCGATTTCGTGATACATATGAAATCGAATTAAATGTGAATCGGCTGGTTTGCCTTTAATAATCTCGTTGTTGTGGATAATGTCGTTAATTGT
>DYOK01000030.1:4556-17970 GCA_020720565.1 Acetofilamentum sp.
AATCGGCTGGTTTGCCTTTAATAATCTCGTTGTTGTGGATAATGTCGTTAATTGTATTCATAAATAAAAATTTATGTTAACTATTTGGAAAAAAACTGTTAGGTTCGACGGGTTAGGCCTTGATAAGTTATAAGTGCGTTTTGCTTGAAAATTGGAATTTTATAAGTTTCTTAACGAATATTCTGAAAGCACTTCGTTTTTTGGGTAATTCGCCAATAATACTTTCCAGAACCTCTGGGCTTACGCCGTTTGCTAAGACTTCTGTTTCGGTCATTTCTACAACCGATTTTTTAAACCTGTTTAAAACATGAGTTTCAGCTTCGATCCAAGGTCTGTTAGAACGTGCAACCATTAAAGCAAAATGTACGTTCCTCATCATCCTAACTGGCGTGGTATATTTTAAAATGGATGGAATTTCTAAAAATATAAAATCCATTTTTTTGAAATCGCTTTGTAGTAAGTTTTCGAAAAATGGCTCAATTTTAAAATCGTTTGTAAACAAGTCCTCGAAATCGTAATAATGACATCCGGAATTTTTGTCGTTAGAGCCTAATTGACCATTTATTTTGTAATTAAAAAACGCAACATTATATCCATTTTTCTGGAAAATGTTATGTAGCCTATGCGAAATTGTCGTTTTACCATCGCCGTCCATGGTACTGAAAATTACGGTAATAAATGGTTTGTATTTGGCTTCGGGCTCAAAACCATAAGCTTTTCGTATTATCTGATGGGCAATCTCTTCTGAGCTACGTTTAATTATATAATCTCTATCAAGAGTTTTGCTTAAAGCATTTAGGTTTGGAAAGGAACCACCAAAAGGCAAATTTGTTAATTTGCTCAAATGCTTGTGCGATTTTATTGAGGTGTCGAAGTGCTCTGTAACAATTAAACTAAAAACAGTTAAGACAAACCCCACAAAGCCAGCAGCTATTACCAATAACATTCGGTTCGAGGGTTTGGGCTGCACTGGGAAATTTGGTTTGTCTATAATGTCCAAATTGGTCGACATTTCGATATTTCGCTGCATTATTTTGCTATCGTTCAAACCTTTTAAAATAGCCAAGTATTCTCGCTCTGTCACACTTATCTGGCGTTCTATTCGCATCATGGTAGCACCTAATGGGGCATATTCGGCATAAATTCTTTTTAAATCGTTTATTTTATTTAGAAAAATACTAATTCTAGCACTACTTTCTTCGTACAGGATAATTTGGTCTAACCATTTGGTCATTAAATCTTGCTGGGTTAAACCTGCCGTTGTATTCTCAATTAGACCTATTTCTCGTATGACTTGACTCAACTCATTTTTTATGGCACTCGATTGATCGTACAAACGTGCCAGCTCATTTTGCGTTTCGACTGTTTTATTATCTTGTACTTCGAAAATAGCAATTTGTGTGGTAATTTTAGATAATTCTTCGCGCAAATCGTTTAGTCCAGAGCTTTTAAGTAAGGTTTTGTTTCGGCGGTTTAGCTGATCTTCAACCTTGTAAATCGAAGCTTTTGCTGCAGCCGACTTCATCAATTCTTGTTCATAGGCAATGTCGATATCTTCTTTTGTTTCGGAAATGTGTTTGGTTTGTTCGTAATAGTTGATAATTCGATTCTCTTTGTTAAAGTTGAGAAGATTTTCTTCGGCATCATTCAGCTTTACTTTAACTTCTTTAAGTTGATTTTCGAAATATTCCACCACATTGTTGGTTTCGCCTTTTTTAATGTTTCTATAATTTTTCATGAATACTTGGTTCAAAAAAATTAAAGTGTTTTGGCAAACACCAGGGTCGTTGCACTCATAGTTTAATTCGATAAGGTCGCTATTCGAAATCCTTTTTACACGTGCACTACTAATTGCATTGGCACTGTAATAGGGATGATTACTATTTAACAACCGATAAATAAAATTGTGATCGTTCGATTCGTAAATTTGCTTCAATTGTGCAAAAACATTGTCTTTATTACCAGAGGAAATAATTTTGATTGAATCGAATATGTTTTTTTGTATATCTTTTAAATGTTCGGGAAGTATATAGTTTTGAGCCTCATTGCCTATTGATAAATGTTGAGCCAACAAACGCAATCCAACTTCTTCCTGAGTGGTTCGTGAATTAATAATATTGATTAAATTATCGAACGAAGCATTGGTTTTAAGAAAGTCGAAACCAGCATCTTGTACAGACCCCAAGGAATATCCTGTTCCAATACCTGTGTAAATAGATGTTTGCGAGGTATAGGATTTGGGCATATTCATGGTCAAAAGAAATACAATCAAAACTAATACAAGTGGTATAGAAAATACCAGTACTGCATTTTTAAGTATTAATCGTATGAGACTAATGATGTTCATAATATTTTATTCCGTTTATTCAATATTAGGCGATTCGATACTTGGGTTTTCGGGGCGTGGTTCTTTAATGATGATTTCTGTATTAGCGTTATATCCAATAAGTTCCATTAGCAATAAATACGAGACCTTAAAATCGTAAACAATGCTTACAAATTCGGCATGTGCTTTTGATTTGGCTTCGATTATTTTGGTGAGTTCAGAAATAGATAAGTTACCATTTTTATGATCAGATGATGCTTTTTCGAATTGCATACTGGTCATTAAGTAGGAGCTGCTTCTAATACCGATGAGTTGTTTATTAAGTAGGTATCTGTTATATTGCTGAATAACGAGTTGTCTTATTTGATCTTCGAGTATTAATTTGTCGTACTTGGTCTTTTCTATTTCAAATCTTGCAGTTTGATTCCTATTATGTGCATTGTAAATTGTAATAAGCGGAACCTTTAAATATAAACCGACGGCATATCTGGTGTCGATGCTTTGTGCATCGGTCATTTGGGTAATGTTATTATAACTTTGTACATTGACATTGTCGATGGATCCGTACTTGTAATAGGCTTCGAAACCCAATGTATTCATCCAATCGCGCTTGGCCGATTTTAACTCAAAAGCACGAATGGCCGTATTGACGTCGGCACTTTTTAACAAAGGAGAATTTTCAATTGCCATTTCGATAGCTTTTTGCAAACTCGGTACATTCAATGTGCTGTCGGGTATATCGAAATTATTTTGAGCTAAAGCAGCAGATACCCCTCCCAAATATATAACCAGAAGTATTATGTTCAATTTTAATTTTATTGTCATACGTCTTCGGTTTGCATTAGGGCTTTTACGGTTCTAATCAGTAACCAAATGTCACCCCAAAATGTGTATGTTCTTGCGTAAGTATTGTCGAGTTGTTTGCGTTCCTCGGCCGACATTTCCGATTTGCCTCGTTTGGTCACTTGCCATAAACCGGTAATTCCAGAAGGAGCCAAAAAACGTTCGGAATATTCGTCAGATGTTAACACTTCGGCTTCGTAGAGTGGGATAGGGCGGTTACCAACTATCGACATATCGCCTTTAAGAACATTGATAAGTTGTGGCAATTCGTCGATACTAGTTTTTCGAATAAATTTACCAACTTTAGTAATTCTTGGATCGTTTTTGAATTTTACGAAAGCCTGTTCTTTTTTGTCGCGTTGTTGTAATATAAACTCCGATTCCGATATTTGAGTATCGTCGCCTATCAAAACTGTATTACTCAATGGATCCATAGTTTTCGAATCGAGTGTTTCGTTTTGTTTTTCTTCGTGTTCTTTCTTTGGCACATCGGCATATTGATTTAAGTGTGCAAGTTCTTTGAGGCGTTTATCTGCGTCCACATACATCGACCTAAACTTATAAAAATCGAAAATTTCGTATCCCATACCTACACGCTTGCTGGCATAGAACATAGGACCACGAGATTCAATTTTTTGAAGTAGCATCACAATTAAAAACAAAGGGGTGAGCATGATTAAAATAACACTTGCAAAAACAATATCGAACAAGCGCTTTGCAATTGGAATTTTTAAACCTTCTTGATGAGTTCTAAAGCGATTCTCACCCATTTTATTAATTCTGTATTTTTTTAAAAATTTTAGTCTAAGTTCTAATCTGTCCAATTCGATTGGTTTAACAAAAACATCGTCAATCTTTTCTTTAAGAAATTCTTTTTTTTCGTCTAAAGTTGGTTCTGAGTTTTGAACTACTACAAAAGGGATACTTCTAAAGTAAATCGTTGAATAGATTTGCTTATAAAAATTTAATGGACTAATACCTTTAATCGTATCGTCGCAAATAATGGCATAAATAAGACCTGTTTTCACAATCAGCTTAGAGGCTAAAAGTGGACTATTGGTGTGTTCAAGTTCAAAATTTGAATTGCCTTGAAATAAATCAATCAACGATTCATCGGAACCTACATATATCAATTTCTCGCTCATAGTGGTTAGATTTTAGAGTGCAAAGCGTATGGCTTTGACTCAAATTTAGTGGATACATTTGGGCTAATTAGATGATGGCAAACTAATCTAATGGATGAGTAGGTCTACTTTTAGTTTAAGCTCTTCAGGGTTAAAGGGTTTGACCAAAAAATCGTTTGCACCCATTTTGAGCATTTTTATTCGTTCCGAACTACTTTCAATACCCGATAAAACAATAATAGGTATTTTATTAAAATAGCCACTGGCTTTAATTTCTTTAATAAAATCTTCGCCCGACATGACTGGCATTTGTAAATCGCAAATAATCAAATCGGGAAGATTGCCTTCTTGTAGCCATTCCATTGCAGTTGAACCATTTTCGGAACTGTGTACTTGATGCTCTTTTCCCAAGACTGCTTCAAGAATTTTCCTTACAGCGAGTGCGTCTTCGATGATTAATATATTTTTCATAGTTTAATAATTTGTGGTTTTTAAGTAAAATTTTGTCTTGATCTTTTTTTAGTATAGTTATTTAATGTTTTATACCTTTTTTTTGGCCTATTTTATTGGTATTTTATTCTCTTATTTGTTGCAATGCTTTTTTGATACGTGTATATGCCGACAAAGGTTTTTATTTTGAGTTGTAGAATTTTAAATATTTTGTAAAGTGCAACATATCAGAAGATTGAAAGCTTAATATATGCGTTTTTTTTTATTATTGTGTTGAATCTATGATGTGAAGCATGCCCTTACTTAATACGTCCTTGTTTTTATTATACTTGTCGCTGCATGGTATTGGGTTCAGACATTAGTTCATTCAAAGCCTAATAATTGGAATGATCGTTAATTAATTTGTTTGTTTTGTAATAAGCACATTATCAGATATTTATATCTAAATAATATTTCAATTATATTTTCCAGCAAAAATTATCATAATTCTTTTTTATGTCTTTAAGATATATTTCCAACCGCTATAAAAAACTTCTCAATTAAATCGCATATTATTTGAGGGTTTGATTGGTTTTCTTTAATTTCGTAGGTTTTTAGCAGTTTAACTATTTTATATTGTAATACGCTGATTGATGGACTATTACAATTTAATGTCTTAAAATTTTTATCATGGAAGAACAAACCAACATGATGCGCCCTGAGAATGAGCACGAGGAAATTAACCTTGAGCCCAATATGGAACCTGTAGAATCTGAATCAGATGGCGAAATGGCACAGCCCGAAATATCGGACGTAAAAAGCCCCGAACGAGCTTTCGAAATACCCGACTTCAGTAAGTTTACACTAGCCGAAATGGTTTCTGAAACCAATCGTATTATTAACGAACTCAGTGTAGCTCAGGGAAAAAAAATAATCGAGGTGATTAAAAGTGCATTCTATATTAAATTGAATGCCGAGCAAGATGCACATAAATCACAATATGTAGAAGCTGGGCATGATATTAATACATACCAAGTGCCTGTTTATCCTGATGAGGAGACTTTGAAAGAACTTTTAAAAGTTTACAAAGCTAAAAAAGCAGATGCACTCGCAGCCAGCGAAAAACTGCTAGAGCAAAACTTTAAAGATAAAAGCGAAATTATTATAGATATCAGTTTACTCGAAAGTACAACGGCACATTTTAATACCATTTATCAGAAATTTAAAAGCCTTCAAGATAAATGGAGAGAAGTAGGGCCTGTTTCGACCAGTAAACAAAAAGAGTTGAACGCCAAATATCAATTTGCACTCAATAAATTCTACGAATATCTTAAAATTAACAAAGAGCTTCGCGATTTGGATCTTAAGAAAAATCAAGAATTAAAAGAAGCCATTTGCTTAAGATCAGAGCAATTGCTCGATTCGGAAACCGCTAAAACCGCCTTTTTAGAATTACAGAATTTACATCAAAAGTGGAAAGAAATAGGTCCAGTTCTCGAAGAACATCGCGAAGATTTATGGAGTCGTTTTAAAATTGCTACCAAATCGATTAACGATAAATTTCAAGACTATCAAACACAAATTAAACAATCGAGAGAGGAAAATCTGAATCGTAAAACTGAGATTAGTACCGAAGTCGAAGCCATTGTTTCTCGAACATTCGATATGCCAAAAGATTGGGACGAAGCCTCAACTTTAATCGATAACTTCCAAAAAGAATGGCGTAAAATTGGTATGGTACCTTCGAAAATTAACGACGAAGTTTATACCCGATTTAAAACCGCTTGCGACGGATTTTTCCATCAAAAAAATGAGTATTACAAAGACTTAAAAGATGGGCATCGTCAAAATCTTGAAGAAAAAATGAAGCTTATCGAAATGGTCGAGGCTTTAAAAGATAGCGAAGATTGGAAAGATTCCAGCGAAAAGATCATAAAAATTCAGAAAGATTGGCGCTTAATTGGCCCAGTCAATCGTAAAAAATCTGACCAAATCTGGAAACAATTTAGAGCCGCTTGCGATACCTTTTTCGAGCGTAAAGAAGCCCATTTTAAAACTCAAAAAGTTGACGAAGTAGAAAATTTACAGAAAAAATTAACACTAATCGACGAGATTGAAAAATACGTGCATAAAGAAGATGTGGGGCAGAGTATCCAAGATTTGAAAGCGTTTCAAAATCGCTGGGCAGAAATTGGTTATGTGCCTGCAAAACAGAAAAACGAAATACAAGATCGTTACCGCACAGCTATTAACAAGCAATTCGATGCACTCGACGTCGATAGCAAAGAACGCGATTTGTCGAGACTCAAAGTTAAACTCGATGGCTTTATCGATTCGCCCAATGCTAAAAAAATGATTTTTGGCGAACGTAACAAATTGGTTTTACGCCTTAGACAAGTAGAAGCCGATATCCAACAATTGGAAAACAATATTGGTTTCTTTGCAAGCGGTACTGCTAAAGGATTACTTAAAGAGTACGAAAATAAGATTTTGGTCAATAAAAAGAATTTAAAAGACCTACAAGACAAAATTCGATTAATTGACAAATACATTGGCTAATTCTATGACTAACTTTTTCCTTCGCTTTTTCTTTATACTTATTTCGACCAGTGCAATTGCTCAAACAGGTGTTATAAAAGGCTTTATTTACGATAACGACAATGGTGAAGCCATTATTTTTGCGAATATTCGTCTTTTGAATACCAAAATTGGGGCATCGAGTGATGTCAACGGGTTTTATTTTCTCGACAAAGTTCCTGAGGGGCAATACACATTGGAAATTAGCTATTTAGGCTATGCAACAGTTAAAAAAAGTGTAAGTGTAATTAAAGGTAAAACCATTAAAGTTGATGTCAGGATTGCAAAAGCTTCCCAACAAATCCAAGAAGTTGTGGTTTCTGCCGAAAAGCAAGAAGCCAAAACAGAGGTCAGAATGTCGGTAGTTAAATTATCGCCACGCGAAATTACACAATTGCCCAGTATGGGAAGCGAACCCGATTTAGCGCAAGCTTTGCAAGTATTACCTGGCGTTGTGTTCACTGGCGACCAAGGTGGACAGCTCTATATTAGAGGGGGCTCACCCATTCAAAATAAAGTGCTTCTCGACGGGATGACCATTTATCAGCCGTTTCACTCGATTGGTTTTTTCTCGGTTTTCGAAACAGATGTGATAAGCAACGCCGATGTTTACACCGGAGGGTTTAATGCCCAATATGGAGGTCGAATTTCTTCAATTATGGACATCGGAATTAGAGATGGAAATAAAGAAGGAATAGATGGGAAAGTAAGCTTTAGTACATTTGGGGCTTCGGCGGTAATTGAAGGCCCACTAAAAAAACGAACCGAAGATTCTCCCAGTTCATTAACCTTCTTGGCTTATGGCAAAACATCGTATCTCGATAAAACATCAAAATTACTTTATACCTACGCCAACGAAGATGGCCTACCATTTTTATATAATGACTTATATGGAAAGATGACTTTTTCTGGTGCGAATGGCAGTAAAATAAGTGTATTTGGATTCAATTTTAATGATGCCGTTAAATTTAAAGGAGTTTCGAATTACAGATGGGATCAGTGGGGCTTAGGGTCTAAAATAGTTGTAGTTCCTGAAAATTTTCCAGCTCTTATTACCCTGAGATCTTCGTTTAGTAACTATAAAATTGGTCTCGAAAATGGAGATAATTACGACAGATTCAGTCAAATTAATGGCTTCGACTTTGGACTGAATATTCATTACTTTTTTGGAGAAAATGAATTGGATTACGGGGTCGAATTGCTTGGCGGGAAAACCAACTTTACGTTTGCAAATTCAGTCGGTCAAAAAATTGAACAAGTCGAAAACACCACTGAATTAGCAGCATACTTTAAACCTAAATTTATTTTAAGCAATTTTGTAATAGAGCCGGGTCTTCGAGTTCATTATTATTCATCGCTTAACAACATTTCGCTCGAGCCGCGACTTGGTGTTAAATACAATATGCTCGAATACCTCCGTTTTAAAGTTGCCGGTGGATATTATTCGCAAAACCTTATTGCTGCAACATCCGACAGAGATGTAGTGAATTTATTTTATGGATTTTTATCGGGACCCGAAACTTTGCCTTCGGAATTTGATGGCGAAGAAGTTACTCACAAGTTGCAAAAAGCCAGACACTTGGTTTTTGGATCTGAAATTGATATTACCAAAAATTTAAATGTTAATATCGAAGGTTATTATAAATGGTTCGACCAACTAACCAACATCAACAGAAAAAAAATATATGAAAATAATGATGCCAACAAAGATGAGCCCGAATTATTAAAAGCCGATTTTATTATCGAAACAGGTGCTGCGTATGGTGTCGATATGGTTACAAATTACAAATTCAAAAATCTAACTTTGTGGTTGGTCTATTCTTTGGGCTTTGTCAATCGTTACGATGGGCAGATTACTTATCGAACTCACTTCGACCGACGACATAATGTAAACTTGATGGCCACATACTTATTTGGTAAGACAAAAACATGGGAGCTAGGTTTAAGATGGAATTACGGAAGTGCATTCCCTTTTACCCCAATTAAAGGGTATTACGAAAAGTTGGTTCTAAACGATAATATCGACCCTTCGCCCGAAAGTGCTAACGGACAACCCGATGCTATTTATGGCGATATTAACTCATTCGAATTGTCCGATTATCATCGATTTGATATCAGCCTTAAGAAAACTTTAGACTTTAAAAAAGCGGGAGAAATGATTCTTTCGTTTACAATTACCAATGTGTATAATCGAAAAAACATCTTCTACGTTGATGGTTTCGAAAACGAAAAAATTTATCAATTACCTATATTGCCCAGTATTGGGTTATCATACAAATTTTAATGGATCAAAAGACCGTATGAAACGAGCTATGAGAGAAAATTTCACACAAAAGAGAATGACACAATTGGCGAGTTCAATCAGTTTGAGCCTGAAAAGTTGTGACCGATAAAACAATAAATTGTAGACACATGAAAAAAACCAAATATATTTTTGTTACAGGTGGCGTCACATCGTCGCTCGGAAAAGGCATTATTTCGGCTTCCTTAGCCAAATTATTGCAAGCACGCGGTTATTCAGTGACCATTCAAAAATTTGACCCATATATTAACATCGACCCAGGTACACTGAACCCATACGAACATGGCGAATGCTTTGTGACCGACGATGGTGCCGAAACAGACCTCGATTTGGGACACTACGAACGTTTTTTAAATGTAAGTACGTCGCAAGCCAATAATGTAACCACAGGTCGCATTTATCAAGCGGTTATCAATAAAGAACGTAAAGGGGACTATTTAGGTAAAACGGTTCAAATTATCCCGCATATTACCGACGAAATTAAACGTCGGATGAAGTTATTGGGAAAAACCGAGCAATACGACGTAATTATTACCGAAATTGGAGGAACAATTGGCGATATCGAATCGTTACCTTATATAGAAACTGTTCGTCAGTTGAAATGGGAACTAGGGCAAGATGCCTTGGTTATTCACCTCACTTTGGTACCGTATTTGGCAGCCTCTGGTGAGCTAAAAACAAAACCCACACAGCACTCTGTAAAATTAATGCTAGAAAATGGGGTACAACCCGATGTGTTGGTATTAAGAACAGAACACCCGTTGAACGATGATATCAAACGCAAAGTAGCGCTATTTTGTAATGTAAAACCATCTTCGGTTATCGAATCAATCGATGTGTCAACTATTTACGAAGTGCCCATTAAAATGTGCCAAGAAAAGCTCGACGAGACTGTGCTCGAAAAGCTTAACCTACCGCTTAAAAACAAACCCGAACTCACCGATTGGAAAAAATTTCTCGACATCCTTGAAAATCCAAAATCGGAAGTTAATGTTGCATTGGTGGGGAAATACGTAGAATTGCACGATGCATATAAATCGATTGCGGAGTCTTTGCTTCATGCGGGGGTTGCCAACGAATCGAAAGTTAAGATACACTGGACACACAGCGAACAGATAACCGACGAAAATATTGCAGAAAAACTTTCCAATATGGATGGTGTTTTAGTAGCACCAGGCTTTGGTCATCGAGGGATTGACGGTAAGTTGATTGCCATAAAATATGTGCGCGAAAATAATATCCCATTTTTAGGAATTTGTTTGGGAATGCAATGTGCTGTAATTGAATTTGCTAGAAATGTGCTCAATTTGCACGACGCCCATTCGACAGAGATGAACAGACGTACCACGCAACCTGTAATCGATTTAATGGAGGAACAAAAAAATGTACTCGATATGGGAGGAACCATGCGATTGGGTGCGTATCCTTGCCGTGTGAGTGAGTCTTCGCACGTGTTCGAAGCCTATAAAACTGATTTTATTAAAGAACGTCATCGTCACCGTTACGAATTCAATAATAAATATTTGAAAGATTTCGAAAATGCAGGTATGATAGGTACAGGTGTAAACCCCGATACCCAATTAATTGAGATTGTCGAAATACCTCAACACAAATGGTTTGTTGGTGTACAGTTTCATCCTGAATATAAGAGTACGGTGTTAAATCCGCATCCAATTTTTGTAGAATTTATTAAAGCCTCTTTAGGACATAAAAACTCAAGAGTTGAATAATAGTAGTAACATCAATCTTATGTTCAAACATCGAAATTTTAACATTAATTAGGAACAGATTTTTAATTTTCAAATATCAGATATTCAATTTATTACACATTTATTAACCAAGAGGTATTTTCCTCGTTTACAATTCACACATGAATAGAGATTCATTAATCGGATTAGTTTTAATAGGAGCCATTTTCTTTGGATATTTTCTCTATACTCAGCCCAATGCTGAAGAGATTGAAGCCATTAAAAAGCGTCAAATAGCAGAACGAGATTCCATTGCTCAAGTCGAAAAAGACAAATTGGCTCAATTGTCGCAAAATAACCAAACCAGTACAATTCAAAAAACCGATACAGCAACAATAGATACAGGCTCGGTAGCCATTCAAAAATATGGCGTATTTGCCGGTGCTATTCAGGGCGAAGACAAAGTATTTGTGATCGAAAACGATTTGATTAAACTCAAATTAAACGCTAAGGGTGCAGCGCCACAGTCGGTCGAAATTAAAAACTACAAAACCTACAAACAGAAAGAGGTTCAATTGTTTAAAAAAGATTCGTCACGTTTTGCATTGAGTTTCTTTTCGGAAAACAAAATGTTAAGCACCGATCAATTTTACTTTGCAGTGGTCGAAACAGCAGATTCGCTTAACGCTAGCAAAGCTGAACAAAGTTTACGATTAAGATTGTTTGCAGCCCAAAACAAGTATATCGATTATGTGTATACTTTAAAACCGAACAGTTATCAAGTCGATTTAGAGATTCAAATACAGGGACTAAGTTCTGAATTGGCTGCCAATGGCAGCTATGTCACACTCGACTGGATGATTTTTAGCCCACAGCAAGAAAAAGGAGCAGTTAACGAAAACCAATACTCACAGATGTATTATAAGTTTTTCGAAGATGAAACCGATTATTTGCCTAATATGTCCGACGAGCAAGCCGAGTTAAATACCCGTGTGAGTTGGATTGCGTTTAAAGACCAATTTTTCTCTTCTATTTTAATGAGTCCCGATTATTTCCCTAATGCAGTGGTTAAAAGCACCCAAGTTCATGAGCAAATACCAGGGCATATTAAAAAATTCGAAGCTTCGATTGGACTCAATTATCAAAAAGGGGTTGACAATAAAATTCCATTACAATTCTATTTTGGACCAAACGATTATGCAACACTTCGCGATTATAGTACGCAAAAAGAAGGACAAGACCTTAAACTCGATGTTATTGTCGATTTAGGCTGGGGAATTTTCGGATGGATTAACCGCTTTGTTGTGATCAAACTTTTCGACTTTTTGGGTGGATTTTTATCCAATTATGGAATTATTATTTTGCTTTTGACCATCATTATTAAAATAGTGTTGTTTCCATTAACCTATAAGTCGTATATGTCTACGGCCAAAATGAAAGTGTTAAAGCCACAAGTGGACGAGATTAACGAGCGCATTTCAAAAGAAAAAGCAATGGAACGCCAACAAGCAGTGATGGCCATGTACAAAAAAGCAGGGGTCAATCCCCTCGGTGGATGTTTGCCTATGTTGCTACAAATGCCCATTTTGTTTGCCATGTTTCGTTTCTTTCCTGTTTCGATTCAGTTGCGCCAAGAGTCATTTTTATGGGCAGACGATCTTTCGGCATACGACTCGATATTAGATTTGCCATTTACCATTCCATTTTATGGCGACCACGTGAGTTTGTTCACCTTGTTAATGACCGCTTCGACCATTATCTACACACACATGCAAAACTCTATGAATCCTCAGAGTAATGCTATGCCAGGTATGAAAACCATGATGTATTTAATGCCGATTATGTTCTTATTTTTCTTAAATAGCTATTCTTCTGGTTTGAGTTATTATTACTTTGTAGCCAATATGATTACTTTTGGTCAGATGTGGGCCATTCGCCGCTCGGTCGACGATAAGAAAGTGCTTGCAAAATTAGAGGCCGCAAAAGCCAAACCAGCAAAGAAAAAATCGGGATTCCAAGCTAAATTGGAAGAAATGGCACGAAATCGACAACAACAGATGACTCAATCAAAAAAGAAATAAGGTCTTCGACCGTTTTTAACGGTCTATTTATCAATCTTCTAGAT
>DYOK01000268.1 GCA_020720565.1 Acetofilamentum sp.
TATTCTAATATTTGGGCGTATCCCATTTGGGGACATAGTATGGTACATTGGGTTAACGATGGTTTAATGGCTATTTTCTTTTTGTTAATTGGGCTTGAATTAGAGCGTGAAATTTATATGGGCGAATTGTCAAATTTAAAAAAAGCATCGTTACCTATTTTTGCAGCAATTGGAGGTATGATTATTCCTGCCGGAATATTTTTAGCCATGAATTGGGGAACTGACCTACAGAATGGATTTGGAATACCGATGGCCACAGACATTGCTTTTGCTATCGGAATTTTATCGCTTTTGGGTTCTCGAGTACCATTATCGTTAAAAATTTTTCTCACTGCATTAGCCGTTATCGACGATTTAGGTGCCATTCTGGTTATTGCTCTATTTTATACCGATTCGGTTTCTGTGTGGTATCTGATTTCGTCTTTGGGTGTGTGGCTTTTCCTGATTTTGCTTAATCGCTTAAAAATTCATGTCATGTGGCCATATATTATTGGTGGAATCGCAATGTGGTTTTTAATGCTTAACTCAGGTGTTCACGCCACCATATCAGGTGTGTTATTGGCATTTGCAATCCCATTTGGCAAAGGGAACGAGCATTCACCATCGTTCAGACTTCAGCACGTTTTACATTATCCTGTTGCTTTGTTGATTTTGCCTCTTTTTGCAATGGCTAATACTGGAATTAGTATCAATACCGAGCAATTTTCTAGTTTGTTTAACTTAGGGAGCATTGGTATAATCGCAGGCCTAACACTTGGTAAACCAGTTGGAATCGTCTTGTTTTCGATGCTTGCAATTTATTTAGGAATAAGTTCAACTCCAGAGGGGGTGACTGTTAAAAGCATTATTGGAGTGGGGTTTTTAGGAGGAATAGGCTTTACAATGTCAATTTTTATTGCGCTTTTGGCCTTCGATAGCCTAGCGGTAATCAATGCCTCAAAATTGGCTATTCTATCGGCCTCAATTTTAGCAGGGATAATGGGTTATTTGTTCTTGTGGAAGGTGCTTCCGAAATAAATCAGAGGATTTTTTTTATATGAATATGATATTTATCATGTTTAGGATTTGTAAAATGAAAGAAATTTGCAGCATTCTAATACTTAAATACATAAAATGAATTCTATAAATTTTTCTGAACAAGTGGGTCAATCTTGCCCCATTACACCCGATTTAGTAGATTCGAGTCTAACTCGTATTTTTTCGATTTTTACATTCTCAGTAATTGTTGTGTACGTTTTTACACCATTCAAATGGTTAATGTTTTGGCCAATGGTAGAGTTTGCAATTAGAGTATTTGGAGGAATAAAGTTTAGTCCTACGTGTTTGTTAATAAAAGCAGGGCTCGATATTTCGCATGTAGTAACAAAGAAAGTGAACGCCGGTCCAAAGCGTTTTGCCGCCAAAATTGGCTTATTATTTACCTTGCTAATGTCCTTGAGCTTTGTTTTAGATTGGCCGATATTATCTATGGTATTTGGTATCATTTCACTTATAGCGGTGGGAGCCGAAGCCGTTTTTGGTTTTTGTGTGGCTTGCTTAATGTATACTTACTTGAAAAAATTAGGCTTAAAAGTTTAATTTTTTAAAATTAATTCAAGAAGCAATCATATACTTGAATTTTGCTTGTTATTATTTAATTGATTTACTTTAAGCGTATTAAATTTTTTGCTAAATTTGATGCGACATTAAAATTAAAATTACAAAACATTATTTAGACTATGAAATCAATTTTATCTTTAGCCATATCTGTTGGCTTTTTAAATTTAGCGAGTGCTCAAATTACAGTCCCTAGTTTCAATATCAATACTGGTGATGTGATTTTACAAGCTGCTACTTACGGCAATATTACATCAATTCAAGATCCAGGAGGTAGTTTATACTGGGATTTTTCAAGTATGCATCCCGACGAAGTGGATACCTTACAATTTATCGATCCGGCCACCACAAATCACGCATCAGGTTTTCCGACCGCAAATTTGGCCATGGGAAGTGTAGCTATTGCAACTTATTTTACTCTAAATTCAACCGATTTGGTCAGTTTAGGCTTTGGAGGCTATATCGAACAACTTGAACAAGATGTTGAAGTGGCCTACACACATCCCGATACAGTTAATGTGTTTCCAATTACTTTTGGTACTCAAAGACACTCTACTTCGTATGGGGAAGGTTTTGGGACATATGATGGTCATGACTTTAGAGTGTCGCGAAGCACCAAACGTACGCAAAATGTTGATGCGTGGGGCAATTTAGATACTCCAGAGGATAATTACGATGTAATAAGAATGCACGAAGAACAAATCAATATCGATAGTGTTTTTGTTATTACCGTAATCTTAGGACAACCAATTGAAACGTACATGTCAGATTATAGCACATTTGACACATCTTATTTTTATAACTTTTATACAGATGATGCGACCATCAATTACCCACTTTTAGAAGTTGAGTACGATGAAGAAGCGGATACCATCATTGTGACCAAATGGATCACTTTTATGCCTGATGGATTGAATAAGATTCAAACCAATAATTTGAAATTATTCCCAAATCCCGCACAAGATGTCTTAAATATTGAGTCAAACGATGCAGAGTTTACAGTTACAGTTTTTAACGTGTCTGGTCAAAAAGTTGCTGAATCGAATCGTCGACAAATGGATATTAGTCAATTGATTCCATCGGTTTATTTTGTTGAATATCGAACTGGAAATCAACTTGTTAAACAAAAGCTTATAGTAGAATAAACATTATATTGAATTAAAAAAAGCTATTTCATATACGCATGAAGTAGCTTTTTTTTATGCTTGTGAGCTTGTTATATATAGCTTTATATCTAAACATAGTACTTAATACCAATACAGAAAAATCCAATCAACCAAGTGTCTTTTTATGTGTTCGGCCTATGTATTGATTTTCTATACTTTATGAACTTATTAAATGAATAAACGATTAAGATGACTCATGTTTTTTTT
>DYOK01000269.1 GCA_020720565.1 Acetofilamentum sp.
TAAAAGAAAGCGAAATGACCTACATTAACGGCTTAAAAGAAGGCAAGATGACCTATTACGACCGTCGCGGAACCATTACCTATCAAGCCATTTTTAAAAAGAATAAGTTAGTAGGTACCACTGTGGACAATTCTGGAAAACAAGAAAACGACATGAACTTTAATCGATAATAAGGTATTCGAACTGTTTTTTGAATTTGTAACTGGCATTTTATCGGGCGTTTATGTAAATAAAACACGGCAATATTATACCAAAAACATCTCCAAATAAACGAAATAAAACAACTAAAAAAAATCGAACACCTTACTTCTGTCCCGATTTAAACAGAAACTCTTTTTCTTCTTTGCTTAAGCTAGCATAACCCGATCGGCTAATACGATCTAAAATGGCATCCACTTTGGCTTGGTCGCTCACTTTTCTGGTGTTGTAATCGATATCCGTATGACCTGTTTTTCGATAAGTCACCTTCATTTTAGGTTTAGATTGGGTAGAGTCTATCAGTTTTTCCCAAGCAGTTTCCATCCATTTTGTAATTAAAATTCCTTTCTTATAATAATAAATAAAAACAAAGCCAAACAAAGCTCCACCAAGGTGTGCAATATGGCCACCGGCATTGCCAACTGGGATACTAATTAAATCTAACACAATAGAAAATAAAGCAATGTATTTCAATTTAACTTCGCCCAAAAATACCAAGTAAACTTTGTACTCTGGTATTAAAAATGTGATCGCAAACACAATAGCCATAACCGAAGCCGAAGCCCCAAGTGCATAAGAATTTAATGCCATGGGTTGGAACACACTAAACGAGTTAAAAGCTAAGATATAAAACAATGCCCCTACTAATCCACCTAAAATATATACACTTACAAAATTTGAAGAACTTAAACGCTCTAAAAATATTTTTCCGAACCAATAGAGCCAAAGCATATTAAATAAAATATGCAAAAAATTGGTATGTAAAAACATATAAGTTAAGGGCGACCAAGGTTGACTGGCCAAAACACTCAAATTACTAGGTACCGAAAAATAATTCGACCATATACTATCCGTATTTCCTAATAAAAGATATTCGATTAAGTGAATTAGGGCAAATATTAAAAAAACTGAAATGTTTAAATAAATAAATCGAGTCAATACGTTCCCTTTTTTGAACGATTCTATTATTTCTTGTCCAATACTCATGTGTGTGTATTTAAGTATTTAGAATATTTTAATGTCGTATTTGTTGAGCTATAGCATTGATAAATAGTAAATTAGCTAACCAAAAAATAGGCCGAAGACCTTATCAATAATACTTATTGTCGGTTTTTTTCCAATATTTTATTAAAATAAACCCAAATAACATACCTCCCAAATGGGCAAAGTGCGCAACTTTATCGTTAGGATTATTGGCAATACCACTGAACAACTCTAATGCACCGTAACCTATAACCAGCCATTTGGCTTTTACAGGTATCATAAAATAGATATATACCAAAGTGTTAGGGAAAAGCATCCCAAAGGCTAACAAAATACCAAACACCGAACCAGAGGCACCTACTGTATTGGTGTTATAAATAAGATTAATTTCACCCGCATCACCAATATAATTTCTACCTGTTTCTAATATTGCAGAACCCTCCGATAAAACCGCTTGCAAAAGCACCGGATCTAAATTAGCGGCTAAACTTTCTATTCGGACAAAAGCGACAAATTGCTGTATAACAGCAGCTCCTATTCCGGTTGCAAGATAATAAAACAAAAATCTTTTAGGCCCCCAATAATTTTCGATGGCTGCACCAAACATCCAGAAAGCAAACATATTGAATAGCAAATGTTTAAAATCGCCATGCAAAAACATATAAGTGATAAACTGAACCGGCAAAAAATGGTCGGAACCTACATAATATAAACCCAAATGTGCATTGGCGTCATAACCAAAAGCTTTTCCTATCGAGAGTGTTGCCAGAAAAGCCAGACCATTGATAATCAATAAATTTTTGGTTACCACCGGCATTAAGTTAAAACTTTGAGGCCTAAAATTATTCATTTAATTCTTTTAAAATATTTTTTTGCAAATTTAACCACAAGTATGGCTTATACAGCAATCTAATCCTTAAAAAAACTAAAGCCCAACTTTTTTGTTGGACTTTAGAAGTTTTTATTAAGGTCTTCGACCTATTTATTGTTTAACTAACTTTCTATTTATCAATTCTCTAGCTTAATAAAATACGGCATTAAATTATCCTAAGTACTTATTAATGAGACATCAAATCTATTTGTGTTTCAATACAAATAATCATCCAAATATTTCTAATGTGATATGGAAATCTTCTCCAAATAACGTTGGTTGTTTTGTGTTATCAGTATTAAGTAAACACCGGGTGCAAAATCATCCAGATTTAAGGTGTAATTGCTTTTGTTGGTTGTGCTTTGAAAAATCAATTTACCGACAGCATCGAACAGCTCAATTTGTGTGTTTTCGTAAGGATTCATTTCGATTTGAACATACTGATTCGCTGGATTAGGATAAACCCTCAATTCATTGCGGTATTCGAGCATATTGGTTTCGGTGGTTACATGCAGTACCACGTGTGTACCTGTGCTATCGGTCGGTGATTCGATACTCACATTACACTCATAAGTTCCGATTGGAATTCCAAACGTATTGAAATTAAGAAACAGCTCATCATTTTCTCCGGCAATCAAATTCCCCGAAGGATTGCCCAAGGTTAACCAAGTATCATTTGCACCATTGTTAGTAAGAATCAGCACATCGGTTAAAACGTGAGGATCGGCACCATATATATCCCCTGTAATTTCGTATAGCAATACGATAGAATTGGTAATGGCGTCATCAATCGTTAAATAGAAGGTTGCCGTAGCAGATTGTGAACCTTGTACCACACCCCATCCGCTTGCATCTTCGCCATGCCATACTACATCAGAACCATTGCCATGCATTTGATCCCATAAC
>DYOK01000270.1 GCA_020720565.1 Acetofilamentum sp.
AACTATTCGCTAAATATACAAACTTCTTGTTTAATGTAACCCAGCAAGTATACAATATCTCCGATTTGAATCAATTCTTTGGCCGATGGGTTCGAAATAAGCTCGGCACCTCGTTTTATGGCTAAAATGGATACTCCGGAAACTTGTCTTAAATTTAAATCTAATAAACTCTGATTGTGTATATTACGATTACTAACTTTGATGGCATGTATCTCAAAATCGGGAATGTCTAAATCGGTCGATTTTCGATTTTCTTTTGTTCTGAGGGCTTGATAACCTTGTGAGCGCATTTGCGAAACCACTTTGTCAATTTCGTCAGAAGTAACTAAATATCGGCCTAAGGCCTTGGAAAACATCTCGATACTGGTTTCGAACTCGGTTGGAATTACAAAGTCGGCACCCATTTTATATAGGGCTTCCATTTCGTCGACCTGATTGGTGCGAACAACTAAATATACATTTGGATTTAATCGCTTCGCCGTTTCCATCACAGCTATTAACCCAGGTGTATACGCGATAGCTAATATCATTACTTGGGCGTGTTCGATGTATGCATGCTGAAGCACTGATGCAAATTTGGCATTTCCGTACATGGCCAATCGCCCCTTTTTATGCCAAGATCTCACTTTGTCGGCATCGGTATCGATAACCAAAGAAGGAATGTGAACCAGATCAAAAGCTTTCATCAAACCATCTACTTGTTTTTGACTGCCAACTAAAATTACATGTTTCGAAGTCGATTTAAAATTGGGCTTTGGCAAAGCTCTAAATCCATTTTTAACCTTTATTGGCAAGGGCAGTCGCTCTGCAATGTGCGTTATTTTTTGTTGTAGCAGAATTAAAACGGGCGTTACCGACATACTCAACACCGCAACGGCTAAAAACAATTGATAATAGTATCCGTCAATTAATTGATTGGATTGGCCTATTTGAGCCAAAACAAATGAGAATTCTCCTATTTGAGCCAAAATCAAACCTGCTTGAAAAGAAATTTTAAATGGAAATCCCAAAACAAATCCGGTTAAACTGACTGCAAAAATCTTTAAAAGAATTAAGATGATGGAAGCAATTATTATAATGGGCCAATGCTCTAAGAAAAAAGAAACGTTGAGTAACATTCCGATCGAAATAAAGAAAAAGCTCGAAAAAATATCGCGAAAAGGCACCAAATTTCCAAAAGCATGGTGGCTGTATTCTGACTCGGAAATGGATAAACCAGCCAAGAAAGCACCCAAAGCCAAAGACAAACCCAACATGGCCGATAAATTGGCCACTGCAAAACCGATTAATATAATGGCCATTAAAAACAATTCTTGACTCTTACTTAAAGCGATCTGATGCAATACAAACGGAACCACCCAGCGCGCCATCACAAATGTGAAGCCGACCAAAATCAACGATTTTAAGCCCATCGCCAACAAATCGTATGTTAAGTCGGTACTTTGACCAGAAAGCATAGGAACCAAGAGCATCATCGGTACAATGACCAAATCTTGAAGGATAAGAATTCCGAGAACCAATTTGCCATGGTGTGTATCAATTTGTCCGTTCGATTGAATCAGTTTTAAAATAATGGCGGTACTGCTCAATGCTACTAAAAAACCTACAAAAACAGCAATATTTGTTGGAATCTTAAACGCATACAACATTAAAAAAACAAGAAAAATGGTCAATAGCACTTGTAAACCACCTCCTAAAAAAACCAGATTCCGAATTTTAATCAACTTTTTAATCGAAAATTCGATACCGATGGTAAACAATAAGAGAATAACGCCTATTTCGGCCATCACTTCAGTCGATTCGGAATTTTGGATTAAAGCCAAACCATATGGCCCGGCAATGATACCCGTCATCAAAAAACCAACAACCGAAGGCAGTTTAAACTTGCTAAATAAAAACACAACCAGACCAGCCAGTCCGAAAATAATAACTAAATCTTTTAAAATCTCTATCTGATGCATAAAACGCTACGTTTTTCTTAATCTTCTTAAAATGAACTGATTAAAATCCTGAATCTCGAATTTAAATCCTAAATTAATAATTTTTTGACTCGAAACCGAACTCCCTTCCAGAATTACTTGCGACATTTCGCCAAAGATTAAACGAAAAACAAAGGAAGGCACATTAAAAAATGGAATCGGGTATCGGAAATGTGTTCTTAACATTTGAGTAAGCCGGCTATTTTGAATCGGGAAAGGTGCCACCACATTGAATACTTCGTTAGCAAATTGAGATCGATAGTTTACAACAAACTCAATAGCACGTGCCGCATCGACGCTGTCGACCCATGGAATCCATTGCTTTCCGGAACCGATGACCGAGGCTATTCCCAATTTTATGGGTTTTATCATTTTGGGAAAAGCACCTGATTTAGTCGAAAATACTACACCCATTCTGAGTTTTACAACCGAAATTCCCAATTGTGTGAATCGATCTACTGCGGCTTCCCAACGCTCGACTAATCGGGCTAATTCGTCTTGCCCTACCTTATCGGTTTCGATGTATGGTTTGTTATTTATACCACGTCCATAATACCCTACTGCCGAAGCCGATACCAAAAGTTTGATTGAATCATTTTTAAGCTTTATTTGTTCGAATAACAGATTAAGCGATTCAATTCTACTATTTTCAATCTCGAGCCATTGTTTAGCCGTCCATCGGTGCGAAGCAATACTTTCGCCTGCCAAATGCACTATCGTTGTAGCCTGTTCAAAAACTTCGGTATCTATGTATTTGTTTTTGATGTCCCAATTGTAGACCAAATTCCTTTTGTCGGTTTTTTTTCGAGACAATATATGATACTTTTGATTTGAAGCGTTGAACAAACTCACAAGCTCACGTCCTAACATTCCGGTGGCTCCAGTAATAATCACACAATTCATTATTCGATTATTTTAATTTTAGTGATAACAATACTTCGTTAAACTTTTCAAAAGTTCATATTTAA
>DYOK01000031.1 GCA_020720565.1 Acetofilamentum sp.
ATTATTGAGAATTAGTATTAAGATAATATTGTTTCCCAATGATTCAAATGAAAAAATGGAAAGTGAGGGCAAGTCCATTCGTGTACAGACTCATGCTTATTCCATGCATTTTTTTGGTTCTGATAGGGGAAAATTAAATCGTTAGTACCAATTATTACTTTATCGAATAATTTAATTTGTTCTGTTGTCGTTTTTTCAAATTTTGATTTAAGCCAAATCAATTCTTCGAGCAGTTCGGGAGTCGATCTTTGCGATTGGTAGAGCCGATCATTGCTTTGTTTACTTAGTTCACCAAACATCCTTTTTCCGAATTTTGCTCTCGTAGGTTCAGAATAGTTCCGAAGGGTTCCGTCGAAGATTGCAGTAGGAATTCCGTTATTATCGTCGATAGGAGATAAGGTTCCATTTATTGCAACAGTTTGGTAAAAAGTAAAATTGGTATGGTTAAGAAATTCTTTTGCCATCGCCACACCCATCGACCAAGCAACAAGGTAAAGCTTCGAATATTGTTGTAAATCGAATTGCAAAACATCATTTGGCTTTTGGTACTGGTATGCCATGAGTACATCAAATTTTGTATCGGACATTTGGCAAAGTGCATGTTCGTCCATACCCCATCCATTGAAAAAAAGGATCAAGTTAGGGGCGTTTGATTTTTGAATCCACTTAAATTTCATGACGATACGAATATTTCGGCGATACGGTCGAGCTCGTAATAACTAATGTTTTGATGCACCGAAAGTCGAATGCGTGACGTGCCTTCGGGCACAGTGGGAGGTCTTACCACTTGTACTTTAATGTGGTTTTTTTCGCATTTTCTCGAAATTTCGATGCAAGCTTGGTTGTCTCCAATCACAATGCTTAAAATATGACTGTCGCCAACTACATTGTATCGACTTTTCTGCAATTGTTGTTTTAGATAGCTGCTTTTTTGTGCTAATTCAATCCGCTCTTGTTCAAAAGCAACCATCTGCTCCAGAACCATTAAGCTCCATGCCACATTGATGGGTGGTAGGGCTGTGGTGTAGATAAGCGACCGGCAAGTATTTACCAAATACGATTTGATGGTTTCGCTACAAATTAAAAATGCACCCACCGAGGCCAAGGCTTTACCCATGGTTCCAACCAGCAAATCGACTTTGTTAAGCAAATTAAGTTGCACTGCTAATCCGAGACCTTGAGGGCCATATGCACCCACTGCATGGGCCTCATCAAGATACAAAATGGCATTATATTTTTCTTTTATTTGAACCAAACGTTCCAAATCGACCCAATCGCCTTCCATGCTAAATAGCGATTCGCTTACAATAAAAACACGGTCGTAAGTGCTGCTTTGCTGTTCGAGAATTTGCTCTAATTGAGCGTAATCTTGGTGGCGGTATCGAATATTTTTTGCAGGCGACAGCTTTAAGGCTTCGATTAGGCTGGCATGTATCAGTTTGTCGGCCAGTATCAGGTCATTTTTACGGCTTAAACTGGGTAAAACACCCAAATTTAAATGGTATCCACTGTTGAAAAAAAGAGCCGATTTATGGTACAATTGTGCTAAAAAACGCTCAATGTGATCGTATTCTACGTGGTTACCGCCCAATAAACGTGATGCCGATGCCGTGAGTGCCAAATGTTGAGCATTGGAATAAAATGTTTCTCGAATGGGTTCGTTTTGAGCAATTCCCAAATAATCGTTGGTCGACAAATCGACAAAATCGGACGAATCGCTTTGTGTTTTTAAGACACGAAGTGATGAGCCTTTCTTTAAATCCGATAAGTGCTGTGCGATTTCTTCCTCAAGTTTCATGTCAAATTGTTATAATTCCTCAAGCCAACTTCGGCGTTGCTCGTATTTTAAATCTTGCAACATGGCCGACTTAACATTGATCTTAAAATAGTAGCTCTGGTACGCACCAAAAGGCACCCAGTTAAAGCTCATTTGCCAACAATGTAAGTCGCGCATTAGTGTAACCGAGGTGTACGAAACTTCATCTTTTTGGAAGTCCCAACCCGAAGTCACAGAGGCTTTCCAATTGGTGGTTATATTAACCGAACCATTAATGTTAAGCGTTTGCGAGATGGTTTCTTCAAAATCTTTTAAACTGGAATTGAACGAATTTCTAAAGTTAATGGCATAATTGACCGAAATGTTCCAAGGCATCGAGAAATCGGCATATCCTTGGTCTATCATTTGGTCGCTAATGCCATGATTGCGAAGCGTTTCTCTTTCGTTTTCGCTTAAATTACGGTTGGGCTTTTCATTTTTTAATCCTTTCGAAGTCAACCTAAGTCCAGTCGACAAATTTGCGGAATTCAATCGACCAAGCTTTCCATCTTGCCACAATAAATAGTTGATTCTTTTACCCGTGTTCATGTTAATTTCGTATGGGTCGAAGTTCATCGACATGTCGATATTCAATATTTGCCCAATTTGTGTTCCTGCCGAAAAATCGACATTTGACCAATTAAGGGTATCCACTGCCATATTGTATCCTGTTCTAACACTTAAACGGTCAATCAATTTGATAATTTTTCCACCTGTTACGGTATCTTTCCGATTGCGAACTTTCATTTCGAAATTGTTCGACAAGTTAAAGTTAACCATGCCAGACCGACCAGCCGCAGGCGAGCCATAAATACCATTCCATGCCCCCGAACCGCCTTCGAAACGCGAATAGTTGCCAATAAGACTATCGTTATGATATATTTCTTGATAGTAACCCCATTGTGGTTCCGAAAAGTCGGGTCGCCAAGAAAAGCTTACTGTTGGTGTAACAATGTGCCTAAATGCTTTAACAAGCGGATTTTTACCTTTGATTTGGTACATTCCGTATAGTTTTGTCGATACAGGAATCGAAATTAAGAAATCGCCTGCACGGGCAAAACCATCGATGGTGTCAATTTCTACTCTGGCCGAATCGGCATTGTAGTATCGATCTAGCGATTTAAAATACCAACGTTCTGTTAATGAAATCGATGGCGAAATATTGAGGTATTTTAATACATTGAGACTGATGCTCAGCGGAATGCTGTGTTGAACCCCGTTTCGGAATTGTTGTAGCGTATAGTTCGTCCACAAGGTATCTTCGTCGATGCCTGTGGCAACGTTTCGAAAATTCCCAGTATAAGAAAATCCAATTTTTTCGTACCATCGTTCAGAACCCACTCTTGTTTTTCGCTTCAAGGGTTGAATGCGACTCATGCTTAAATTGAGCTCAGGTAAAGTAAAATCCATTTTTCCCACATTCTGAGTATTATTAATACTCGTCTGTTGGCTTTGCCGTGCATTAACCGACAAGCTAAAAGGTGAATTGGCAAAACGTCGGTTGTACGAGATACTTGAGTTCTGTGAGGTACTCAACCGGTCATTTTGTGAGGTGTTATTGTATTGCTTAAATTTAGATGAACCAAAATCGACCGAAGCAGAAAAAGTCTGATAAGGATGAGCTTTGGGGTCTTGGTTATGAGTCCATTTAATGTTGTATGTTACCTCTTCGGTTTTATTAGGCTCATCCGAGTATTTTAAAAATTTTGAATATTTGCCATACAAACTACCATTAAACAAGTATTTAACATTGTAACGCGTTTCGTTGGCTAAACCCCACGAACCATTCGAATAGATATCGCCGATAAACTTGGTGTCAGTATAATCGTTGATATAAAAATAGTATCCGCCGTTTGTTAAATTAAACCCTCTGCTTAAATCGTCGCCATAAGTAGGGATAATTACCCCAGATGCTCCGCCCTTTCTGTTGGGGAAAAAACCAAACGGAATTCCTATAGGTAGAACGACATCTTCGATAACCAAATATGCAGGTCCCGATACAATTTTATCGTCGGGTATAACTTTGGCTTTGGTTAAGGCCAGGTAAAAGTGTGGATGCTCGTGGTCGCAGGTAGTATATTTCCCGTTTTTGATGCAAATTTCGTTGTTGGCAAGTTTTTTATTGATTTCGCTGTGCAGATAGCCTTCACCTTGTTGCGTAAAAACGCCTTTTATTATGCCTTTCTTGGTTTCGAAATTGTAAACCATCGAGTCGGCTGTAAACTCTTCTTTCCCTTCTTTAAATTGTGGTTTGCCATACACTTCGCCAAGCGAGTCTTTTTTACCATAAGCCATAAGGGTTTTGGTATTCATATCCAGGAGGATATAGGCGGCTTTAAGTTCTATTCCTTGGTAATTGACTTGAGCATTCCTGTAGAGTTTAACTTGTTTCAGTTCAAGGTCGATATCGGTAGAATCGCTCGATTGGTATTTAAACTCAGATTCTAGCGGCTTCTTTTTGGGTTTAACGGCTGCCGAATCGGGGCGAATTGTGTCAGTGGGTGCAATTAGAATGCTGTCGGGTGTATGCTGAATGAGATTGGGAACATAAACCGAATCGATAATGTTTTGAGCAAACGAACCCGTTGAAATCGAAAAAAGGCCAACAAACCAAAAATAATATAAGGTTCTTGTGCCAATTGACGAAAGTAAAAAATCAAAAAACTTGTAAAACTTAGAGCTCAAAATCTGGTTCTATTTTTGTATATTTTTAAACTTTATTTTAATATGCAATTACGAAATATGTGTTGATCTAGTATGGTTTTGTCTTTTGAAACTAATTGTTTAATAATATATTAGACTAAAAATACGATGACAAATCATTCAAACAGCTTGTTTTATCGTAACGAAAAAAAATTATATATTATTGCATTTAAAAAAGTATCTTTTTTCCTGTACAAACTTCATTCTCTAACTCACTCGCATTGTAAGGTCAAGTAGAATAAATATCAAATTATATCATACTTTTGTAAAATTCAATAAAACGACAAAAATAAACAAAAATTAGATTTTTTTAGCCATTCCACAAGGTCTTGTCAATTTGTTCAAAAATACTAACTTTGGCACTTAAAGAATAGCGTTGAAACACCATATATAGAATAAAAAATGAAGAGATTCCAACTGATAATTCTGATTGTAATTTTATTAGTCAACACGCCTTTACGAACTATTTCTCAAAATACCCAACAAACAGTTAAAACCATTGTTATCGACCCTGGACATGGCGGAGAAGACCCTGGTGCGGTGAGTAAATTTGGTTACGAAAAAGATTTGGTGCTCGACGTGTCGCTCAAATTGGGTCAATATATCGAAAAACACATACCTGGAGTCAAGGTGATCTACACACGCAAAACCGATGTGTTTATAGAATTAATCAAACGTGCCGAAATTGCTAATAAGGTCAATGCCGATTTGTTTATTTCGATTCATGCCAATTCGGCTGAAAATAAAGAAGCGTTTGGTACGGAGTCTTTTGTGATGGGTTTGGACAAGTCGGCAAAGAATTTTGCAGTGGTTCAAAAAGAAAATGAGGTCATTATGAAAGAAGATGATTACAAAAAAACTTATGGTAATATCGACCCACAATCTCCAGAAGCCTATATCATCTTTTCGCTTTTTCAAAATGTTCATTTAAAACAAAGTACTCGTTTGGCACAACTAATTCAAAATCAGTTTACAGAACGAATTGGTCGAAAAGATAGAGGCGTAAAGCAAGGCCCTTTGTTTGTATTATGGAAAAACGAATCGCCCAGTGTATTGGTCGAGTTAGGGTTTATTTCGCACGATGCCGAAGCTCGTTTCTTGTTTTCGGATAAAGGTAAAGAATACATGGCAAGTGCCATATACAGAGCTTTCAAGAAATATAAAATTGAGCTCGATGGCCCAATTGATACCGACGATTCCAGTGTGCCTGACGATAAACCCGTAATTGAGCCCGATACGACGGTTCAAGAAGCCATATATAAACCAGTGCAGGTTTTGGACGAGACCGAGCAAATACATTTCGAAGTACAATTTTTAAGTTCACCCAAGTCGTATTCTAAAAACTCGAAAAAATTTGAGGGTATCGAGAAAGTAAATGAGTATCAAACTGATGGCATATATAAATATACTGCTGGGCATGAAATCAATTTCGAAAAAGCCAAAGCACTGCAAACAAAAGTAAGGGAAAAATTCCCAGATGCATTTGTAGTGGCATTTAAAGGACAGAAAAAAATTTCTATTACAGATGCTCTGAAAGAATTAAACCATTAAATTTGTGATTAAAATATTTTAAAATTGAAATCTTCTCGATACGTACTCATCGGAATTGTAATTGTAGGGGCCATTGTGTCGCTTATTTTTGGCTTGAATTACCTAAAAGGCAACAATTATTTTCAAGTTGAGAACAATTATTTTGTTAAATATGAAAATGTACAGGGCTTAATGGTCTCTAACCCAGTGCTTATTAGTGGGTTTAAGGTTGGGCAAATTAAGAGTATAGATTTGGTAATTGATGAAGAGCAAACTATTTTAGTGGAGTTGACTATCGATCATAATATTCTATTAAACGATTCGACTATCGCCATGATCAGTTCGCTAGATTTGATGGGGAGTAAAGGAATTGTGCTCTCTTTAGGTAATGGAAAAAATCAATTATCTGCTGGCGATACACTTATTTCGGAAGTTGAGAAAGATTTAAAGGAGCAAGTTAGTGCTCAAATGTTACCCCTTAAACTTAAAGCCGAAGATTTAATGGTCAGCATCGAAGACGCCATGAAAGTGGTTAAAGATATTTTTAACAATCAAAATAAACACAATATCGATGGGGCTTTATTTAACCTGAACCGTACTTTAGGAACACTTAGTCACACTTCGATTCAGCTCGATAGTATTTTAACCAACAATAGAGCGAAACTCAATCATATTTTTTCTAATATCGAATCGATTAGTGGAAATTTAAAAAACAACAACCAGCAAATAGAATTGATTATCAAAAATCTTGCTTTGGTTTCCGATTCTTTAGCTAAATCTAAATTATTATCGACCATCAATAACGCCAATTCTGCTTTATCCGAAGCCAATCAAATTCTGACTAAAATTAACAAAGGGGAGGGGTCAATGGGGCAGTTAATCAACAACGACACCTTATACAAGCACTTAGAAAATTCCGCAAAAGATTTGGATCGCTTACTAATCGATATTCGAGAAAATCCTAAGCGTTATATCCATTATTCTTTGTTCGATTTTGGAAAAACAATTGTGGTCGACGAAGAGGGATTGAAAAAAGAAAAAGCTAAAAAGACCAAAAAAGAAAATAAAGATTTGAGTTACCGTTTGCAAATCAAATCTTCGAAAAATCGAATCGCACCAAACTCCGAAGAGTTTAAACACGTTCAAAATGTCGAAGAGCATTGGATTGCGGGGCAATACAAATATACCTTGGGATATAGTCCCAATTTGGAACCGATAAACCAACTTAAACAATTGTATATCGATCAATTTCCCGATGCTTTTGCGGTAAAATACACCGAAGATTCGTTGGTAAGTCGAATTAGATGGAGCAATTAAGACTTTATGTTTATTTTTTATTCAGCACAATCAAAATGAATAAAAACTATCTAATCACGATGGTGTCAAAAGAAAAAGCATAAGCACCAAAGTATCCTAAACAATTCTCACCTTCCAAATTGCTCACAGGGTTTCCTGGATTATCGCTGCCACTAGCATCAGATAAAGTCTTAAAGTACAAATAATTGGCGTAATCGACCGAGTACAACTCTACATAAACGGTATCACCTTTTTCGAATTGTCCTACGTTTACTTTAGCATTTTGCCCGTTAATATACTGGTCGTTATATGCCCTTAATCCATTTTCAAGCAGACCATTTTTGTAAATTTTAAAACGGTAAAAATTTTCGATATTTACTGGGTCGTTGAAATACAAATAAACCATAAACATTTCTTCATCACCAAACCCCAATTCAAAAGGCTTGTAACTTAACGAATCGATATTAATTTTTTGTGGAATTGTCGATTCCGAAGTAATCACTTGACCATTGTACACCACATTAAGCCGATATTCTTTTCCACTATTTCCAAATAAACTATCGGAGGTATAAATTCCATTGCCAATAGAATTGAGCGGAAAAATATGGCCGTCAGAATCGGATATATTCACAACCGCATTGTTGATTTTAACGTAATCGCTATATTCGTAAAAACTTGCTGTTTGGCTAATTTTAACAGTTGCAGGCACCATACTGTCGAGCACCAATGCTTCGATAACCAGTTGAGGATTCGATTCGTTTAAATCGATATCGATTACTTTTTCGCAAGCATTAAACGTTAAAATAGAAATTATGCTTAGAAAAATTAAAATGGGGAAAGATATTGTTTTCATATGTTTTGATTTCTATGGTCTTCGACCTATTTAATATATTTGTAACTAGATGTTTATCAATTGTCAGACTTGATTAAATACGACATTAAATTAAACTAAGTCCTTTAATTGTTTTTTTAATTTATTTGGCTAAGATCTTAAAATTTGAAATTGTAAGAGATTGAAGGGATGATTTTAAACAAAGCCAATTGCACCGCTTCTGTCTTTTTAGGGTCGTCTTCGTTTGGTCTAAAGGTGATAGAATATGCGTTTTCTCTCATGTAAGTATTATAAATTGAGAAATTCCAACTCGACTCAAAACGCTTTTTCTTTTCTCTTTTTTCGCCCGATTCGGGATCGATATAGCTTTTAGTTCGTTTATTGTTCAAGGTTAAACTTAAATCCAATCGATGATAGTCGGGCATTCGATAACCATTTCGTTCGGTATAATAATTAATGGTTTCGCCTTCAATTTCGTATTTACCCGAAGGGAAAGTAACCGCATTACCCGTATAATAGACCCACACTGCCGATATGTCGAGCCGTTTCGAAAGTTTGTACATGGCCACAACCGAAATGTCGTGTATACGGTCTTGTTTGGCCGAATACCAATTACCGTTATTAACTTGCTCAATTTGTCGCTGACTTCGAGCCAAAGTATAGCTAATCCAACCTGTAAATTTCCCTTGCGATTTTTTTACAAAAAATTCTAAACCAAACGCTCTGCCTTTACCGTACAAAAGCTCGCCTTCGATAGTAGGATTAAGATTGATTTCGGCACCAGGTCTAAAATCAATCACCCGATCCATCGTTTTGTAATAGGCTTCGATTGAGAATTCGTACAAATTTGATTTAAAATTTCTGAAATATCCTATCGCATATTGATCGGCCAATTCTGGCCAAATGTTGTTTGAACTGGGTAACCAAATGTCGAGTGGTGTGCCAGTCGAAGAATTGGACATCAAATGCAAATATTGTGTAGTTCTCGAGTAAGATGCTTTTATCGAACTGGATTCGTTTAATGTAAAATGTGCCCCCAATCGTGGCGAAAGATTGTTGAAAGAGGCTACACTTTCCCAATTGCCGATTGTACTGGTGTCTTTTACTTCGCCTTCAGAGTCGTAAGTGTAAAAATCGCCAGGTCCAATTTGATTAAAGTTGGAATATCTTAAGCCATAAGTGAAGGTCAATCGGCCGCCAATTTTATGCTCGTTGCTAATGTACAAAGCACTTTCGAGCGAATACTTGTTTTGTACATCGATTGAATTGAGGTTGTCGTTATTGGACTCAAGGTAGCCTGGGTCGAAGGTGTGATGAATTACATTGCCCCCAATTTTTAGCTTCATATTTCGATTCAAATAGTAATCAAAATCTTGTTTTAGATTGTAATCTTTAATTCGGGAACCAATTTCGAAGTCAGCACTTTTAATACTAATTTTATAGTTGTATTCGCTGTATATCAACGAAGTATTCGAAAATAATTTGTCGCTAAAAGTATGGTTCCAACGTAAGGTTCCGGTCCTATTGCCCCAGTCGAAACCAAAAATGTCGCTAAATCCAAAGTGGTCTTTTCCAAAGTAACCCGATAAGAATAAGCGGTCTTTTGCCCCTAATTGGTAATTGGCTTTTAGATTCAAATCGTAAAAATAGAGACTCGATTTATTTTGCATCTCGTCGTTCGATAATTTTAAAAATAAATCGGCGTAGGTCCTTCGACCCGAAATAATAAACGAACCTTTGTCTTTAACAATGGGGGCTTCGATGGTCAATTTAGAGGCAATTAATCCTATGCCGCCATTAATTTCCAGTTTTTTACTATTGCCTTCTTTCATTTTTACATCCATCACCGACGACAAACGTCCACCATATTCGGCGGGGATAGCACCTTTGTAAAGCTGAACATCTCTAAGTGCGTCGGAGTTAAAAACAGAGAAAAATCCGAGCAAATGCGAAGCATTGTATACAGGGGCACCATCCAATAAAATTAAGTTTTGGTCGGAACTGCCACCCCTTACATAAAACCCAGAACTACCTTCGCCTGTCGACTGAACGCCAGGCATCAATTGAATGGTTTTTAATATATCTCTTTCACCAAAAAGAACGGGCAGTGCTTCGGCTTCTTTTAAGTCGAGCCTTGCAACGCTCATTTGCGTCGAACTCACATTCCTATCGGCTTTCTCGGCGGTAACCACCACTTCGTTTATTTGAGTCGAATTCGAGCCCAATTGAATGTCTTTTTTGACGTTTTGTGTCAAATTGATTTTAAACTCAATATTTTCGAACCCAATGTACGAAAACACCAATTGGTGTTCACCAGCAGGAAGAGTCAAAGAATAGAATCCGTACATATTGGTAGTGGTTCCTACACCTTTTAGGTTTTCTACAATAATAGTGGCACCAAATAAGTCTTCGCCAGTTTCTTTGTCTTTGATTTGGCCACTAATTGTAAAATTCTTTTGTGCCCATGACGGAGCAAAAAATATAATTAATAAAATTAGTATTGAATACTTTGCTTTATCTGATATTATAGCTCGCATTGTGTAGTGTGTTTTTTTGAATTTTGATGTGATATTGTTAAATAGCTAATTTTTTTGAATTATTGCCTTCGGCCTATTTGTTTTAATTCTTATTAATTACCAAATTGACTAAATTAGATCGGGTTTACAGTGTAAATATTGTGCAAAGTTATTAATGCAATATAATAGCTATAAACCAATCTTCTACATTCATTTTTTTGCAAATATCGTATTAATTCATCAAAAAAATTTGCTTTAGTATGAAATTTTATTTAGAATTGTTCTAAATAAATTTAAATTTATAACAGATGAAAAAAGTATTCATTATCAGTTTGTTAGTTTCTGGCTTAGCTATGTTGAGCTTTACAAATTATAAAAACAAACCCATTGAGCAGAGCAATCAAGCCGCAATTCAAGTTCCAGCCAATGTACAAGTTGCGTTAGATAAGTCGTGTACCATGTGTCATAACGATGCATCTAAAAACTTAAAAGGTAAAACTAAACTGAGTTTCGATAAGTTATTATCCGCCGATGGTTATCCGAGTCCTAAAAAAATGGCTAAATTTCTAGAAATTGCAGATGAGGTTAAGAACAATTCAATGCCACCCAAAGGCTTCTTGGAGAAAAATCCAGATAAAGCACTCACCGAAACCGAAAAATCGGCAATTATCGCATGGGCTCAATCCGAGGCTAAGAAATTAGGTGCAAAATAAACTAGCTTAATCGAATTGGAATATCAAATTTCTAACAAGAAGCTTGATATTTTTTTTGAGACAAAGAGTAATCCCTTTTTTCTTGTAAGCTAAATAGCTTAATTTTAATAACTTTGATTTTTAAAAATAAAAAGTATTGTTCATTTTTTTTATTGTTCGTTGCCCTAAAGAATAAAATCATTTAAAAAACAAGTAAGTATTAGGTGTAATTTAATGTTGTATTTTATTAAGCTAGAAAATTTATAAATAGTTAGTTACTAAAATTAGAAATAGTTCAAAGACCTTAATTATGAAAAAGAAAATATTATTATCTGTAGCAATTCTATTAGTTTTGATACAGTTTTTGCCCATATTTAAAGTAGAAAATCAATCTAAAAACCCTGGCGATTTAATCCAAAACAATACAGTGCCAGCCGATATTGTTCAAATTTTAAAAACATCGTGCTACGATTGCCACTCTAACGATACCAAAACACCATGGTATGGATATATCGCCCCAGTCAAGTGGTTAGTGAACTATGACGTTCAAAAAGGGCGCAAGCATGTTAATTTCTCGAATTGGAACACACTTAGCTCAGTAGAAAAAATTAAAGTACTTGACGAGTGTGCCGATGAAATTCTGATGGACGAAATGCCAATGAAAATTTATACTTCGATGCATCAAGATGCACTTCTAAACGAAAGTCAAAAAGAAGCCTTTGCAAGCTGGGTAGAACAGTATTCCGAGGAGCTCTACAATCAGTAGCGTTTCTAAACCAAAAATTGACTTACTTTTATTATGAGCTAATATGCCACAAAATTTTTTGATATCTTTGCACTTAGCCCTTGTAATACCAGAATTAATTAGGCATAGAGCATATTAAATGTGAATTACAAAAACCAAAATTGCTCGAAGGCCTTCTTTCTTTTATTTGCTATACTATCCTTATTATAATAAAAAAAACCAATCAATATGAAACTATATTCAATACCAACAGGAAACTTAAAATTGGATGGTGGCGCTATGTTTGGCGTAGTCCCAAAGGTTATTTGGAGCAAACTTTATCCGGCCGACGAAAATAATTTGTGCAATTGGGCGATGCGCTGCCTCCTAATTGTCGATGGGGACAGAAAAATATTAATCGACAGCGGTGTTGGCGATAAACAAGATGCTAAATTTTTTGGGCATTACGATTTAAATGGTGACGATACTTTGGAACAATCGCTCCAACGATATGGCTTTTCGCCCGAAGATATTACCGATCATATCTTGACGCACTTGCATTTCGATCATGTGGGCGGATCGGTTCGTTATAACACAAATGGAGAACTCGTTCCCACTTTCCCTAATGCAACTTATTGGATCAGTCGTGCTCAGTGGGAGTGGGCAACAAACCCCAATCGCCGCGAAAAAGCATCTTTTTTAACAGAAAATATTTTGCCCATCATCGAAAAAGCCAAGTTGAGTTTTATCGAAAAAGAAGGCGAAATTTTACCCAATGTACAAGTGCTTTTATACAATGGACATACCGACGGTCAAGTGATTCCTGTTGTGAATTGCAATGGAAAGTCGGTAGCCTATATGGGCGATTTGCTGCCATCTACAGCACATATTCCTATGCCTTATGTTATGTCCTACGACACAAGACCACTTATTACCCTCGAAGATAAAAAAGACTTTTTCGAACGTGCCGTAAATGGTGAATGGGTCTTGTTTTTCGAACACGATTTATATCACGAATGCTGCACGCTTCAAGAAACGCCAAAAGGAGTTCGCGAAAAAGCTGTATTCAAATTAGAAGAGCAAACTTTTTAAAAAAAGATAAAGGAATTAATTATCTGATTTGCCATGTGTTCCAAAAAAAAGGGTCGAACGTAATTGTTCGACCCTTTTTGTATAATGCAAATGCTTCTGATAAAGCAATTTAATCTGAATAAAAAGGTCTACGACCTTGGCTCTTCTTTTTCTGGACGTGGCAACAATACTTTTCTGGAAAGTTTGTATTTCCCATTCTTCTCTACACCCAATAATTTGACTTCGATTTGATCGCCCAATTTAAGAACTTCGTCTACTTTGTCTAAGCGACGCCATTCAATTTCCGAAATATGAAGTAAACCTTCTTTTCCTGGTAAAAATTCGACAAAAGCACCAAAATCGACAATGCTTTTTACTTTGGCAGGATACACTTCGCCAACTTCGGGGATAGCAACAATGCCTTTGATACGGGCACGAGCCGCCGAAATCGAATCTAAATCTGGAGCCGAAATGTCAACCATTCCCAAGTTACCTACTTCTTCAATGGTAATGATTGTACCTGTAGTTCTTTGAATTTCTTGAATAACTTTTCCACCGGGTCCGATAACGGCACCAATCATATCTTGAGGAATTTCGATTCGTTCGATACGTGGAGCATGTGGCTTGTAGTCTTCTCTGGGTGCCGACAAAGTTTTCATCATTTCGCCCAAAATATGAGCACGACCTTCCTTCGCTTGATTGAGTGCTTTTTCTAAAATATCGAAAGTTAAGCCATCTACTTTTATGTCCATTTGGGTTGCTGTAATTCCTTTCGAAGTACCTGTAACTTTAAAGTCCATATCGCCTAAGTGATCTTCATCTCCTAAAATGTCCGATAATACGGCAAATTGACCAGTTTTCGAATCGCTAATCAAACCCATTGCAATACCCGAAACAGGTGCTTTCATTTTTACTCCTGCATCCATCAAAGCCAAACATCCGGCACAAACAGTCGCCATCGACGAAGAACCGTTGCTTTCCAAAATATCCGATACCACTCTGATAGAGTAGGGGTTACCTTCGGTGTCTTTTGGAACCATGCCTTTTAAAGCTCGGTGAGCCAAATTACCGTGTCCAACTTCGCGACGGCTAACGCCTCTGGGTGCTCTGGCATCTCCAGTTGAAAATGGGGGGAAATTATAATGCAAGGTAAAACGTTCGGTTGTGGCAATTACTGCACCGTCGATTCTTTGTTCGTCTAATTTTGAGCCTAAAGTTACCGTAGTTATCGATTGAGTTTCGCCTCTTGTAAATACAGCAGATCCGTGTGTTGAAGGTAAATAATCGACTTCGCTCCAAATGGGTCGAATCTGATTGGTTTTACGTCCGTCTAAACGGATTCCTTCGTTCAAAATCATTTTTCGAACGGCTTCCTTTTCGACATCGTGGTAGTACACTTTGACAAATTTTTCGTATGCCGCACGTTCTTCGTCGCTAAATTGAGCTAAAAATTCAACTTTAACAGCCGAGAATTTTTCGGAACGTAAATGTTTGTTAGCGTTACACTCACGAGCTATAGCATATGCTTTGTCATAAGTTTCTTTCCAAACTTTCGCTCTAATATCTTCGTTGTGCGTTTCGTGGCAATACACACGTTTTTCGGTTGCTCCAACTTCTTTGGCAAATTCAATTTGTGCTTGACATTGTAGTTTAATGGCATCGTGGGCCAATTTTATGGCTTCGAGCATTTCTACTTCCGAGATCTCGGCAAATTCGCCTTCGACCATGTTAATGTTATCGATGGTACCTGCCACAATCATGTCGATATCGGCTTTCTCGAGTTGGCTTACCGTCGGGTTAATGTATAATTTTCCCTCTATTCGTGCCACACGACATTCCGAAATGGGACCGTTAAATGGGATATTTGAAACGGCAATAGCGGCAGAAGCTGCTAAACCGGCGTAAGCATCGGGGTAAATATCTTTGTCAGATGACATTAAAATGACATTAACAAATGTTTCGGCATGATAATCTTCTGGGAAAAGGGGGCGAAGTGCACGATCCATCAATCGAGAGATTAAAATCTCGTAATCAGATAAACGACCTTCGCGTTTTAAAAATCCACCGGGAACACGTCCAACAGAGGCATATTTTTCTTTATATTCGCATGATAAGGGTAAAAAATCCACATCAGCTTTGGCGTCGGGTGCACTAACCACAGTGGCCAACATCATGGTTTGTCCTACTTTTAAGACCACAGAGCCATCGGCTTGTTTGGCCAATTTACCGGTCGAAATTTCAATCGTCTGACCATCAGGCATCTGAATGGTCTTTTTAATTTCATTGTACATATTTTTCGTCTTTATTTTTTCAGCCGTGAAGATACAATATATCAATGAGTTTTAAAAGTTTTATTTGTTGATTCGTTTTTTTTGTTTCAAGGTAACAATAGTAAATTATACCAAATACATTTGAAGGTGTTTTTGGTATTACAAGTCGGAAGTTAATTACATCGTTAACCATTGATCATTAAATGCTAAATTTTTCCTCTAAAATCTCACATTATAAAATGATCCATCATCATTCTTGAATTGTGTAATTTGGCGAAATGTTTCTAACAAAAAAAGGAGCTATGCGGCTCCTTTTTGTTTTCGTTAGTGAACGAATTATTTTCTTAAATTCAGTTCTTTAACAATGTGACGGTATCTATTGATATCCACGTCTTTAAGATAATCGAGCAAACCTCTTCGTTTACCAACTAATTTTTGCAACGAACGTTGTGTACTGTAATCGTGCTTATTTTTTTTAAGGTGTTCTGTGAGGTTGGTAATACGGTATGAAAATAACGCTATTTGGCTCTCAGGAGAACCTGTATCGGTATTAGACTTTCCGTATTGGCTAAAAAGCTCAACCTTCTTTTCGTTTGTTAAATAACTCATTGTTGATTTATATTAAAATTTAAGACCGCAAAATTAGTATTTTATTTTGATTTACATAATCCTTTGCTGTTAAAATTTTGATTGGTAAGCAACAAATGTAAAAATCTCGATAAATGTGATTTATAGCATATAAAGATTTGATTTATTTCATGCCACGCTATTAAAATTTACGCTTATCTTTGTTCCAGTTTTATTAGTCAAAATTAAAAAACAATAATTTTTCTAGTTACCTATGAATCTTAATAAAATAATGGCCGACTTGGAAGCTAAGAATCCAGGTCAAGTAGAATTCCTTCAAGCTGCTAAGGAAGTATTAAGCTCTATCGAGGAGTTTGTTAACCAAAACCCACAGTATGATGCCAACAAAATCATCGAAAGAATTGTTGAGCCTGAGCGTCAAATTCAGTTCAGAGTAAGCTGGTTAGATGACAATAACAATATCCAAGTTAACCGAGGATATCGTATTGAGTACAACAGTGCAATTGGACCATACAAAGGTGGTTTGCGTTTCCACCCAAGTGTTAACGTTTCAATTTTGAAATTTTTAGGTTTCGAACAAATCTTCAAAAACTCTTTAACTACTTTGCCTATGGGTGGTGGTAAAGGAGGTTCTGACTTCGATCCTAAAGGAAAATCTGACAAAGAAATCATGCGTTTCTGCCAATCTTTTATGAGTGAATTATTCCGTCATATTGGACCAGAAACCGACGTGCCTGCTGGTGATATCGGTGTTGGTGGACGCGAAATTGGTTACATGTTCGGAATGTACAAAAAATTACGTAACGAGCACACTGGCGTTTTAACCGGAAAAGGTTTGAATTGGGGAGGTTCTCTAATTCGTCCAGAAGCTACCGGTTTTGGTAATGTGTATTTTGCTAAAGAAATGCTTGCTACCAAAGGTGAATCGTTCAAAGGAAAAAGAGTTGCAATTTCAGGTTTCGGAAACGTTGCTTGGGGTGCTGCTACTAAAGCTAGCCAATTAGGTGCTAAAGTAGTAACTATTTCTGGTCCTGATGGATATGTATACATCGAAAATGGTATTACTCCAGAAATGATCGATTACATGTTAGATTTACGTGCTTCTAACAACGACGTAGTTGCTCCTTTGGCTAATAAATTTGCTGGTGTAACGTTCCATGCTGGTAAAAAACCTTGGGAACAAAAAGTTGACATTGCACTTCCTTGTGCTACTCAAAACGAGTTGAATATCGAAGATGCTAAAACTTTAGTTAAAAACGGTGTAATGTGTGTATCGGAAGGTGCTAACATGCCTACAACTTTAGATGCTACCGATTTCTTTATCGAAAACAAAATTTTGTTTGGACCTGGTAAAGCCTCTAACGCTGGTGGTGTAGCTACTTCTGGTTTAGAAATGTCTCAAAATAGCATGAAATTAAATTGGACAGCCGAAGAAGTTGACCAAAAATTACATGGTATTATGGTAAGCATTCACGAAGCTGCTAAAAAATACGGTACTCAAAAAGATGGTTATGTTAACTACGTAAAAGGTGCTAACATCGCTGGATTTATTAAAGTAGCGGATGCTATGATCGATCAAGGTGTGATTTAATTACAACCTTATAATAATAAAAAATGCTCCTCGTTGGTTCGGGGAGCATTTTTTTTGTTAAAA
>DYOK01000271.1 GCA_020720565.1 Acetofilamentum sp.
ATTAAATAGGTCGAAGACCTTAGTGCCTAAAAAACACCTATATTTGCCGAAATTTTCCCGATTTTGATTTCATATCTAAAAGACATTCTTTTTTTTCAGCCCAATCAACCTTTGATTTTCACTGGATTATTTTTTTGGGGCTTTTTTGCTTTTGTGTTGTCGATTTATACGGTCATATATAAACAAAAGCCTTTGCGCAATGCTTTTTTGTTTTTTGTCAGTGTCTTTTTTTATTATAAAACGAGCGGTATTTTCTTTATTCTTTTGCTTTTTACCATCTTTTCCGACTTTAACATTGCCAAACTCATTTACAAAACACCTTCGCCTACTCGAAAAAAATGGCTTTTGGCTCTAACCATAACGCTTAACTTACTATTGCTCAGTTATTTTAAGTACGCCTATTTTTATATCGATAATATCAATCATTTGTTTGGAACCCACTTTACGCCAGTCAATTATTTTGCTCAAATTATCAATATCTTTAGTGGGAGCCATTTCGACATCGACAAAATTATATTACCAGTCGGCATCTCGTTTTATACCTTTCAAACCCTTTCTTACTCTATCGACGTATATCGAGGCGAATTAAAACCCGTGGATCGATTTTTAGATTTTGGTTTTTATGTATCTTTTTTTCCGCAATTGGTGGCTGGGCCTATTGTTCGAGCCTCAGAATTTATCCCACAAATTTACCAAGAATACAAACTTAGCAAAGCCGAATTTGGCCATGCTTTGTTCTTGATTTTAAATGGATTAATCAAAAAAATGTTAATTGGCGATTACATTGCTGTTAACTTTATCGATAGGGTATTCGACAATCCTTTGTCGTATTCTGGTTTTGAGAATGTGATGGCGCTTTATGCTTATTCTTTGCAAGTTTATGCCGATTTTTCGGGCTATACCGACATTGCCATTGGTATTGCTTTGTTAATGGGTTTTAGATTGTCGCTCAATTTTAATTCGCCTTACAAAGCCGCCAATGTGGCCGATTTTTGGAAGCGATGGCATATTTCGCTGTCCACATGGCTCAAAGATTATCTGTACATTCCTATGGGCGGAAACCGAAGTGGCACTTGGTTTACCTACATCGCTGTTAGCATTATTTTGAGTTTTGTAGTTTTACTTTCGGGTAAATTTTGGCTTATCTACATTTTTGCAGGTTTAGCCGGTATTTTGTTTTGGTTGACCCGTTTACAGCCCCAATTTTTACACCAAATCAACACCAATATTAACTTATTGGTTACCATGTTGATAGGCGGACTTTGGCATGGTGCCAGTTGGCAATTTGTGATTTGGGGTGGATTAAATGGTATCGGCTTGGTGGTTTACAAATCGTGGCGTAAAATTTCGCCATTTGGCAAACAAAGCTCGTTTTGGGGCCATTTCTGGGGCGTTTTAATCACTTTCAATTTTATATCGTTTACCCGTATTTGGTTCCGTTCGGACACCATGGAAGGTAGTTACAACATTCTAAATCAGATCGCTAATCAGTTTTCTTTCCTTATTATCCCCGATGTAGTTTGGGCATTTAAAACTGTTTTTGCAATGGTACTTGTGGGTTTAATTATCCATTGGCTTCCCACACCAATTAAGGAAAAATACCGCGGTTGGTTTATCCAATCATCTTTATTAGTTCAAGGCATCATCACATTTCTTGTAGTAATTCTGCTTTACCAAACACGCACAGCCGAGCTTCAACCATTTATATATTTCCAATTTTAAGACACTCGAAATAGTTTTAGGACGTTTCACAAAAATTATTGCTTTGTTTTGATAATGGCCTCGAGCTGCATCATATAATCTCTTTTATCTTCTTTGGGATTGTAGACAAACCCTTCGATACAGATAATATTGGCTTTGGAGCTGTCCAGAAAGCTATAACTGACAAATGGCCCACCCATAAAATCGCCTTGTACTTTCCACAAACCATTGAGCCAAACCGAATATTCATTATTGACCACACTGGGTTCAAAATGTGTCGGGAACTCTTTTTCGGTAGTCATATACGAACCTTTCGCTGGCCCTGGAACGTACATTTTTAAGATAGAATCGCGCATTATAACCAAATGTTCCAAATTGAATTGTGCAGTGTCGGTATAGGCGTAACGATACACCAAAATACCTTGCGACATTTTGGGCGATTCGAAACTCATCCATGTAAAATCTTTTTTCTGGATATCAAGTTTAAAGTTGGCAGGCACTGTAATTTTAATACCAAAGTTTTTTTGCATATGATTCACAATTTCGGCCGAAACGGTTTTTTTATAGCTCTCTTGCAGGCGTTTAACCTCTGCATTATGGAAAAAATTTAATATCTGAGTTTGGTGTAGTTCTATAAATTCTAATATTTTGATAGAGCTTGGACCTTCTACCAAAACGTAAGATTGTGGTTTTGAGTACACGTCGTTCAGTGCACCCATTTTAACGCTATCCAACTTAGTGTTGATACGCACTTCGATAATATTACGGTAAATTTTAAAAATATCTTTAAAATCCATTGGACTCACTTGAAATACTTTAAAACTGGGTTCGTCTTGAGGTAGACCCATGTATGGCGTTACGAGAATTTCTTTAAGTTTTTGACCTGTTGGATTTTGCCAAGTTTCTTTTTCCATCACCACCAAAACGTCGTTCAAATCGCCCGTGATATTGTTTAAAACCTGTTTAGGCTGTTGCTTACAACTGACTAATAAAACCATACTGAATACTACCATCCAATTTTTCATATTGATATAATTTTGCGGTCGATGTCTTCGACCTTTTATTAATACTTTTAAAAACCTTTATTTTATTATATAGACTACTTTAACTAAATAGTGCATTTAAAATTTAATACAAATATAATCCGTTAATGTTTTGATTGAAGCTTTTCGATTGATGATTTGTGATTGTTGATATCTAGCCCCCTAACCCCCAAAGGGGGAA
>DYOK01000272.1 GCA_020720565.1 Acetofilamentum sp.
TCTGTTATCCCAATCTTTAGTATGCTAATTTCGTTTTCGTTTAACGTCTGCATGTTCTTTGTGTGTTTTGTGGAGAACTTAGTGTGTTTTGTGGAATCGCTGTTACACAAAGTTTCACAAAAACTACACAAAGTTACACAAAGATATTTTTCACAGCTCAGAAAAAAGATTTAACACCAAAATCTAAAATTGTGGTATTAAAGAGTCCAGTCTAAAAACAAACAATATCAAAAAAGTTTCTTTTGCCGATATTTACATCTTTCTAAATTAACTGATGCTCAGGCATCACTTAAATTTCAAAAAATACAAATTTCATCCAAAATAAGTCTTTTTATGAAAATAGCCACTTCATAGACTGGACTCATTAAACAATAAGCATTAAATTTGTTTTTATTAAACACTTTATACCACAATGCCACATAACTATATATTTTCTGGTCTTGGTCATGCTTTTGGCGAACATCAGGTCAGCAATCAAGAATTGGAACAAGCCATCGAAAAAGGTTACCTCAAAAACTTTAATGGGTCTCGAATTCAACAAAGCGATAATTACAAGGCTGCATTATTAAAAGAGCCCGACTTAACCCCTTTTAGATATATGGCCGAGCACAAAATGGGTTTTAAAACCCGTTGCCATGTGGTGCCTTTCCCGCCCAGCAAAGCCCAATACGCCACTGCAAAAAACGCTTTAGATTTAGCCGTTGAAGCGGTTCAAATGGCCATAGACGACTCGGGCATACATGCCGAAGATGTATCGGCTTGGTTGGTTAGTACGGCAACGCCTCACGAGCAGGCACCTGGATTAGCCGAAACGCTTAAAGCTTACTTTGTCAATTTTGAGAATCAAACCGAAACCATGAGCTTGACTTCGGCTTGTGGCGGTTTTAACTACAATTTAGAACGCGGCATCGATTATTTAAAAACCCATGCTCAAGCCCAACACGTGGTGATTTGCCATACCGAGGTCATGTCGGAATTGTTAATCGAAACGACCGAATTTGTTCCATTTGTGACTTTTGCCGACGCAGCCGCAGCTGTCATTTTAAGCAAAGTGGCTTCGACCAAACGCGAAGGCGTCATTGCAATAGTGAATTACGAAGACCCTCAAATGATTAATTTTCTGGGTGCTACTTCGAAGGGACGCATGTACATGCAAGCCAATATAATTAAAACCAGAGCTACCGAAAATTTAATCCGCAATTCGAAAGAAGTGCTCAAACTATCGCAATGGGACATCGACGAGCTCGATCACATTGTCCCTCATCAAACCGGACATGCCATTGTTCATGGCGTGGTGGAAGCCCTCGAATTGCCAATGAAAAAAGTTTTTCAAGAGATTCAATACGAAAAGGGAAATCTGTCAGGTGCCTCGATACCTGCCGCAATGAGTTGCTTGTTACAAAGCAAACGCTTACAAGTTGGCGATAAAATATTGACTGCAACGGCAGGTTTAGGTGGCGAAAACGGTGCGTTTACTTATATTGTTCCTCAAAAAACGCAACAATCGCATACTATTTTGTCTTTAAAAGATAAAATCTGTGTGGTGACTGGGGCATCGGGCGAAATTGGCCAAGCGGTGGCCAAAGAAGCGGCATCGAGGGGTGCAAGATTGGTTTTGCAATATCGTACGCCCAACCAAAAATTTACTCAGTTTGTCGAGTGGCTCAAATTAGAATACCAAACAGAAGTGGACGCTTATCTGTGCGATTTTTCTCAAGCAATCGAAGTCGAAAAATGGACTCAAACTATGGTCGCACAGTATCCCGAAATCCATTATTTGGTGCATACAGCGGCGACTACCGGTAGTTTAAAACGCGCCACAGAAGTGGGCTTAAAAGAGTTTAAAATGGTAAGCCAAATTAATGAATGGGCACCCATTTTTATCACTAAAAAACTATTTCCATTGCTCAAAGAAACCATTTTGTATGTGGGTTCGGTAGCCGAAGATGCCGAGTTTTCGGGTTCGTCGGCCTATGTGGCATCGAAAAGAGCTTTGCATGGTTTTGCAGGCAGCTTTGCCCCATTGGCTCAAAAATCGGGTGTACGCAGCATTTATTATATGCCCGGTATTGTGAATGGTGGCATGGCCAAATACTTGAGCGACGACCAAAAAACAGCCAGCATGATGGCCATTGGCCAAAAGACAGCCACACCGCTCGAGCTTATTGCTCAACGAATGGTTAGTTCGCTGTACATCCCCAAAGTGCAAGGCACCCACAGCTCATACGAAGATTTGCTGACGGTCCGAAGAGACAGTTACCACGGCGATAACATTCATTATTCGATTTTATAGCGGGTGGAAGAACTCACGCTATACATTATTGAACTGCAAAAAGAAACAGACGAACCTAAAAGAAATAGAGATGAGAAAGTTATTGATATTATTAAATTTATTTTTGACCGGTAGTTTAATAGCTCAAAATGAGAAATTATATCATATCGGTTTATTCACAAATATAAATGACACTAGGTACAAATACACCGAGATTGAGTTTGCTGAAGAAAATATCAACAATTTTTATTTTAAATATGGTGTTAGTTTTGAAAAAAGTTTAAAAAACAAAATGAGGCTTGGAATTTCGGCTTCACTTACTCGTATGGGTTATCGTACATTATATGGATATTATTTTCTAGATACCGAAGATATTGTTATAGGGCAATTGCCTGCACAAATAAAAAATCTAAATTATTACATTGATATAAGCAGTAATCTTGGTTATGATATTTTCAACATCTCAAATAAAATAATTATTCGACCTACAATGTCAATTTATTATTCAAATCTGATAAGCAATCGAAATTACATTACAAGAATTAATGGAGAAAAATCTTTAGACAAAGGCAATATGTTTGAATACGAAGAAAATATCTTTA
>DYOK01000273.1 GCA_020720565.1 Acetofilamentum sp.
CTGTAAGTAAAGTAAAAAGAAGGGGTAAGTGGGGCAGTGCCTGCCGTGGGTTTCCCTGTTTCCATTTGTATTTTTAGACCGTATTTGTATCGAATTAACTCTTGCTTTTTTTCGAGCATTATTTTACCATGAATCCAATCGTACATATAGGTCGAAAAAATGACGGCGATTGATGTGGCCGCAATTAAATCGGAGCTCGAAATGCTCCATTCGTCCGAAATTTGAATTTGACCGCTTGTGTCGTTGGTGCTTGTTATCCGACCAAAAAGTGTATTGCCTTTTGCTTTTCCACTAAAATAAGCACCACTTAATCCAATATAAGCCAAGCTGCGTAATCCCAACAAAGTGTAGGCTGTCTTGTACTCTTTTGCTTTAAAGTGCATATAGCCAGGCACTACCATTGCATACGCCATGTCCATCATTCGAGCGTTTCGCGAAAGCAATTGAAACTCGTTTAGCGCTGTGGATTGTTGAACAAACGGAAGATTAACCTGATCGTCAGTTTTTCGGCTATATAAGTCGAAATCTTGAGCGAAGATTGAAGAAATGTTGAAAATAAAAATGAGAAATAAAATGTTTGATTTCATAATATTTGCTGCTTAAAATTAGCAATTAATTTCGAATGGCTTGGTTTGCTGATTTACGATACCAAATATAGAAAGTTAGATTATACCAAGATTGATTTTGAGAAAATATAATTTAATTTCGAATATTAAAAAGTCAGACCTAAGTCGGAATTTTTAAATCGATTACAAAAAAAATATGCTGTAAAATATGAATTATCAGTATGTGCTATATGATTAGTGCTTGATTTTAAATTACTTCAATGCCTATTGTTTGAGCAATTTATGTTTAAAAACAGTTTGATAGTCTTGTTTTAAAATTACAAAATAGACACCATATTCAAGGTTTTTTATATCGATAGTTTGTTGTCCTGATTTTACAAGGCCAACAGTTACCTCTTGCCCTAGTTTGTTGTAAATTACGTATTCGAATTTTTTATTTTCAGGAACAGAAACTGTGAAAAAATCATGAGCAGGATTAGGATATAGATTCATGTTGTCAAAGGTTTCTAAAGGGTCGATTCCAGTTCCTTCAGGTGTCCACTGAATCGAAAGGCTGCTAAAATAGGTGCTACTTGCAGGTGTTTCGATGGTAGAAGTTGCCGATTTTGTAAATGTATACGACACAATGGTGTTGTGTTGATTGGCCGCTAAGTTGCCTTGCCAAGCACTTTCGACAAAAATAGTATAGGTTCCGTCTGGGACCAAAACGCCCGAAGCATTGGTGCCATTCCAAGTTACAGTTTTTGACCCGAATGCAGAGGGATTTGTACTCGAAGTTCGTGTAGCACCAGTTGTGGCATCGGTTACATTTTGAGCCGATTTGCTCACCCAAGTGGGCAAATGGTCGTCGGTGCCATTACCCCAAAAACGCATTTTGGTTTTTACAAAATTGCCCGAAGCATCTTCGATCCAAACGGCTAATACATTTTTGGTTTGCCCCGTAACTTGTTGGGTAAAGTTGAAGGTCATGCTGCCTGCTGTTTGTGCTTTTGACCATAAACCTAAAAGCATAAAGCTAGATACTAAACAGGTGTGTAAAAATTCTTTCATAAATATCAATTAGAATTAGTGCAATGAGTTACTTAAATACAAAAATAGAGTTTTTTAAATTTTGTATTTGAAAATATTCAAAAAAAAGCAATTAAGCCGTTTTTTGCTCGATTGCTTTTTTAAATATTACGAAATAGGTCGATTGCCTAAAAAATCTTTTTGTAGATATGGCAATATGGATTACTTCCTTTTTTTTCGTAATAATCTTGGTGGTAATCTTCGGCTTTCCAAAATTTTTCTGCAGGTCGAAGCTTGGTCGCCACTTTGTATCCTTTTTCGGTGAGAATTTGCATCAAATTTTGAACAATCTTTTGTTGTTCAGCATCGACATAGAAAATTTCGGACAAATATTGCTCGCCAATGTCTGGGCCTTGCCCGTTGGTTTGTGTAAAATCGTGAATTTCGAAAAACAACTTGGCCAGCGTTTCGTAATTGGTTTGTGCCGGGTCGAAAACGACCAAAAGGGCTTCGACATGGCCGGTAGTGTGCGAGCAAACTTGCTCATAAGTAGGATTGCGAGCCGTTCCGCCGATATATCCTACGGCTGAGGAAATGACACCTTTTACTTTGGTAAAATGGTGTTGCATGCCCCAAAAACAACCTCCAGCAAAAATGGCGGTGTCTTTTGTGGGCTCGATGCTTTGTTGGTCGGACATAAAAGTCATAGATATAGAATTTACACAGTGTCTGATGTTTTTTTGAGTATAGCCTTCGCCTTCGAATACATGTCCCAAATGTCCGCCACAGTTGGCACAGACAATTTCGGTGCGACGTCCGTCGGCATCGGGGACGCGTTTAACGGCACCCTTAATTTCGTCGTCGAAACTGGGCCAACCGCAATGCGATTCGAATTTATCGGTCGAACGGTACAAAGGTGCATCACATTGTTTACACAAGTATGTACCCGATGTTTTGGTGTAGGTATATTCGCCCATAAAGGGGCGTTCGGTGCCCTTGTGTAGAATCACTTGGGCTTCTTCGAGTGTGAGTTCTTTAAATTTCATGGTATCATTTTGTGATGTTTGCGAATGACACGAGCTCAATGCCCATAGCAGCAAAATTAAAATTTTAATCGGTAATTTCATCAGATTCAATTTCTCGTTTTTAAAAATGGTTAGAGATTTTGTAAGTTATTATTTCAAATACAGGCAATCTGGAAGGTCAAAATTACAACTTAATCATCAAACCAATGGTGGGACTCTGGTGCTTTAGTTGATTTGCTAACCCATTTGACTATTACACATCG
>DYOK01000032.1:0-3378 GCA_020720565.1 Acetofilamentum sp.
GGTTTATCGACTGCATCAGGCGGAGGACAAGCATCGCAACAAATAAACAAGGCATAGAGGCGGCTGTTATTGAACATCTTTGCTTTATTGGTTAATATTTGATAATTTATCTAATACATTAAATATCAGTTGATTGTAAGTTTTTTTGTTCCCTGGTAGTCATCACTTATACAGATTGTGGTGAATCTATTAAGTTGCTGAATATAAAGGACTTAAACAAATTTTAGTGAACCTATTTTATTGAGAATCAAATATTTATGTTAAAGTTTAACGAACTATTGTTAATGACTATAAAACTTATGATGCAACATTGATGAATTTTATTGCATTAGGTGAAGCAGTCGGAAAATTGTCGGCTCAATTTAGGGATGAACCTAATAATATTTATTGGCGTTAAATTTATGCTTGCAGAAATATTATTGCTCACGATTATTTTGGAGTAGATGAAGAAGAAGTATTGGGAATAGTAAAAAAACATTTACCTAAACTGAAAAGAGATTTACAATCGTTATTAAATGATTAAAAAAATTATCTTTTTCAATATTCATACAAAGGAGTTGATTTGCACCATCAGCTCCTTTTTTTGTCCAGTAAAGCCCTCAACACTTTGCAAATCCCTTTTTTATCATTAACATTGCTTTTGTTTTTAATAGCCTTACATTATGAATTATATTTTGTTCGACGGCTCCGAACGTCAAAGTCTTTTGCCACTTACCTTTACGCGCCCTGTGGCCGATATCAGAATTGGGATTCTTAAAATTTCGGAAAAATGGAATCGGTTTTTAAATACGACTTGTAGTTTTTTAGCCGAATCGTACTTGCAAGAGAAATTTCCCATTGTAATTTCGACCGATAATGTGCTGATTAATGGAGCTTTGCTGCCCGACGATGCCGTGGTGGAGCAAATCAAACTATTAAAGCCACTACAAGCACTTACATACAACGATCAACTATTGGCCATTCGGTTGACAGAAAAAGAACTGGAACAATTTATTGCAGGTGAATTAAGTCAATATTCGAATCTCGAATACGAAGGTGAACTCGACATTTTGAGTCGTCCTTGGCAAATTTTCCAATGGAACGGCGACGAGATTGCATCCGACTTCGAACTGATTACCCAAGGTAGAATATCTGCCGATATCAGCAGTACCGTCCAAATTATCGGAAAAGAGAAAGTGTTTTTCGAAGATGGTGTTTCGGCTGAATATGCTATCATCAACGCTTCGGCAGGGCCCGTGTATATCGGAAAAAATGCCGAAATAATGGAAGGGAGCTTAATTCGCGGGCCATTTGCCTTGTGTGAACACAGCACCTTAAAACTCGGAGCCAAAATCTATGGCCCCACTACCATCGGTCCCGAATCGAAAGTGGGGGGAGAGCTCAATAACGTTGTCATTTTTGGATATAGCAACAAAGCACACGATGGGTTTTTAGGTAACTCCGTTATCGGCGAATGGTGTAATATTGGTGCAGATTCGAATAACTCCAATCTAAAAAATAATTACGAAGAAGTTAAATTGTGGGATTATTCCACCGAGCGTTTTATAAAAACCGGTTTGCAATTTTGTGGATTGGTTATGGGCGACCACTCTAAATGCGGCATCAATACCATGTTTAATACAGGCACTGTCGTAGGTGTTTCGGCCAATATATTCGGTTCGGGATTCCCGAGAAATTTTGTTCCATCCTTCGCTTGGGGCGGAGCTTCGGGCTTCGAAGTGTACCAGACCAAAAAAGCTTTCGAGGTGGCTTCAAAGGTATTTGAGCGTCGTGGATTGGTATTCGACGAAACCGAAAAAACTATTTTGGAAGAAGTTTTCAAACGCACCGAAGCATACCGACGATTTTAAAATTACCTAGAATATTTTCAATATTCGATTTTGTTACTCGATATTATATTGACATTAAGCAATGCACTTAAGGTTATTTATAAATGTCTTTAGTACAAATTGCAGATATGAAAGTTTATTTTTCATTTTAAGTGTTTTATATGATTTAATTTCGTATTTTGATTACATAAGCTCCTTGTTTATTGCTAGTTACGAAATTAACAAATAGCTTGACGACCTTAATCATAAATTGATGAAGATTTTTTGAATGAAATTCGTTTTATTTTGCCGAAAAGATTAATTTTGCGTTCTTATGTAAAAAGTGCTTTGTACATTGTTTTAGATTAAACTGAAAATGTTTTCTGAGGTATTGATAAAAATTACAAAGTGTTGAAATTTAATAAGTTGTTAAGATAAATTAGGTCTAAGACCATTAACAGTAGAGAAACATTCAATTTAAAATTAAATAGGAAAAAGCCTTAAAAAAAAGTTTATGAGCAAAAATAACAATCAAGCCACTGGAGACGATAAATTAGAGTTAATCCAAAATTCGCTTAGTAAAACCGAGCGTTTTATCGAAGACAACAAAAAAAGTGTGAGCATTATTATTGGTGCCATTATTTTAATCATTGTGGGGTATATGTCTTATCAGAAGTTTTATGTTACGCCTCTCGAACAAAAAGCACAAGACGAAATGTTTATGGCTCAAAACTATTTTGCAATGGATTCTTTTAAAATCGCATTAGAAGGCGATGGCAATTCAGTTTCTGGTTTTTTACAAATTTCCGAAGATTACAGCATAACCAAAACGGGTTCTTTAGCGCATTATTATGCAGGTATTTGCTATTTGAATTTAGGGGAATTCGACAAAGCTATTGCCGAATTGGAAAGCTTTGATGCAGGCGACGAAATGATTACCACAATGGCCATTGCCGCTATTGGTGATGCAAATGTCGAAAAAGGTAATGTTAAAGATGCCATATCTTACTTTAAAAAAGCATCGGAAAGAAAAACTAACGAATTTTTAACCCCAGTATTTTTGATGAAATTGGGATTAGCATACGAAAATCTTGGACAAAAAGACGAAGCGATTAAAACTTACGAAACCATCAAAACCGAGTTCCCTAAATCGAACGAAGCTCGTAAGATTGAAAAATATATCACCAGATTAAAAATCTAAGTTCGACGGCTTTAATTGATTCGACAAGTCATTATAACTTCTTGTTGGACAGATTTAAAAATTGAGCGATACAAAAAATTTGAAATCCCGATTAATTCGGGATTTTTTTTATCTTAAACGAAATTTTTTATTGACTTTATACAATCAAAAAGCGTTTTTTACTATCAGATGATTAAGTGTGTTGTATATTTTTCTGTTGTGGTCTATTAAGGTAGGATATTGAAATAATGTTGGTTACAAAAAAAATAAAAAGAGCGAAGACCTTAATCAGAAAACTTTAAGTTGAAAACTCAAATCTTTAATCTTAAATCTTTAATTTTGAATTCTCAATTTTGAATTCTTAATCTTTAATTTTGAATTCTTAATTTA
>DYOK01000032.1:3478-17216 GCA_020720565.1 Acetofilamentum sp.
AATTCATAATTCATAATTCTACCACCGTGGCTACAAAACTTAAAAATTTATCCTCTTATAACCCCAACACAGTTCCTTCTGCCAAAGAAATGCGATTTGGTATAGCCGTTGCCGATTGGAACGATCAAATTACCTATGCACTGCTCGACGGTGCCATTAAAACACTCAAAAAGCACGGTACACCATCCGACCAAATCATGGTAAAGCATGTACCCGGAACTTTCGAACTGACCTTTGCAGCCAATATTCTAACACAAATGAATGTCGATGCGGTGATTGTACTGGGGTGTGTGATTCAAGGAGAAACCCGACACTTCGACTTTATTTGTCAAGGCGTAACGCAAGGCATTACTCATTTAAATGTCGATGGCGTAATTCCTGTGATTTTTGGCGTTTTAACCACCGAGAATTTGCAGCAAGCTATCGATAGAGCGGGAGGGAAGCATGGCAACAAAGGCGACGAAGCTGCCGTTACTGCTATAAAAATGGTGGCTCTAAATAACGATGTCGATCAAGAAATGGAAGACCTGTTTGAATAGTGCAATTTGCAAGCTGATGCTCAAAATTCCGAAAATTCATTTTATTACTTTAATTACAGCATTAATTTTTGTTGTCGAAGCTTGTACCTCCGACAATAAATTACCTGTCGATGTGTTCAGATATAACGAATCGAAAGGAGTAAGTACGCTCGATCCGGCCTTTGCCCGAAGCCAGACTGTGATTTGGCCGGTGAGTCAACTTTATAACGGATTGGTCGAACTCAACGAAGACAATCAAATCGTCCCTTCGATTGCAAAATCTTGGAGTATTTCTGCCGATGCCAGAACCTATACTTTTAATCTGAGAACCGATGTGTCATTCCATCCGCATCAGATTTTTAATTCGAAAACTAGACGAGTCAAATCAAGCGACTTTATCTTTAGTTTTAAACGATTGACCGATTCGCAAACCGCTTCGCCCGGAGCTTGGGTGATGCAATATGTCGATGCCGATACACTCGATTCAGGCTTTTGGGCACCAAACGACAGTACTTTAATTATTCAACTTAAAAAGCCGTTTCCTGGTTTTCTGGGAGTTTTAACCATGCCATATTGTGTGGTTTTAGCACCCGAAGTGGTACGGTATTACGGGCAAGATTACAGAAGCCATCCCATTGGAACTGGGCCGTTCTATCTCAAAAACTGGAGAGAAGGCGAAAAGTTGGTTTTACGTAGAAATCCCAATTATTTCGAAACCGATGACAAGGGCAATCATTTACCCTATATCGAAGGGATTGCCATAAGGTTTATCACCGACAAACAATCGGAGTTTTTAGAGTTCAGAAAAGGTCGACTCGATTTTATTTCGGGGGTTCACCAAAGCTATAAAGACGAGCTTTTGACACACGACGGCGAACTTAGGGAACGCTATCGAGCTTTAATTACCATGCAAAAAGCGCCCTATCTCAATACCGAATATTTGGGCTTTTTGGTCGATTCGAATTTAAGCCATGTCTCGGAGAAGTATATCCGAAAAGCCATCAATTTTGGATTCGACCGCAAAAAGATGTTAGCTTTTTTAAGAAATAATATTGGTCGCCCTGCCATCAATGGCTTTGTGCCTTTTGGCTTGGCTTCGTTCGATACAACATTAATCGGATATCAATATTCTACCGATTCGGCCTTGTATTATCTCAAAAAAGCGGGATTTGCCAATGGGAAAGGGCTTAATCCCATTGTGTTGACCACCACAAGCGATTATGTCGATTTGTGCGAATTTATTCAGCACGAATTATCCGAAATTGGAATTAAAATCGAAATTGAAATTAGCTCAGGAGCCACTTTTCGCGACCAAGTCTCGACCTCTAAGTTGGAATTTTTCAGAGGCTCATGGATAGCCGATTATCCCGATGCCGAAAATTATCTGTCGCTGTTTTACACCCCCAATCGCTCACCCAAGGGACCCAACAATACACATTTTTCTAATGCTAAATTCGATAATTTGTACCTTAAATCGCTACTCGAAACCAACGATTCATTGCGCTGGAATTTATATCGGCAGATGGACCGAATTATTTTGGACGAAGCCCCTGTTGTACCTTTATTTTACGACGAAATTGTTCGTTTTTTTCAGCCCAATGTCAGTGATTTTAAAACCAATGCACTTAATATGTTATTCCTTAAAAAAGTTAAAAAAGAATAATATCTTCAAGCTTTTTTTTGATTTTAATACGATCAATTTAATTGATTATATGATAATAAATTCGAAGTTCTTAATTACTAGATATTAATACTTTAACTAATTTAAAATGAACAGATTAACCATTATTTATATCATAGCCACCGTGTTAACCATAGCTGCTGCTGTGATGCGTTTTTTCGATTTGACCTCATACAGAATTCTATTCTCGGCTGGGATTTTTTTGGTTGCGCTTTTTCAATATCTTGAAATTGAGAAGCTTAAGCGTGAGAATAAAAATCTAAAATCAAAGAAATAAAAATAATGACGTGAATATTCTAGAAACAGATTCAAATCGTATCGACGAAATAGTACAATCACAAAGATTGTTTTTTAAATCGGGTCAAAGCACCGAAATCAAATTTAGACTCAGCCAATTAAAAGTGCTTAAAAAGTTGATTAAGAAAAACGAAATTGCCATTGCAACAGCACTTAAAGAAGATTTAAACAAGTCGTTCGAGGAATCGTTTTTAACAGAAATCAATATTGTGTATCAAGAAATTGATTTACACATTAAAAAGCTTAAGCATTGGTCGCGCAAGCAAAGTGTTGCCACGCCTTGGTTTATGTGGCCGTCGAGCTCATACACCGAGCCGATGCCTTTGGGAAATACATTAATCATTGCACCTTGGAATTATCCGTTTCAATTGCTGATTAATCCCTTGGTGGGAGCCATTTCTTCGGGTTGCACAGCCATCTTAAAACCATCGGAATATGCAAATTCAACGGCCTATTTAATGGACAAGTTGATTACTGAGCATTTCGAAACAAATTATATTGCGGTAATTAATGGAGGCATTCCTACCAATACCTATTTGCTCAATCAAAAATTCGATTTAATATTTTTTACCGGAAGCACCGCAGTAGGTAAAATTGTAGCCCAATCTGCAGCTCGTTTCTTGACGCCTACTGTTTTGGAATTGGGCGGAAAGAGTCCGTGTGTGGTCGATCAAACGGCGCAAATCGAAACTGCTGCACGTCGAATTGCGTGGGGCAAAACCATCAATGCCGGCCAAACTTGTATTGCCCCCGATTATATTCTGGTACACGAATCGGTTCAAAAATCTTTGATCGAAGCCTTAAAACATAGCTTAGTTAAATTTTATGGTGAGGATGCCAAACAAAGTGCGTTTTACCCACGAATGATCCACCGCAGAGCTGTCGAACGCATGGATGTTTTTTTAAAGGAAGGTAAAATTGCGTACGGTGGAACGACCAATGCCAATGAACGCTTTGTCGAACCAACTTTGTTAACTGATATTTTACCAGATGCTAAAGTGATGCAAGAAGAAATATTTGGTCCGGTTTTGCCAATTCTAACTTATCGAACAATTAAGGATGCTTTGGAAATAATTGAGCAGCACGAGAAACCTTTAGCGTTTTATTATTTCGGAAACGATAAATCGGCTAAAACTCTGTTGGGGCAAGTGACTTCGGGCGGTGCCTGCATCAACGATACCATTATGCATATAGCCAACGACCATTTGCCTTTTGGCGGTGTTGGCCACAGCGGTAGTGGGAAATATCACGGATACGAAAGTTTTAAAACCTTCAGCCATTTTAGGCCTGTGGTATCGTCGCCAACTTATATCGATTTGCCGTTCCGATATCCGCCATTCAAGTACTTCGGTTGGCTAAAAAAGTTGTTGTAGGAGTTTATTTGTTTAATCCTATTTCCACAAACTTATAGCCCATCCCTTTTACAGTCTGGATGTAGTCGTTGCCAATCACTTCTCTCAACTTTCGGATGTGAACATCGATGGTTCGGTCGCCGACAACCACTTGGTTGCCCCAAACTTTGAGGTAAATTTGTTCGCGTGTGAACAGTTTCCCCGGTTCGCTAGTCAAAAAGTCGAGCAGTTCAAATTCCTTGCGGGGAATGCTTATTTCTTTACCTTTAATTTGGATATGATATTGGCTGCGGTCGATAATCAAATCGCCAAATGTTTTAATTTTGGAGTTGGATAGTGAGCCTGAGCTAGTTTTTCCGCTTCGCTTTAATAACGCTTTGACGCGGCTGAGTAGCAAGCGGGGTTTAATGGGCTTGTTGATATAGTCGTCGGCACCTGCATCAAAACCTGCAATTTGAGAATAATCTTCGCCACGAGCAGTTAAAAATGCAATGACAGTTTGGTCTAGCTCGGGTTTTTTACGCAGCACCTCGCACAGCTCAATCCCATCCATTTCGGGCATCATCACGTCTAGAATAATAAGGTCTGGCTGAAATTGAGAAACGCTTTCGAGAGCAATTTTGCCATTTGCAGCTGTTTGAACCTGATAGCCCTCTTTGCTTAGATTATAAGATATAAATTCTAAAATATCATAGTCATCGTCTACCAAAAGAATTTTTTTGTTTTCGTCCATTCTGTCAAATTTTAAGGTTTCCGACCTATTCGTTTTTAAAATGCTGTAAAATACATGTAGATTGTACCTGCAAATTGATAATCAGAATCAAACAAAATCTGTTTATTAAGCCGATTGTGAATATCAATGCAAAATAACAAACTTCTTTTGAGCTTGCCAATTGGAATTACTAATTTTTAAAACATAAATAGTTGGCTTTAAATCGCCGATGTACACACTTCGAACCGACGAAGTTCCAGATGATTGCTCCATTCTGACTAATCGACCGCTTAAATCGTATATTCTGATTTCGGAATTAGCTAGTTCTAGAGCGTTGGGGTGTGCAATATACAGATGTTGATTTGCAGGGGTAGGAAAAACTTTTAATTCGGTGTAGTTTGTTTTGCTACCACATTCGGAATTTTGTTGTCCCGAAATGCCATCCAATTTAAGCGTTCCAGTTTGTAAAGGGTCGAGCCATGGTTTGAGTTGCTCGTTATTTAATGTTCCGTTCGATGTCCAATGTTTCGAAAATTTTCCGTAGAAATCGGGGCTATTTTCGTTCGTGCCATCGCAATACGAAGAGCCTGTAGCCAATGTACCAACCAAATAGCCTTGCGAATTAAAAATTGGCGAGCCCGATGAACCACCTTCTGTAATTCCGTGACCCGATTCGGTTTCAATCCAATGGGTTTCCCAATAGAGCTGATTAGTTTGTTGCCCGTTAGCATCGCATCCAAGCAAGGGTGCGCTATAAGTTGATATTTTTTTAATGTCGCCGTAGGGATGATGAATACTGACACCACCGCCCGAAATAGTTTGATAATCGGTAGCATCCCAACCCGAATAATAAATGTTCCATTCATTGGGAATGGTATCTTTTAGTTTAACTAATCTAAAATCGGAACCCGTATTTCCGGAACGTCTAGCCCAAGCAATATTTTGGCATCCAATGATTGATTGACTGTGAATCTCGGCTTCGCTCGATGGCGAAATACAATGGTCCGATTGATAATCGAAGTCGAAGCGCCAATAGTTTAAGTCTTGATCGGAAGCCATTGTGCCGCAATGTTCTGCTGTTAATACGTATGGTGTTTTGTCTTGTGCTGTATTATTAACAACGGAGCCACTGCAATACGAATAACTGTGTCCACTTTGTATAAAAATACGGACGGCACTTTGATCTTCGTTACACCAATCAATTCCTTCGGGGCAAGCCACATTGACTTCGCAAGGCGTCGATTTTCCGAATCCAGGGCCAGCTCTATCTTTGTAAAAATGGACGGTGCCTTCAAGTTCGAACACGGGAAAAGTGTCGGTAATAGGTCCGTTATATTCGAGTGTGATGCTTTCGTTTTGGAAGCTTCGGGTGATTACAGATTTTAATATTAACGGCTCGCTTTTGGTCTCATAGTTCCATATTTCGCTTAGATTATTGGAGTCGTAGAGAAATAGTTTGGAATTTTGCGGTAAAGCTATTGATTTAAACTTTAAAGCAATTTTATAAGCATGTTTGGATCTGATGGTCGTTTTCCAAACCGTTTGATTTTCTATTTGTCCTAATTCGGACTTAACTTGCTGAGGAAAAATAATGGATAACTCACGTAGACGTGCCACGTTAAGTTGCTGATGTTGATTCCATTGAATGGAGTCTTGCGATAATTCGTATTCGAGGTCGAATGGGGTAGACGGCTCGCGAAGTACGTTTGTTTGTCGGGTATTGGAAATAGAAAGAGGCACATTTGTGCTTAGGTTTTGAGCTTGTAAACTAATAGCTAACAAGCCAATAAACCATACAAATGTGCCTCTCATTAAAAAAAAGTAAAATTACTATTCTACCACAACATGTGCCCAGTTTTCGCCTTTGCGAATTCTGTTCAATTGTGTTTGAGTGATACCATATTTACGAGCTACTTTTGCATAAACTACATCGTCGTTGAGTAAAGCAGTTTTAATTTCTCTTACTTGCTCAATGTTCAATTTTGAGTTGTAAACCATACCACGTTTGTAGTTAGGATTGGTTTTTTGATGCTCAATCATGTCGTCTTTGGTAACCCAAATCAAGTTGTCGGCAGCATTGTGATGCTTTATAAAATCGACATGAACAACGTGTTTGTGTTTTCTGCTAGGTTGCTCAATAAAGTTTTCGGCAACTAAGCGGTGTAAAGATTTGGTAATTTGTTTACCTCTGTCAGCTGCACGGAAAGAAAAGATTCTGTATCCTTTGCAGTTTGAACCAGTGATGTATTGCCAGTCACCAGTACGTTTGTGTGTTCTGCGAACACGACCAAGATTTGAGATTTCAAATTTCTGCTCTTTGGTTAAACCTTCAAAATTTAAAGGTTGCCAATTTTCATTTGCTTTTGAATTTTTCATTGTACATTAATTTTAAATTGATTCCGTAACAAAGGAAAACATTTTTTTTAATATCCAGCATCTTAAAAACGATTAATTCGGTTATACAAACGTAATTAGGTATTATGACGTAATTAACATGAAAGACTTAAATAATTAATAGATTATTTGTTTCGGCTGATATTCATTTAGTTGCGTACTCGTATTGCCATTCTGGATTCTGAATATCTTGTAATAATTTAAAGCACAACTCGCCATAAACCAGATCCGAAATATCTTTTTTAATGCCATATTTTGATAAAAATTCGAGCTGTCCTCTGCTTGGGGCATAGGCCAATTGTGCCCAACCTTCGGTATCTTCGCTTCGCTCGTATGGATATTCGGCGTACTTTAGTTTCCAAATCTGGTCAACAGTTCGCCAATAAACTTGATGTTTTGCCCAAAAATCGAGAGCCTCGGGGTTAGCAAGCGATTCCATTTTGCCAGCGGCTTGTAGAAAAAACATTTCTTTGCGTAAGGGTGTAAATTCAATTTTACCATCTGATGCAACCTTTGCAATGCCATATCGTACCAAATCGCCTGTTCCAGAATCGAAAATTTTAAAACCAAAGTAATATTGAGCAGGCGGTATGGGATTGCCACTTTGGCCATAAATACTTTGTGCAAATACGATGAGTATAATAATAAGCTTGTACATGTTTTTTTAAATTGTATCAAATTTAATCATAAAATAGTTATTTTGCACGATTTATACCAAATACATTTTCAAATGATTGATAATTATAATGAGTTATATTTTTATTTTTTATAGCAAAATTTCTTTGTATAGTGGGCACTATATGAATAAATTTTAATGAAGAGAAAGGTAAATCGAGGCGTTTTATATCTATCATTTGAAAGTGTTTTGGGCATTAGTGTTTTTTTGCTCAGAAATAAAGATTGATGACGTCATGTGCGTGTTTTAAGCCAGTATGTTGATTAGCTTGATCCCATATTCCTTTCAGTTCGATTTGTTTTGGGTCTATATTTCCCATGTTTTTTATTCATAAATTTATTATTCTTAATTCATATTTCAAAAAAGGTGCAGATGTATAAGTATTTATTAACTTTGTGTTTCAAATAAAAAAGATGACATTCGAGCACATTCAAAACCAAATATTGGAATTTAATTCTTTGGGAAAGAGGATGTTTGTAACTTCTTCGTTTCAAACGCACAGCGTTGTGCTGTTACATGTTCTGAGTCGAATCGACCCATCTATTCCTGTGTTTTTTGTCAATACTGGGTTTCTATTCCCCGAAACCATTCGTTATAAAAATACAATTGCTCAAGAATTTGGGATTAATATCATCGAAATACAATCGGCATTACCTAAAAGTCAACAAATTGACAGAGCAGGCGATTTGCTGTTTGCCTCTGACCCCGATTATTGTTGTTATCTAAATAAAGTTCAACCACTCGAACCCATAATTGCCGAACACGATGTTTGGATTAATGGTGTAAGAGCCGACCAAACCGAAGTGAGAAAGGCTATGAAAACCATCGAACAATCAAAATTTGGAACGCTCCGCTACCATCCGATGCTCGATTGGTCGAAAAAAGAAATTTTTCAGTACATTAAAGCATACAATTTACCCAGGCATCCGCTCGACGATAGTGGTTATATGAGTATAGGTTGCGAGCCTTGTACACGTAAAATGGTTTTAGGCGACGAACGAAGTGCGCGTTGGTATGGACTTAATAAAACAGAGTGTGGGTTAAATACCGAATTGGTTAAAAAATAATTATCAAAGAGACTATCGCTTGAAGGCTGACTTTAAACAATTAAGAATTAATGATTAAAATTAAATATTTAAGATGTACAAACTACTCTCTTCCCCCTTTGTGGGTTAGGGGGCTAATAATAAACACATGAAAATTTTAATTACGGGTGGTGCCGGATATATTGGGACAGAATTGGTTAAGGCATTGAATCAGAATTCTAGTGTTGACGAAATAGTTGTTTACGATAATCTTTGGAAAGACCACTATAACTTATTTACACATTCAGGAATCAGTAGGGGGAAAGTCCAATTTGTGAAAGGCGAGTTGCTCGATTCTCGAAAACTAGGGCAAGCATTGCAAGGTGTTGATATGGTATATCATTTGGCGGCACATGTCGACTCTAAACTAATTAATGCCAATCATCATTTGTATGAGCAAATCAACAACTGGGGTACGGCCGAATTATCGTATGCCATCGAAAAATCGACTGTTAAAACTATTGTAAATGCTAGCACTATTGCCGTATACGGACATAATGACCAAATGGTAGAAGATGCAGCTCTGGTTAATCCCAAAACGTTTTATGGGTCTTCGAAATTACGTGGCGAAGCCTACTTGAACCGTTTGTCAGATGCACATAAGGTTTATAACCTAAGAATTGGGAATGCGTACGGTTATGGTACTTCGCTGAGGATGGATAGCTTTATCAATCAATTTGTATTCAGTGCAGCATTTGAGAATCGAATCAAGATTTTAGGCAAAGGCGACCAAGTTAGACCAATTATTCACATACAAAGTTTGATAGAAGTGCTTTGTAGCTTAATCGACACCAAACTCGACTCTGGAACCTATCATGCAGTGGAGCAAAATGTGAGTGTGCTCGATGTGGCTGATGTGTTGAAGCAAATTTTGCCCGACATGGAAATGCTGTTTGTAAGTCAACACCTCGATTTAAGAAACATCAGTGTGCAGCCCAATTCCAAACTAAACACGTCAATTAAACATGACAGAACCAATTTAAAAACTCAGTTAGCTGAATTTTTAGAAAGATTGTTTCACTCGAAATAAGGTCTTCGATCTATTTATAGATTTTGTAACGGACAATTTATCAATATATTAGGTTATAACACAAGACATTAGATTATTCAAAATACTTATAATTAGTGATTAGTTACCCAATATAATGATAATACGCTTTAAAACAAGGTTTTAAGTAATGTATTGAAAATAATAATTAAGAAAAATAAAAATATGAAAACAATAATTTTAACCGGATTTTAGGAATTCGCAGTGTTCTTACAAAAAAATTGTATCTAGTATTAAAATAAGGAACATGTATGAAACCGGAAAATATTTACATTAAGCAATTGACCGAAAGTTTAAAAACAATAAATCCTTACATGGTTTTATTGTTCGGCTCGTATGCATACGGAACGCCAAACAAGGATAGTGATATTGATGTGTTGGTTGTAACAAATGACAATTTTATGCCGAAAAATTACGATGAACGTGTTAATTTGCAATTAGCTGTAAGCAGTCATATTTTTGAATTAGCAAAGCAAGTTCCTATCGATTTGATAGTTTATACAATTCCTATGTATAAAAAATTTATTGAACAGAACAGTAATTTTGCTCACGAAATAACTACTAAAGGGAAAATACTTTATGAAAGATTCGACACAACAGTGGCTTAATTTTGCAGAAACAGATTTACGGACTTGCGAAAAATTATTAGACGATGTATTTCTTACAAACGTTGTTGCTTTTCATTCACAACAAATTATTGAGAAATGTTTTAAAGCAATAATAGAAGAGCACGGCTTGCAACTCCCACGTATTCATTCATTAACAAGATTATTTGGCGTAATACAAAATAAAGTATCTTTTACTGTCGATAGTTTAATGCTACAAAAAACGGATACCGTTTACACAACTTCACGTTATCCCAGTGATTTAGGTTTAATGCCGGATGGTAAACCAACAAAAGAACTTGCCGAACAGTTGTATGAATTTGCCAAATACATCTACGAAAAAACACTTAAAATGCTTGTTGATTAAGTTGCAAAACTCGACATATGAAAACAAATCGATTGATAATTATTGCCTCTATTTTGCTCGTAATGCTGGCTTGTAAAGTGCCGCATCACAAAATACTGTCAGAAGAACAGAACAATGCAATCCAAAAACCGGAAGGAAGCACCAGCGAAAATGCACTCGACTGGAAAGGTGTGTACGAAGGGGTTTTTCCATGTGCCGACTGCGAAGGCATCAAAACTAAAATTGAATTGCTCGATCATATGAATTGCACCTTGCAAAGTCAATACTTGGGTAAAGACCCGAAAGTATATACACAGAAAGGTACTTTTTTGTGGGATAACACTGGACAAGTCATTACAATTATTTGGAACGATTCTTTCGGTACTAAAGAAATGTACTTTGTAGGCGAAAACACATTAAGCAAATTGGATGCTAATGGACAAAAGATTAATGGGGATTTATCTCACCTGTATGTATTAAAAAAAGCTTTGCTCGTCGAACCAATTGTAGAAAAATATTGGAAATTGATTGAATTTAATGGTTCGCCTGTCCATATGTCGCCAAATCAGAACAAAGAAGCTTATTTTATACTAAAATCGGATAAAAATGCGATAAAAGGTTTTTCGGGTTGTAATCAATTTGGGGGAACTTATCAAATTTTGCCAATGAATCGAATCGTTTTTACGGGCGTGGCTTCCACCATGATGGCTTGTCCTAATGTAGACGAAACTTGGGTGGCGACGGTATTTCATAAAGCCGACTCATACCAATTGAATAACGATACTTTGAGTCTAAGTAAATCTAAGATGGGCCCAATGGCCAAATTTGTTGCAGTATATTTTTAAATAACAATATCAATATTATGAAACCCACTTTTTCACAAAAACTTAAGTACCGATTCGATAACTTTATGTCGAAAGGAACCATTGCATTAATTGTGGGATTGTTTTCTATTTCTTTGATTATCATTGTTGTAGGAACGATTGTCTTAACCGCTTTTTCGATACAACCGGCCGATGGCGATGCCATGGGTTTTTTCGAAGCCTTTTGGCAAACCCTTATGCGAACACTCGATTCGGGTGCTGTGGGTGCCGATCAAGGATGGACATATCGAGCTATTATGTTTACCGTAACCTTGGGCGGGATCTTTATTCTGAGTGCTTTGATAGGTGTACTCAATAGCGGCTTGGAATCTAAACTCGACAGCTTGCGAAAGGGAAAATCGATGGTTATCGAGTCGAATCATACCATTATTATTGGATGGTCAAAAAAAGTATTTACCATTGTAAGTGAACTGGCCGAAGCCAACGCCAATTTGAAAAATTCGAGTATTGTGATTTTGGGTGATAAAGACAAAGTCGAAATGGAAGAGGAAATTCGTGAGAATGTACCTGACCTTAAAACTACACGAGTCGTTTGCAGAAGTGGTAAGTCAATATCGATGAAAGATTTAGCCATATTAAATCCATTCGAAGCAAAATCGATTATTGTTATTTCGCCCGAAAAAGACGACCCGGATGCCGACGTTATTAAAACAGTTCTGGCTTTGACCAATAATCCCAATAGGCCGGATAAAAAATTGCATATTGTTGCCGAGATTAACAATGTTAAAAATGCCAGTGTTTGCCTAATGGTGGGCAAAGATGAAATTGAAGTCGTGCTATCATCTGAGATTATTTCAAAAATTACGGCTCAAACCTGTCGTCAGTCTGGACTGTCATTAGTTTATATGGATTTGATGGTGTACGAAGGCGACGAGATTTATTTCCAAAATCAATCCGAATTGGTCGGAAAATCATACGGCGATGCCCTTTCGATGTACGATAATTCGAGTTTAATCGGTATTCAAAAATTGAATGGAAATACCATTATAAACCCCAAGTCTGAGACCATAATCGAGAAAGAAGATCAGTTGATTTGCATTTCTCAAGATGATGATACCATCAAGCTTAACGGTAAAAAATCACAAATCGACTCATCAGTTTTTACAAATCAACCGAATCAGAAAACTCAAATCGAAAAAACCTTGATTTTGGGGTGGAACAAAAGAGGGGTTACCATTGTTCACGAACTGGATGCCTATGTTTCGGAAGGTTCCGAAATAACGATAATGGCTCAAATAGACCAAATTGAAACGATACTGCAAGATGAGTTTAAGTCGCTAAAAAATCATTCGATTCAGATACTGAACCAAGATACAACCGATCGCGATGTGCTCGAAAGTATTAATCTAATGCAATTTAACCACATTATTTTGTTAAGTTATTCGAGCGAAATGCCTGCCGAAGAAGCCGACTCTATTACCCTGATTACTTTATTGCACTTGCGCGATATCAGCGAGAAATTAGGGGTCGATATGTCGATTGTCAGCGAATTACTAATGGACGAAAACAGAGCACTGGCCGAGGTAACCAATGCCGACGATTTTATTGTAAGCGAAAAGGTGATTAGTTTGTTGTTGACTCAAATCAGCGAGAAAAAAGAACTTAGCCAAGTTTTTGCCGATATTTTTAATCCCGAAGGTTCAGAAATTTATATCAAACCGATGTCAGATTATATCGATGCAGGGCAAGAAATCGATTTTTATACTGTAGTTGAAGCCGCACGACGAAGAAACGAGACCGCTATCGGTTTTCGATTGATGCAATTCGAACGAGATGCTTCGCAAAAGTATGGCGTTAAAATTAACCCACGAAAATCGGATAAAATTAAATTCTCACAAGACGACAAAATCATTGTTTTATCGGAAGGTTAATCATGGCAACCCCACTGTTTTATTCAAATATCATATTTCGGATATTTATCCAACGGAGTTTATGAACATCAAAAAAACTCTAATACTTATTTTTGGGGATAATTTGAATGTTGTATCGCTTCCTCATACTAATTGACGAACGTCAGTTTTTTATTGACAACGTTCTCCAAAAAACACTCATCTCAGAATCAGTTAAAAAAACGATTTATATGAGAGTTACCATTTATTATAATAAACGACATCGAATAAAAAATAAAGTTATATCTTTG
>DYOK01000274.1 GCA_020720565.1 Acetofilamentum sp.
TCTCGATGCTAAAGTATCTTTTAGCCGACTTTACAGAAGAATTCGACTTAGTAGGCGAGGCAGGTACCTTTCGCCAAGCGGTAGAATTGATGAATCAAAGCCCGTTCGACTTGGTGTTTCTAGACATTGAACTTCCTGGGGGCACTGGTTTCGATATTTTAGAGCAAGTGAAACACAAAAATTTCATGGTCATTTTTGTTACGTCGCACCAACAATTTGCCATCCATGCCATAAAAGCCAATGCTGTTGACTACCTTTTAAAGCCAGTGAGTCAATCCGATTTTAAAATGGCACTCGACCGAATTAAAGCCCGATTTGTAACAAGTACCGAAACTCCGGCAAAACTGGAATCAATTTCACAAAGAGCGGCTTTAGCCAATACCGAAAAGTTAAGCATTCCGGTGGTCAATGGATTCAAATTTCTCGATTACGACGAGATTGTATTTGCCAAAGCCGATGTCAACTACACGGTGTTCACTTTGACCGACCATAGCAAAATAGTGTCGTCAAAAACTATCAAGGCTTATGAACAAATTTTGGAGAAAAACGGTTTTTTCAGAATCCACAAATCGTATTTAATTCATCTTAAATATATTACGGCCTTTACACGTTCCGACGGCGGAACGGTCACCATGAACGATGGAACCGAAATTCCGGTATCGGCTCAAAAACGTGACGCATTTTTAAAATTAATTCAAGCAATTTAACCCATATTCATGCACAATTCAATTGCAAACACAATGAGTCGATGGGTTCGACTTTTAATTTTGGTACTTATCATTTGGCAGTCTTTAACACTTTTTGCTCAAAATACCGAAGCGTTGGACACCGCAATTTTGTCGGCAAGTCGACTCATTCAAAAAAGCGAGTTCGAAGCGGCCAAAAAGATATTAACCCAGTTAAAATCGCAAAAAACTTTCGACGAAAATAACCTTAATGGCAACACCGTTAATTTGCTTTTAGGGATTATCTACGAACAACAAGGGTTTTACAAGTTGTCTTTGCGGGTTTATAATCAGGCACTTAATGCCGCTGTTAAGCGACACGATATCAAGGCTCAATCCGATATTTTGAATAACATTGGTATTTTATACAGCGATCAAGATGCCTACGATACCGCCTTGACTTACTATTCTAAAGCCTTGAATTTGCGAATCCAAAACAAAGATCATCAGGCGGTTTTAAACTCTAAACTATCTATTGCCAATATATTCTACCTTAAAGGATCTTATCAAGCGGCATACGAAAAGTATTTTGATGTTTACATAGCCCCCGCTTTAACCGATACCCTCAACAAAACGACCGTGGCTTTTAATTTGGGATTGGTTAGCCAAAAAATGGGTCTTAACGAAAAGGCTTTATTTTATTTTAACGAATCGGAGCGTTTATCGGCCTTAATTGGCGACTTATATGGTCAGGCACTCTGTTACAATAGCAAAGCCTCGCTATTGGTCGAACAAAAGAAATACACCCAGGCTCTAAAATTAGCCATTCACGCCGATAGTGTCTATCAAACAATAGGTGTTAGAAAAGAGGAATCGGGGAATAAAATCTTTTTAGGGGCCATTCACGACAGTCTACAACAGTTCGAAAAAGCTTTTCATTATTACGAACAAGCCATCGACATATCGAAAACCATTAACGCGAAAATCGAAACGGCTAATGCTTATAAAGCCCTTTCGGGACACTTTGCCTTGCAAGGGATGTATAGAGAGGCATTGGCGCAATATCAACTTTACAACGAAATTCAAAATCAGATGATTAGCGACGATTTGAATCAGAAAATGGCTCAACTCGAAACCGAATATAGATTGAATCAAAAGAACGAGGCCATACAAGAATTGCAACAACAACAGCAATTTAAAGCAATTCAATATCAAACACAAATTAGAAATTTTTGGATTGTAGTATTATTGTCGTTGTTGATTCTGATGCTTGTTTTAGGTATCCTGTTCTGGAAAAATGCCAAGCGACGCCATTTGCTTTTAAAACAGAATCACGATTTGGAACTCAAAGCCCTACGATCGCAAATGAATCCCCATTTTGTGTTTAACGCGTTATCGTCAATTGGCGGATTTATTGTCGAAGATAACAAAAAAAGTGCACTCAATTATTTAACTACTTTTTCGAAGTTAATTCGATCGTTTTTAGAAAACTCAGGCGAAAAAGAAATTGCACTACCTATCGAAATCGACAATATACGCAATTATTTAGCATTGCAAAAGTTAAGGTACAATGAGCAATTAGATTACAAAGTCGAAATAGACGAGCAAGTTGATACAGAAGTTAGTATTCCGCCTTGGCTCATTCAGCCATTTATCGAAAACGCCATTATTCACGGAATCGCTCCAAAAGAAAGTCCCGGTATGGTTGCCGTAAGTTTTAAAATGGCTCAAAACCAATTGGTCTGTTCCATCACCGACAATGGAGTTGGTCTCCACCATGCAACCGAGCAAACTAACGAAGGCAAGCACAAATCGGTTTCGACTCGAAATATCCAAGAACGCATTGCCATTACCAACCAACAACGTGTGGGTCAAAAGCCAATCGAAGTTAAAATCGAAACCCTCTACAACGACGGGCATCCTTCAGGGACTCAAGTGGTTTTGGTGTTTCCGATATAGCCTGTGGTGTTTTTTAATTCAATGCTCTGTTCAAATCCAAAAACTCAATATTTATAAACCATTAGGACAATTAAGAATTTTGAATGCTGAATTTTGAATTAATACGAATGAAGAATTAAAAATTTAAAATTATGAATTAAAGATGAAGAATTGATAATCAACTCATCAATTTACCTGCGGCAGA
>DYOK01000275.1 GCA_020720565.1 Acetofilamentum sp.
TTTTACTCCACTTTCAGAATCTTGTAAGTTTTATTATTGTGCTTTAATAGGTAAATGCCTGCTTTAAGTGTACTTATATCAATTACAGCATCGCTAAGTATTGCTTTTTTGTATTGTTTTCCGGTAACATCGGTGATTAATATCGTTTGCCCGAGCCAATTTTTTGGTACGTTAATCACACCAGATGTCGGATTTGGATATATCACTTGTTGAAGCTCGTTCCGGTTAAAATTATCGCTCAAATGCAGTCCATTTTCGATTCTGAAATCGTCGATATATAAATTGTTGCTTTGATCGTTTTTCCCCATTAAATGGATCAAAATATTTTGACCTGCATATGCAGTCAAATCTACAGAATCGCTTCGCCACTCATTTTCGAGACTGGGCACAAAGTTGCCTATTAAATTAGAATTTCTGGTTTTCATTCCAGCTCCGCCCATGATTAAAAGGGTGTCGTATTCGCTGAAAGAACAATCCGAAGACACCAAAACAAATAAACTATCTTTTCGTGTGCTAAAATATTGAGTATAGGCATGTTTAAAGTAAAGTTTGGTGTTTCCGGTTATAGGCACTTCAATTTGAGGAGTAGTAATCACATCAATTTGTCCAATTCTAGGTGCATAATATGCGAATGGCATTCTAAGCGATCGTGAATTACCAGGTAAGCCAGCAGCTATATCAATCATCCAAGTATTTTGGTTATCAGAATTACTCAGCCCAAAACCCAATTGAGCAAGGGTTCCTTCCGATGGTTCGAAATTGACAGATAAGGGTAATGCCCATTCGAATAAACGTTGAACTTCAAAATTTTGGAAGTTATTATAAACATTATATTCGCTGCCTGAGGTATGAAATACTTCAAATGTCAAAGCTGTAAAAGTATCTACTAATGTGAGATTTACAGGGAAAACATAGCTTTGACCTGGTAAAATGGTTTGGTCAATTTGAGTGTTTAGAATGGTGTCGCCATTCAATCTAACTCTAACACTAAACTGATTAATCGCATTTAAACCAAAATTTTCGATATGTACTTGGTATGATTGATCGGTTTGACAGATCAAATGGGTTTTTCCTTCAATTTCGCCAATTGCAAGTTCGTAATCGGCCGATACTGGTGGAGTTGGGGTGTAAGTTTGAGATAAAAAAAGATATGCATCGTAAACATTGATTAAACCACGGCCGTAAATATTATCTTCGCCAGCCGTTCCTAAATCGAGGCAGGTTTGATATAAAGCATTTTTTAAGGCTGTTGAGCTGACATTAGGAAATGCTTCGCGAAGTAATACCAATGCCCCTGCCACGTGAGGGCCAGCCATCGAAGTTCCACTTAACTCGATAAATTGACCAGTAGCCGCACAAGAGCGTACATCTACACCAGGAGCTGATACTTCGGGCTTAATACCAACAGATGTTGTAACATCGCAAAGCGAAGGGCCACGGCTCGAAAAGTCAGCAATCAGGTAGTTTGTTGTGTGGGCATCAAGGGCACCTACGGCAAAAATATTTAAACTATCTTGTGTAATCGAAGCAGGCATTCCAGTCGTACTGGCATCAGGGCCTTCGTTTCCATTCGAAAATACGACCGCACAATCGGCAGCTTCTAATGATGCAATAAATTGATACTCAATCGGGTTGCAATCTGGCCACATGCTATAATTTACACCCCAAGAGTTATTGATTACATCGGGTATATCGCTAGAAGTCAAGATGTTTTGGTCTGGATTTAAGGCCCATTGAAAAGCCAAATAATAATCCGACATAGGGCGAACATCTTCAAGGTCGGTAACAATGGGGTCGCTGGCAATCCAAAATGCATTAAAGCCAAGCCCAATGGTATCTGCTGTGGCTGTATCGAGTCCAATCATGGTTCCCATGGTGTGTGTGCCGTGGTAGTGTGTTCTATCGATGTCGTAAGGGTAGTTGTGCTCAAATCCATACCAGCATTGACTTACGGGTAAATAATGCCCTAAAAATCTACCGCCAATAGCTTCATGTTCGATATTAACCCCTGTATCGATATTCATTGCAATTCGATTACGTCCTGTATATCCCAAGTTCCACATGCCACGTGCACCAATAGCCAAAAGTCCAGATTCAGCCCCACCAACCATTCTGTTATTGGTCGATTGTTTAGAACTAACTTTTTCTCCATATACAGGCATATCGTATTGAATGTCTGATATATAATCAAAACCAGATAAAGTAACGATTAATCGTTTACTAAGTTTTAAAGCGATTGCATTGACCATCCAAAACGACTTGAGTTCCGATACTTCGTTAGGATATTTTCTAAACCATTGGTTAAGTGTATCAATTAACTGACTAGGCTTTTGGTTTTCTAGTTGTAGTTTTTTTAAAATAAGAACCCTTCTTTGTTCAATCGGAATTTTTTGTTCCAATAATTCATTTTTGAAGCTTATAATATCGGCTTGTTGGTTTAGCTTAACTATAACTGGGAAAACTTGATTTTCGTCGGAAAGTTCCATCTGATTTTTTAGGTAAGACTTTATTTTGTCTTGGCTATAAGAAACTGTACTTATGAAAAATGTAAGACCAAAAACGATTGATAATGTTCTCATATTTATATATTTAAGAATCGACTATTAGTTGCTTTAAAATTTGATTTGAAATTAATGCTTAAAATATTTTGGGTCAAAGGTAGCCAATGAAAGCGAAATTCAGAATTATTATATCCGATTTTTCAATTTGTCTTTCATGGGAAATATTATCAAACTTACGTATTGCTATGTGTACTACGATGCTGAATCATATTTACCGAATAGATTGATAAATTTGTAG
>DYOK01000276.1 GCA_020720565.1 Acetofilamentum sp.
TCTATCAACTTAAGGTCTTCGACCTATTTAAAAATTCTTTAATTAAAACTTTATTAAGGCCTTCGACCTATATATTATCTTTATAACCAACATTAAAACAAACTCTTAGCATGAAATAACCAAAATTACATTGTTCTAATCACTTATCATATCCAATTTAAAAAGATAGATTTTACGCTATCGGTAGGCTAATTTACAAATTCCATTTTTAGTGTACATTAAAACAACCAAGGTCTTCGACCTATTTGATATTTTACTAACTTTCTATTTATCAATCCACTAGCTTAATTAAATACGACATTAAATTATTCTGAGTACTTAATTATTACAAAAAATGGCAATCTTTAATTCAGCTCTTGGTCTCCTTCGTTGAAAATGTTTTTAAGGCGATTCCTAATGGCTTTAAATGTGCTGTCTTTTGCAGGTCCACTTTGAGCTTTTACGGTGACGGTTTTTATTTTTTCCATTGCCAACAAACGCTCTTGCTCTATGCGTTCCATCTCCATTTGATTTTGTTTTTCTTTTTCGGCTTGTGTCTTTTGTTCTTCGTATTTAGCTTTAATTAACGCTTCTTCTTTTTCGAGGTAAAAATGTTGTTCGATTCCAAACAATAACAAACCGCTTGCTGTCGAAAAGCTAGGATTATTTAAGTCGTCTTCGAAAATACCACTAATAAATTGTTTATTGGGTCGTCCTATTCGAACAGGCATTTGATTAAAATGGAAAGCAAATAATTGAGTCAAATCTCGCAACTGTGAGCCCCCGCCTGTAATGACCATCCCACCAGGTAGTTTGTTAGTAAAACCACAAAGCTCAATTTGGAATTTAATAAAATCGATAATCTCTTCCATTCTCGAGCGGATTACCAATGACAAATCTTTTTGTTTGATTCTGATTTTTTGACCATTAACATCTTTCAACGCAATGGTTTCATTGCTTTGACTATTAAGCAACATTTGACAATAGTCTCGTTTTAATGCCTCGGCATGAGCATGATCGACATTAAAGGCATTCATAATGTCGTAGGTAATTGATTGCCCACCAAATGGTATTACTGCAGAATGAACTACCATACTGTTATGCATTACTGCCAAATCGCTGGTACCTCCACCAATATCGACTAAAGCCACACCTCTTTCTATTTCCGAAGCACCCAAAACAGATTTTGCCGAAGCTATGGATTCGAGCACCAGCTCATTAACGCTTAAGCGATTCAGTTCAAGACTTTTGTTAATATTGGCATAGGCTTCTTCTTTTGCAATGGTCAGATGGAACGACGCTTTTATTTGATTGGTTTGTGCTCCAATGGGCCATTCTATAGTCGTTGTGTGGTCTAATTCAAAATTTTGTGGAATAACATTAACCACGGCTTCGCCGGGTTTAGTGGTGGTTTTAAACCCTTCTTGAATCATTTGCTCGATATCTTCAATCGAAATCACATGATTGGCATCGTCAAAATGCATCACCGCACCCGTTTTAACACTGTGCACATGCTGCCCTGCAATACCCACCCATACGTCACCAAGTGGTTCATTATGAACACCTTTAACCTGATCGAGTGCTTTTTTGATGGATTCAGCTGTCAGTTCGACGTTATGAACAATCCCACGTTCAACACCCACTGAGGTGTTCATCCCAAAGGCAACAACTTCAATTTTATTATGATCGACCGCACGACCTCGAAGGGCAACAATTTTTGTAGTCCCGATATCGATGGCTGTAATGAGTTTATTTTCCATAATCCAGATTCTTCTTTTATTCAAAATGGTCAACGACCTAATTATTTTATCGCAAACCGCTTTTCGGTCAAAGTTATCAATTTATTTGTTCTAAGGTCATAGACCTATTCATTAATTTTACAAGTGGTAGTTTATCATGCTATCAGGCTTATGATATGCAACATTATATTGTTTAAAGCGCTTAACTACACACAATCTGCTGATTAAATCTGATGTCGATGGTCTTATATTTTTCCCAACCCACAACAGGTAATACCTCGATATAAAATGTCGTTAAAAGCTCAAGCTCTTTTGCAAAATTACGATTTTGTCCTAATATTATTTCATCTGCACCAATTTTTGGAATAATACACAGCCGTCCTTTTTCATCGACATACAATTGATCGGTCATAGCTAGCCAATATGGGCTTTCTTTAAGTGCCAAAGCTAATTCGAACACATTGCGTAACAGACTGTCAGACTTTTCGGTTGTCAAATTTTGCTTGCGATACTTTGAAAAAGATTTAACGAAATTACCAGTCAACACAGGAACTCTGGTGGTATAGTTGTTCGACAAAGGCATTAGTTTACCCTTAGAATCGATATAGTAACCCGAACCATCGTGGTTTAAAACCCGAACCACAGGTTGACGTTGTGTCACGTCAATTAACAAATAACCTTTGGCAGTGCTTTTTACCTGAGCATAGTCAATTGATGGGTGCTTTTTGATGGCCAACTCAATGCTGTATTCGTTTATCGATTTGAATGGATAGCCCAAAATATCGAATTTATTATTCTTAATAATTTGTTGTATATCTTGTGGTTCGACAAACATATTTTGGGCACTATCGAGCACATGAATTTGAATGTGATTGCAACGATGTTCAGCCGCTTTTCGATTGGTAAAACCTAACGCAATGACCAGATATACCAAGGTAAGCCCTGCAAATAGCGGGTACTTTATCTGGCTCCAAGTGATCTGTTTTATTGAAAATTTCATCTGTTTATATTTAGCCCCCCTACCCCCCAAAGGGGGGAATAGTAAT
>DYOK01000277.1 GCA_020720565.1 Acetofilamentum sp.
GTTTTATATTTTATTAACTCAATATCTAGATAATCATATTGATACAATAATGTTAAATTGAACATTGACCTTAAATGCACGCTTTTTGCTAAAGCAATCAATTTGATGTAATTTTGCCGTTCTATTATGAATAAAAACGAAAACGCAATGCACAACAGGGTTTTTCTACTAAGTATCGTTCTTTTATTAAATACACTTTTAGGATTGGCTCAAACCAAAGGGCAATCGACCGAAGAAAAATGGATTGATGGAAAACGGTATCTTATGCATACCGTTGAAAAAGGTCAGGGTTTGTATGGAATTAAAAAAATCTATCAAGTAACCGAAAAGGATATTATAGAAGCTAATCCAGAATTGAAAGATGGATTAAAAGCAGGTCAAGTTATCAAAATTCCTGCCTGCAAATCGAGTAGTGCAAATATCAATTACAAAACGCACCAGTTAGAAGAAGGACAAACGATATACGCTGTTGCTAAATTATACCAGATAACACCCGAACAAATTTTTGAACTTAATCCAGAAACAAAAACTTCTTACAAAGTGGGGCAGTTGATTAAAATCCCCCAATCTGCTCAAAAAGCTGAAACAACAAAAGGAACAATTCAAAACGAAAAGCCAATAAATAATAATCAAGTTGTTCAGAAAGAAGAGGTTAAACTTAAAGCCAATCAATATCTTGTTAAAAAAGAGGACACTTTTTACGCCCTTACCCAACAGTTCAAATGTTCGCAAGAAGAATTGGTTTCGCTTAATCCACAACTAAAAGATGGCCTCAAATTGGGTCAAGTTATCGAGATTCCTGAAGTTAAAAAAATTGACGAACAAGCTATTTACAAACCTGTCGAAGAATCCCAGATTTCTATTGATCACAAGATTGGTCATATTTGTGGCAATAAACCATCGAGTCATCCTAATCTGAAAATTGCACTCATGTTGCCTTTCGAAATGGATATTAACGCTTTTTTGAGCGAGCAAAGTAAATCGAGTAACGAAAAACCACGTTACAACGAAAAACCTTTTTTTGAGTTCTATCAAGGTTTTTTATTGGCAGTAAAATCATTAAAACAAGAGGGGTACGATTTAAATATTAAAGTTTACAATACCAAACGAAATGTAGATGCAACCAAGACAATTGTAAAAAGTGGGGAGCTTAAAAACATGGACTTTATAGTTGGACCTGTTTATAAGGAAACTTTTCAAATTGTTCAAACTTATGCCGATTCATTCAATATTCCGATTATTAACCCTATTTTAAAACCCGATGGGCAATATGCGGCATCGAATCAGACCATTTTTATGATGCCTAGCGAGTTAGAAGGTGTTAACCAATCGGCCAAAATTGTGGCACATAACGACACATCGGCCATATTATTGGTTCATTCAGGCTCAACTGCCGATGCCGAAATGCTACGTGAGTTCGAAAATTCATACAAGAATTCAAGAAATACTTCGGCACCTAACTACAAAGTTCAGGCTTTTCAAGGAACCAAATATTTGCAATTTAAATCACATTTATTAAAAGGCAAACACAATTTTATAGTGCTATTATCAGAAAATCAGGCCTTTGTGAGCAATGTGATGACGCAATTGAATATTCTGTCGAAAGAATATGATATTCAGATATTGGGTCGTCCCAAATGGCATAAATTCGAGAATATCTCTGCGGAATATTATCACAACCTAAACATGTTGATGGTTAGTTCCGAGTTTGTTGATTATCAGAGCGACAGTGTTAAATCATTCGTTCGTCGATATAGAACTGAATTTAATAGCGAACCTACACGATACTCATTCTTAGGATTTGATATTTTGTACAATATTTCTCATTTGTTTCAGTCGGCGAATGATGTCGATTGTGTATCTCAATTGAACAAAGAGGGCTTCGGCACTGGGTTTAGTTTTGAAAAAACTAAAAATGGTTGGATGAATGGCAGTGTTTATTTTTTGCAATACGATAAGGAATTTGTGATCCGAAAAGCCCTCAGGGTTGGTAAAACCATTCAGAAGTACTAAAATGCGTAGCCCACACTCAAACTAAAATGGGGTGTAATGGGATATAAAAACTCGGCGTCGGGGTCTTGATATATCGATACAATAGGCATAATAGCAGCACGAATACTTAGCCGATTGGTTTGTGAAATATAGCGGTATCCAAACTTTAATGGTTGAAAATAATTGATAAAGAAATTATCTTCAATATCGAGCATGCTCCACATGGTAAAATTGATACCAAGTTCTGCAAAGTGTTGTGTTTTACCATATAAGGTACTCCATCCTAGCGACCAGCCAGTAATGTGCATGTCAATGTAGTTTTTGATGGGGGGGATATAGCTTAGCCCAACATTTGCGGCCAGATGCAATTTGTTTTCCGAATAAAATATCCTGTCGTAATTGATAGAATATATCAATTGAGTACCTGCTAATTCAAGACTAAGGCTGTTTTTTTTAATTGCAGTATTTTGCGAAAAAGAATTTGAAAAAATAACTAAAGAAACTACAAATAATAAATGCTTCATTTTGTTGGCTAATTATACATTGATTCAAAAGTACAAACAAATAGTCGAAATCAAAGGCGTTTTTGGCATTATCTAGGTCTTGCTTAAAAACACACAAACATCAGATATACAGATAAATAACCAAACATTTATTTGTTAAAGTGCAAATAAATGTTTAATTTTATAGCAAAAAGTTTGCATTTATGTTAAAATATACGCCTCAAAATCAGTTATCCATTTTTGATTTTAAAGCCCCATTTTT
>DYOK01000033.1:0-2762 GCA_020720565.1 Acetofilamentum sp.
TTTATCGAACACCACACTATTAATTCTTGAATAAAATGATTAAAAAATTACTGATTATCAACGTATTGCTATTTGCATACGGGCTTAACAATTTTGCACAAAAAACGCATTTCGAAGTTTATCAATCGCATCAAAAAACTAAGAAAAACGATTCTAGATCTGTCGAAACTGTCCCAATGAAAATGGACAGTACCATATCATTTTTGTATAGTTACATGCGAAAAGAAAAAAAAATGGAATATGGCTACAACCCTAATGGATTGTTAAGTCAAATTAAATATTTTAATTGGAATACAGATTCTTGGCAACCCTCCAACATCGAATTGTATTACATGCGAAATGCCTATTTACCCGATTCCATCATCACGGCCGGCAGAAAAATTATTTATTTGTATAACACATCTAACCAATTGGTTACACGCCAATTGCACCAAGTAGACCAAGGTCAGATGTATTTGATGGAACAAATCGACTACACATACGACGGCGATCGATTGGTCGATCAATTCAGTCAGTTTATCGATTGGAACAGCTACGAATTACAAGACGGCTACCGAACCCATTTTTGGTATGATAATGCAGGCAACGACACCTTACGAATCGAAATCGATTACGACGATATGGACGGCGATACCATCTGGAAATTAAAGAAAACGTTCAATTCGGGCGGAATGGTTCTGACAGAAACCGAGTACGAAAACTACACCGGCACATGGAAATTGGATCGTCGTGACACCTATACCTACGACTTAGCCGACAATTTAACTTCTCAAATGTATCAATATTCCGATAATGGAATCGATTTAATCAACGGCAGCAAGATTATTTACGATGTGGTATCGGATCAGCCCATGCAGTCGTGGGAATTGAATTGGGGCGATTCGGATTGGGATACCTCATTTTATCATCATTATGTGTACGATTCCAACTACAATCTGTCCAACCTATACGGTTTTACTAAAAATTCGGGAACACAACAATGGGACTCCGTCGGGCATAGCTTATGGGACTTTAATTTAACTTACAACCACCAGCAGTTTTGGGCACCCAAAGTATTGCAGCCACTCGACGAAGCATACGCTATAGAGTATCCTTATACCTATATGATGACCCGCTCGGCTTATTACAACATTAACGAAAGTGGAGATTTTGTGCATCAAAACTCGGAAGAGCATTATTTTTCAGATATCAACACCCAAATAAACACCTTATCGGCAGAATCTATTCGGGTTTATCCTATTCCGGCTTGCGATCGGCTCTATATCGATAATTTGGAGCAAAGCGAGCTTCGTATCGAAATTTTTAATCTGCAAGGCAAATTGATTCACACCGAAACTACAGTAAGCTCCGGCTTGGCTATTGATGTACAAGCCTGGGCAAAAGGGCTGTACGTGTTACGAGCGAGTTCGCCTAATCGAAGCACAACGCAAAAAATTCAAGTTCAATAGTTTTTTAAATTTGATTTCAGAAAAAGGGGCCGAGTTTGAGCCTCTTTTTTGGTATGTAAAAACTACACTTAGTTGGAGTAAAAGTCAGATTACCTTTCCTTCCAACAAAAGAACAAAAGAATATTCTCGATAGTTTGAATTTCAAAAATATTAATTTCTGGATAAATCAAACTCGATTGTCATAAAATAAATTTCAATAACAATGATTTTTTATCCTTTTATCAAAGCATGATATACTTCTGTAAATTGCTTACCTACGGCATTTTGACTAAAATGCGTGTTAGAATATGCCGAAATTTGCTCAAAATTGAATTTTGAATAATTAGCTTTAGTGTCTAACATCGCTTGTAAAAGCGCTTTTTCGTCTTGTTTCTCTACCAAATATCCAAACTCATCGCTAAAGTGCTCTGCAATTCCACCCACATTACTCGCAATAACTGGCGTTCCAGTGGCAAATGATTCTATCATGACTAAAGGCAAGTTTTCGTAATTACTAAACAATACAAATACATGTGAATGGTGCATCCATTGGGCTACTTGTAAAGCTGTTTGTTGACCAATAAACGAAATTTTATCGGGAGAAATTTTTAAATCTGAGGCATGCTTTTGATGAGGTTCAAGTTGTCCATCGGTCACAATGCTTAGATGGTTTTGTGCATCAATTTTTAGCAATTCGGAAAAAGCATTCAATATTCCCGAAACGTTTTTTACTTCGTCTACGGCTGTTGATACGTGCAAAAATCGAAATTCATTGCTCAACGTTTTGGGTTTAAAAGTAAAAATACTGGTGTTGATGGTATTCGGGATAATGCGATATGCTTTGAATTTTTTAAATTGAATCATTTCGTTTGCAAGTTGTTGGCTTACTGGTAAAATACAATCGGATTGCTGGATAATAAGTTTAAAAGCATACCGTCTAAATTTCTTGATTTGGTGTCGGTTTTCGGGTTGATAAATAGACCAATTTTCTGTATATACTAAGGGTATATGCCAAAACCATTTAAGCCAAATGGCCAACAGTCCAACGGGGTAAATAATATTCAAATGAATGATATCGGGTTTCTGGTTTAGTTTTGAAAGTACAATTTGGTAAGCTTTAATGTATCGATAATAGGTAATCAAACGATTGATTATATGGATTTTATGTGTTGGCTTCTTAAATTTTACTATGTGTTCGGACAATTGATAAAATTGCTTGTTTTCGATCTCGAATATATTGTCAAGCACTTCCGATTTGGATACATAAACCACATCTACCTTATTATATAGAGCCGAAGCTTCGGCATGGCTTCGTATAAAATTTCCCAGGGTTGG
>DYOK01000033.1:2862-15337 GCA_020720565.1 Acetofilamentum sp.
TGGTAATTGCAATATTTGCAATACTTATCGTCCATTCAAGCCTATTGGCGAAGATTTATATGATATCAAAAGGCAAAAAAGTATTCTTGCTAAAGGGGGGATAAAACCCAGTCAGTTTAAAGAATTATTGTTTAATCAAAGCACCAACTATTGGTCGACTTTTATCGATTCAAAATGGCATGCCTATGGAGAAAAAGTGAATCTATTGTATTATTTACCTTTGATAAGCGATAAAGAAATGGCGGAGGTTCTTAAACGTGAGATGCTTTGGCAAGATGTTAAAAATGACTCGTTTACAAAACACTTCGATTGTGTTGCAGAGCCGTTGACCAATTTTATCAGACAAAAAAGAATAGGGCAATCCAGACGTATTTTTCAACTCAGTAACATGATTAGGGTGGGGGAATTGACACGTTCCGAGGCAGAGGGGATACTAAATTCTAATCCGAAAAATGAAAGTATTGAAGCGTTTAACGAGGCATTCGACCAGATTGGAATTCATGCACAAGATGTCGAATTGGCTGCAAAAGTACCAATGGGCAAATGGGAAGCACATCGGTCGAAACGCAATAGATTATTTGCCTATATTCGAAAAAAAATCACTCATTCATAGTTACACATGCAAACACTCTTAAGCGAGATTCGTCGTAAAATTAGAACCCGCGATAACGGCCCAGCGGTAGATGCCATGCGAAAATTGGGGATCAACTATAAAACCATTCATGGACTTTCGATTGCCGAAATAAAAGCCATCGCTCAAACATACGCCCCAAACAATGATTTGGCCATTGAACTTAGGGGCTGGGATCATCGCGAATTTAAAATTTTAGCCACTTTTATTCAATCGTACAAAACACTCACTTGGGAGCAATTGTTAGATTGGGAAAAAGAACTTAAGAATATCGAGATATGTGAGCAACTTTCTTATAATCTGATATTTCCTTCTCCTTTAGCCATCCAGTTTGTCGAATATAGTTTTACGCATGTCGATAGCTATGTTCAAAAAACAGGTTTAATCACTTTATCTTGGCTAGCCAGAAAATCGACCGAAACACCTTCTGCTTGGTTCGAGCAAAAAATCCCACAATTGCGGCAGTTATTATCCGATAATGTGATGCTGGCAAAAGGGATTAGTCTGGCACTGAGAACTATTGGGCGCCGCTCTAAGGCCTTGAACCAAATGTGTCTGGACTTTGTTTCGACGATTGATTCCGAACAATGGTATGCTAACAAATTGATTGTTACCGAAGCACAGTGGGAATTAGAATCCTTTAAAGAAACACTTTAATCCGATTTCTTGCTTAGTCCGTTTTGGTTGAAAAATAACAGCACAATAAACTAAATACTTGATGCACTTATTTAAGTATTTCGTATAATTTAAAGTCGTTTTTTGTTAAGCCAAAAGATTGGTAAATAACCAATGACAAAAAAACAAGAATAGGTCGAATACCTTAGTTTTTCAAAACTTTAAACTCTACACGTCGGTTGTTTTTACGTCCTTCCTCGTCGTTGTTAAACGAAATGGGTTGTGCTTCGCCATAGCCAACTACTTTAAGTCTACTGGTCGAAATGCCATGATTGAGTAAGTAGTCTGCAACCGATTGTGCTCGAGCTTGCGATAATCTTTGATTGGTCTGCTCAGAACCGACGTCGTCGGTATGACCACCAATTTCGATTACTAATTCGGGGTTATTATTCAAGAAAGCTATGGTTCTGTCTAACTCAAGAAACGATTCTGGTTTTAAAGTCGCTTTCCCGTACTCGAAGAAAATATTATTTAAACGAACTACTTGGCCAACTTCGATAGGCGATAAGGTCATCATTTCGTCGTCGAGTTCGGTGTATTCGTCAATGTCAGTTAAGTCAATGTTTTTGTTGATTTCGAAAAATCCTAGACCAATGGCTCTAAAGCCATATTTTTTTCCTGCAGGTAAAACTATTTTGAAAGCCCCTGTGTTGGGATCAGTTCGTGCAATGGCCACTTCTTTACCTGTAGCTAAGTCTTCGACCACAATTCGAGCGTCGATGGGCTCATTGGTTTTACCATTTCTAACCACACCCGAAATTAAAACCACGGGGTTTGGTTTGGCTAACTTGGGTAATTCAATTCTAAAAATGTCGTTTTTACCAATGGAATTGTTTGAGGTTGAGTAGTATGCGTATGTTCCAGAAGCCGGAATGTTGTATTTAGAATCCATTTCGGGGCTATTAACTATTGGGCCGAGGTTTTGAGGTTCCGACCAATTTTCCCAGGTGTCGTCTAAACGTGTTGTGGCAAAAATATCAGCTTTTCCGTATCCTGCATGTCCTTCGGAAGAGAAATATAAAGTCACTCCGTCGGCAGCTAAGAAAGGGCTGTAGTCGTTGGCAACGGTGTTGATGGTCTTGCCCATATGGATAGGCGCATCCCATTGGTTATCTGCTTTACGGAATGCTACATATAAGTCCAATTCACCTTTGCCCTCTTTACGGTCGAGCGACATGATCAAAAATCGACCATCGTTCGACAAGTAGTAGCTGGCATACGGACTGTTGTTGTAAAAATTAGCAATAGTTTGTTTTTCTGGATACGCCCAACCAGTACGTGTTCGGTAGGTTAACGAAACACCAGGATACATTTCCCCAGTTTCTTTATAGATATTACCTAGTAAAAGAGCGTTTCCGTCGGGGGTAATCGATTGTACAAAGTTGTTGTGGACATTATTTAGTGGAGCACCAATATTCACAGGTATTTTCCAAACGCCATTGGCATCTAAATCGGCATACCAAATATCATCTTCGTCTTTGTGAGTACCTGCATTTTCTGGATGAAACTTACGGTCAAAATACAAACGCTTACCATCGGGCGAAATCATTGGAGCCGTTTCGTCGTAGACAGAGTTAATTTTGTCGCCTAGGCTTTCGGGTTGAGCTGAAAACTTAAGATCAGGAATCAAATTGATTTCGTTTAATACAGGATATTCGCTATCAGAAAGTCCAATGGCATCGATTTGATTTTGCCCAGGAACAGCAATTGGGGTGGTCAATATTTTAACTTGCGACACATAAAAAGAACTCACTTGAGGAAGTACCACCGATAACATTCGGGCTTTTTCTGTGGCGGCTTGAGGTGTTGCCGTATAGACAACTTGGCTTTGTCCATCTTCCGAAATAATGCTAATCTCTTTGATGCTGCCAGGGTTAAAGCTTTCGGCAATTACAATTTGTTTGATAATACGAGGGGTATCAAAGCCAACAATTACAAAAGCATCCCCAGCATCTTCAATCCCTTTTTTTTCACGAACATGCCATGCTGTTTTTGCATCACCGCCTGTGGGCATCACATTGGGTTTGCCAAGCAATTGTGTTGAACTTCCTTTAATGTCTTCGAATTGACTCGATACCTTAATCACTTTGTCGGCCCAATAAACAGTAGCATTCTTCTGAGTTTGTTTTTTTAATTCTTCTTCTTGCAGCAAAGTAGCATTCCATTTAACCTGATTACTGTCTGTTGCCGTTTTATTAACCACGTCTTGAGCTATCGCAGGAACAAGAAATTCTAAACCTAAAACAAGTGAAAATAAGACTTTATTCATGAGTATGGCAAATTATTTTTATTAGTACATTTATGGAAAGATGAAATTATAACATTTTTTTTAAAACACAAAAAAAATAGTATTTTATCATGTGAAAATTACAAAATAAATGTGTTATCTTTGCACCGCATTTAAAAAAAAGCGGATGTGGCGTAATTGGTAGCCGCGCCAGACTTAGGATCTGGTGTCGAGAGGCGTGGGGGTTCGAGTCCCTTCATCCGCACAATACCGCTTAACCTTTAATGGTCTAGGCGGTTTTTTTATGGATTAATTTAGAGCGACAATAAAGTAAAAGGTCATATGGAAGTATTTAAAAGAGAGATTGATGCACTTACATCAACTATCGTAATCAACATCGAAAGAAAAGATGTTGAGTCTGAAGTGGAAAAGTTGTTAAAAGACTATCGTAGAAAAGCTAATATTCCTGGGTTTAGGGTAGGTAATGCACCTCTAGGCATGATTAAACGGATGTATGGTCATTCAATTATGGCCGACGAACTCAATAAAAAAGTATCGCACGAATTATTTAGCTATATCCAAAACGAGAAAATGGATATTTTAGGCGAACCATTACCTTCGGAACAAGATGCAAAATCAATCGACTGGGATACGGATCAAAATTTTGAATTTTTTTTCGATGTGGCCATTGCTGAGCCTTTCGAAGTCAAATTGTCGAAAAGAGACAAGTTGCCATACTACGATGTGGAGCCCGGCGACGAATTAATTGGTAAATATATCGAAGGTTACAGAAAACAATTTGGCGAATATAAAGATGCCGAAGTGGTAAGCGAGAGCGATTTGGTTAAAGTAAATTTTGCTGACAATCAATCGGATTTTCAAATCTCAAATGCATCGGTTTTAGTAAGTTCTATTAAAGATGTGGAATCTAAAAACTTATTTATTGGTAAAAAAACAGGCGATAAATTTGAGCTTGTACTTAGAACCGCTTTTCCAAATGCGGCCGATTTAAAATCGATGCTCGATACCGACGACCAAGGTTTAGAATCGTTGTCGGACAACTTTACGGTTACAATAGAAAGCGTATCGAGCTATGTAATGGCCGATCTGAATCAAGAATTGTTCGATAAAGTATTTGGACAAGGCAATGTGAGTACCGAAGACGAGTTTAAATCGAAAGTAATTGAGGCTGCTAAAACAAATCTTAAAAAAGATGCAGATTATAAATTGCATATCGACGCTAAAGAAAAATTGATTTCAAAAACAGAATTTGCTTTGCCTGACGCCTTCTTAAAACGTTGGTTAATTACGACAAACCAAGATATCACTCAAGAGATTTTAGATAAAGAATATCCAATGTTTCGAGAGGATATGAAATGGCAATTAATTAAAGGTAAGGTTATTAAAGATCACGAAATTAAAAGCAATCCCGACGACTTGTTAAGAATTGCCAAAGAATATACCGCGGCGCGTTTCCAAATGTATGGTGGATATACTTTCCCCGATGAACTTATCGAGAATTTTGCAAGTGAAGAATTAAAGAAAAAAGAAGAGCGTCAAAAATTAGTTGAGCGCGAACTCGAAGAAAAAGTGATTGAGTTCGTAAAATCAACTGTAAAGCTCGAAAATACTGCCATTTCCTACGATGAATTCAATAAAATGTTCAACTAGGGTTTCGAAGCATTGCCAAAAGTAAGTGCTTTGAATAATATAATGTCGTATTTTATTTAACTAAACGACTGATAGAATGTCAGTTACAAAATTAATAAATAGGTCGAAGACCTTAATTATGAATGAAAATATACTGATAAAATGAATCCAAACGAATTTAAAAAATATGCTCGCTTAGAGCACGGTATCAGCAGCTTAAGAATGGAGCAATATGCTTCGATATACGATAATTACATTTCGCCGACCATTATCGAAGAACGTCAGTTGAATATTGCCACTATGGACGTATTCTCACGTTTGATGATGGACCGAATTATTTTCTTAGGTTTGCCTATCGACGACTATGTGGCTAACATTATCCAAGCCCAGTTGTTGTTTTTAGAATCTAACGATTCGAACAAAGATATTCAGATTTATCTTAACTCTCCAGGGGGCTCGGTCTATGCTGGCTTAGGCATTTACGATACCATGCAGTATATTACACCCGATGTGGCTACAATATGTACCGGTATGGCGGCTTCAATGGCGGCGGTTTTGTTAACTGCAGGGGCTAAAGGGAAACGTTCGGCTTTACCACACTCACGTGTTATGATTCACCAACCTATGGGAGGTGCAAGCGGACAGGCTTCTGATATCGAAATTACAGCTCGCGAAATTCAAAAATTGAAACGTGAATTGTACGAAATTATCGCTTTACACTCTGGCAATGCCTACGATAAAATCGAATTAGATTCAGATAGAGATTATTGGATGATTGCTCAAGAAGCCAAAGATTATGGCATGATTGACGAAATTCTTGAACGTAAAAAGTAATTTAAGCACAAATTAAATCCATCATATCGACAATGATTGATGTGGGTTGATTATAAATTAAGTATTTTGAATAATTTAATGTTGTATTTTATTAAGTTAGGAGCTTGATAAATTGTCAGTTACAAAAACAAGAAATAGGTCGAAGACCTTAATTGAATTTATAGTCTGCTGATACTTTTAGCAGACTTTTTTAATATTGAAAATTATGGATAAGTGTTCGTTTTGTGGAAGAGATGAAAAGCAAGTAGAAATGTTAATTCGTGGCGCTACGGGTTTTATTTGTGAATCTTGTGTCGAACAGGCTTCGTTAATTTTAAAAGACAGTTTTGTTAACGAAAAATTTAATCCCAGCAAGATACAACTTAAAAAACCAGTACAAATTAAGAAGTTTCTCGACGACTATATTATTGGTCAAGATGACGCTAAAAAGTTTTTGTCGGTTGCGGTTTACAACCATTACAAACGCATCATGCAAAAACACGACAAAGACAAAGATGTCGAAGTCGAGAAATCGAATGTAATTATGGTGGGCGAAACTGGTACTGGTAAAACATTGTTGGCTAAAACAATTGCTCGATTTTTACATGTGCCATTTGCTATTGTCGATGCCACCGTATTGACCGAAGCAGGATATGTGGGAGAAGATGTCGAGAGCTTATTAACCAAGCTGTTACAAGCCTCTGATTACGATGTCGAAGCCGCCGAACGAGGTATTGTTTTTATCGACGAAATCGACAAAATTGCACGCAAAGGCGATAATCCTTCTATTACCCGTGACGTGTCGGGCGAAGGCGTTCAGCAAGGCTTGTTAAAATTACTCGAAGGTTCTATTGTGAATGTACCACCTCAAGGCGGTCGCAAACACCCCGATCAAAAAACCATTCCTGTTAATACTCAAAATATATTATTTATTGCTGGTGGAGCTTTCGATGGCATCGAAAAAAAGATAGCCAACCGATTAAATACAAAAGTGGTCGGTTTTGGGGCTCAAGACTCGCATGCACATATCGATAAAAAAGATTATTTGCGCTACATTTCGCCACAAGATCTCAAATCGTTTGGGCTAATCCCCGAAATTATTGGCCGCTTACCCATTTTAACCCATTTAGACAAGCTCGATAAAGAAGCTCTAAGAAGCATTTTAACCGAACCTAAAAATGCACTCACCAAACAATACATCAAGCTCTTTGCAATGGATGGTATCACACTTACCTTCGACGACGAAGCCCTAGAATATATTGTGGAAAAAGCTCTCGAATTTAAATTGGGAGCACGTGGATTGCGTTCAATTTGCGAAGCCGTAATGATGGATGCCATGTTCGAAATGCCGTCTAAAAAAGTTAAAGAGTTTATAATTGATAAAAAATATGCTAACGAAAAGTTAACAATTTCGAAATTAACTTAGTATTTAAGTTGTTTATTAACTTAAAGTTTATATATTTGATGTTGAACTGAATAAAACATCGTTATTTTTTATTTATAATTTTTTAGTCAATTATTGTTTAGAACATTTCTTACCAATAAAAACCGGATATTTAACCACTACTTGGATCTAGAACCGCCAAAAAAATATACTTATGAAATCATTAATTGTACCTTGGGACTTTACCGAAAGAGCAGAAGCCGCATTTCAGCATGCCATTATTATGGCAAAAATTATCAATTTGCCCATTACATTGCTTCACGTGGTTGCGAAAGATAGCATGAAACTTGAGGCTGAAGTGACACTACAAACCGATGCCCAGCGGTTAGAGGCCAAATATGGTTATTTACCTCAATTCCAAGTTCGAAAAGGTGATATATACGATACAATTAATTTATTTAGTAAAGAAATAGATGCCCCCTTGGTGGTAATGCCACTCCACAATAGCAGCAGAGCTATAAAAGTAATTACAGGAAGTGCAGTCCCTTTTTATTTAGTACAAGCCCCACCTGTGTCTGATAAAATTACTGATATTGTTGTGCCGGTTGACCATTACGAAGAGAATAGGGTTCAATTGAATTGGGTTATTTTCTTGGCCAAGTTTTTCAAATCGAATATCAATTTTATTAAACCTTTTATCGAAAGCAATTCTAAAAACGATTTAATGAAGAAAAATATGTTCTTTGTCAAACAGTTGATGGATATGAAAGGTATTGTTTATGGCGTAAGAACAGCAAAACGTGAACATAAATTTAACGAAGCTGTAATCTCTTTTACAAAAGAAATTAATGGGAGTCTTATCTTTATGATGACCTACAATTTCGAAGATTTTATGAAGCAATCGACTAAAGAGGGGTGCAATGTTCCTGTATTCTGTTTGAATCCTAGAAAAGTTAAGATTGTGCCTGATAAATACTAAGATTCTGATCGTGTGATAAATATAAAAAAGAGGCTTCCAAAATACTGTAAGCCTCTTTTTTTTACGGAAGTTCGAATACTTTAAAACAGGAAATTTAAACCGATGTATAAACCAGAAATACCATCTTTCTGCGAAATGGTTCGGCCGTAATTTACACTTACTATAAAGTTATGGTTGATCACAATAGCTAAGCCTGCACCATAACTACCATGTAAAGTTTCGCTTTCGGTGGTAATATTTCCTAGCTCGGCATATGGGATTGAGTCGCTTTTAAAATTGTAATTTCCACTAACCAAACCTGCATCAAAGAATGTATTCAATGCCAAGTATAAATTCTGTTCCAGTACAATACCTCGATAAAACTTCCAACGTAATTCTACATTTCCATACAAATAGTCGTCACCCACAATTCGGTTTCGAAGAATGCCTCTTAGTGTTTTTGCACCTCCCAAACCATCTCGATTCGTGTTCGAATTATAAATAAATGGTAGCATGTAAAATGGAATTTCGCCATAGATTTTAGGCTGATAACTCAATCGATACGCAAAATTTAGAACTTCTTTTCTGAGCGTAAAATATTGTCGGTGGGTCAATGCTAATTTGGCATAACTGCTCTCTTTGCCTGTAAATGAAGGTGCCCAAAGCATCAAAGCCTCACTCCAAATGCCTTTCATTGGGTTGCCTTCTTGATCGCGACTATCGTATACAAAGCCGAGGCGAATCATATTGGTTTGTCCGCCATATTTTTCACTGTCTTTAATAATGTCCCACTCGACATAATTGTCGTAAAGCGTGTTGGTATCGGGGAGAAGTTCATTGTCTTTTTTGCCTTTATTCAAATTTGCGATATCGACCGTTTTGATTCGGGTATCGAAAAAGGTATAACCCAATAAGGCTCTGAATTTTTTGCCCACCAAAAATCGTTGGAAATCGGCTTTTAATACCAATTGCGAACGGTCGTATTTGTAGTACATTCTGCTGATGTAATCTAGGTTCGAGTCGTCTTCGAATTTGGAGTGATACACGGCCGAGTAGCCATTAAATCCATAAAAGCCGAGTGCTTTTTCGGTAAAATATGAACCTTCCAGAGTCATTCTGGTTTTAGGAATCAGATGTTCGGTATCGTATATAATTTGATTTACTCCAGAACCTTTTGTTGTTCTCGACCACTCTAAATATAAGGAGTGCAAATATTTTGGGTAGGTAGATCCATCGCCAAAATAGTAAATATTGGCTAATGCACCATATTTAAAACCGATATCAGAATCGTATGCCACAACCGGAAGTGCACCAAAACTAAAACCAGTTTTGACTTTTTCTTTTTTTGATTCGCTGGTTGAGTCACTTGGAGACTTGGTTGTTAATGAGGTATCGGTTTGAGCCATTGAACCTGTCCAAAGAGCTAAACTAATTAGTAGTAATGCATAGTTTTTCATAGTTTGGGGTAATTAAGGATGAGCATATGAAATGTGTTGTGTTCAACGAAATTAATAATGTAAAATGTATCAGAGTAATGTTCGAAGACCTTATTCTTCTTCTTTAAAATAGAGCTTGTAATATTTCATATCTCTAGCGGCATCGTACCCTTTTTCTAAATTGTCGGGGTTAGTATGTACATACACATGAAAGCTTTTGTCGAGTTTTATGACTGATTTAAAATATTTTTTATTCGATTTTACGGCCATTTTCGAAACGGGAAATTCGCGTTCTATCGGCAAGTCGAAGCTTTGTTCAAAGCTTGGGATGTATTGGTCGAAAGCTTTCGAAATTTCGGCATTTTCGATGACCTCGCCCATAAACCCTTCGGTCGAAAATTGTTCTGTATTCTTGAAATAATCTTCGGAACGCTGCATAAAAGCAATTTGAGCGGCTGGTTCGATATTGTTTTCTTCTGTTAAAATTTCGTCGCTAAAGCTTTTTACCAGCGAAATAAAATTATTGGTGTAATAATAGTTCTCTCTGCGTGCCACAATATTCAAAAAATCGTATTGCCAATGTGAGCCCAAAGCACCCGAATTTTTGTCGAAGTATAATATTTTGTAGCCATTGGCTTTGTCTGTGTTAAAGATTAAGCAGGCCCGATCCACTTTTTTTAAGCTCACACCATCTTCGCGTTCGACCCCAATTTCGTTTGCACTAGGGATTAATTTTAAAAAGGGTTCTTTGTTTTCTGTTTTAAAAAAACCGATTCCAGAAACCATTTCGTCGTCGATTAAGCAATGGTTGAAAGTAGCAATATGTAACTCGCCTTCTTTTATCTTAGAGTCGGTGGTAAGTGAATATAAAAAATTTGCAATATCGTGACTGTGTTCTACAAAATGTTCTGGTTCGCGAATGATGTTTTGGACATAAGTAAACAAGCGGTTCCCATTGAAGCGAGTTTCGGGAGCAGCGGCTTCTTCTCCTACAAAACGGAAATATTCGTCAGTTTTAAATGGGTTAGTAAAATAACTTAACAAGGCCGCTTTGTGGCTTTCGTTTAGTTTTAGTGGGCGTTGCGATAAGCTCAGTTTTTGTTCTTTGGCTCTGTTACCCACACTGTGGATAATCACTTGATCGAGCTCAATTTGTCTAAAATCGTACATGTTTTTTATTGCTTTTTCTATGGTCTTCGACCTATTTTGTTTTTTATAGATTCTTTGTCTGGTTGTATGATTGCGTTAGCTTCCGTTCGATCGGAATGTCAATGGTCGAGCTACTGCTTTTGTATCAATGCTCAAAAATAGCATTTCTTTAGATTACAGCGTGGTAAGTGTTAGTAAAATATGATAAAATAAGGTCTAATTTAGTGCTAATTTGGAATTTTTACTCTGATAACGGGATCCATTTCCTAAAGCCAATTGTTGCTTTTTTGTTTGCATGGTCTGTAATTATTAAAATATTTAAATCCATTCACGATAGTGGTGATATACGATCTCAAGTCATAATAAAAATGGCTAACATATTGATATCTATCGCTTAACAATCAATCCTTTTCAAATATAAGTTTGCTGATTATCTGCTATTTGTATTTTGATACCATGGGCTGTTGACCCTGTTTGATATTGTGCGAAAGTATAATGCCATTTTGGGTTACACCTGGTTTTTTAACTTACAAATTTTAAAAATAAAACATCTAAGTAGTTAGAATCATTTAATGTTGTATTTTATTAATCTATAGTATTGAATAATAGCAAATTAGTAAAACAATAAATAGGTCGAAGACCTTAGATGGCTTTATTTCTAGCAAAATATTTGGGCGATCAACGATTAGTATGTTTATTTGCTATGATAAAAGCTTGTGCTTTTAGATGGCTGCACATATCAATTTTATTATAGTTATTATTTTGACATGTAGCGTTTTGCCGATTTTGAATAATATAATTAGATCATGGATATTCAACATTTAGAAGAAATTAAAAAATTATATTGGGCCCACCGCCAGCCCGACAATGCCGTAAAAATGGCTGCTTATATGAAAAATAAATTTCCGTTTTTAGGAATTAATTCAGAACCCAGAGCCGAACTCGAAAAGCAACTGCAATTAAAGTTTGGTAAAGTTGACATTGCCGATTTAGAGCCACTGGTCAATGCGTTGTGGAGCGTACCTGAACGAGAATACCACTATTATGCACTAAGCGTCATTTCACAAGTTAAGAAAAAGCTGATGCCATCACATGTCGACTTTATGGTCGATTTAATTCTCCAAAATTCATGGTGGGACTCGGTCGATGTACTTGCACCTCATTTTGTAGGTCAGATATTGTATAACTATCCGGAGTTACGCGACGAATATTTAGGCATTTGGATCGATTCCGAAAACATTTGGCTAAATAGAACCGCCATTTTATTTCAACTTAAGTATAAGAAAGAGACCGATTTCGAATTGCTGTGTACAATTATCGATTCATTAAAACATAAAAAAGATTTTTTTGTCAAAAAAGCCATCGGTTGGGCATTAAGAGAGTATTCGAAAACCAACCCAAAAGCTGTCGAAAGTTATATTGTTAAAGCAGAATTGCTAGGCCTGAGCGAAAGAGAAGGGATGAAGCACATTCTGAAAATTAAAAATTAAGAATTAAAAATTAAGATGAAAGACCTATCCAACGATAGTTTAACCTGCAACTTTTGACTAAG
>DYOK01000033.1:15437-16524 GCA_020720565.1 Acetofilamentum sp.
AAATTAAGATGAAAGACCTATCCAACGATAGTTTAACCTGCAACTTTTGACTAAGCTGCAACAACTCAACAACTCAACAATCGGATTAACCTTTTTATAAACAGATGAAAATAGCCATTCACGGGAGAGCCTTTAACGATCAGCCTTTCGATTTTATTATCGAATTGTTTCAAATTCTTGAAAAAGAAAAAGTTGAGGTTTACATACAAAATACGTTTTTTAAATTTCTTAAAAACGAGATTAAAATCGATTTTACACCCAAAGGACAGTTTAAAGCTCACGCCGATTTAGACCGAGATTTTTCGTTCTTTATCAGTATTGGAGGCGATGGTACGTTTTTGGAAAGCGTCGATTTGGTTCGCGATTTAGATATTCCCATTGTTGGAATAAACAGTGGTCGATTGGGTTTTTTGGCCAATATTTCGAAGGAACAAACCAAAGATTCCATTAATCAACTGCTTGCTGGTCAATTTAAGATTGAAGAACGTACTTTGTTAGCCTTAGAAACCGATAATCATTTGTTTGGGGAGTTTAACACAGCGCTTAACGAACTGACAATCAGTAGAAAAGACACTTCCTCAATGATTACCATCAAAGCCTATGTCGATGGTCAATATTTAAATTCGTATTGGACCGATGGTTTGATTATTTCAACGCCCACAGGATCGACAGGTTATTCGCTGAGTGTGGGAGGCCCAATTGTAATGCCCGGAACCAAAACATTTGTAATTTCGCCCATTGCACCGCATAATTTATCGGTTCGACCCATGATTATTCCAAACGATAAAGAAATTGTGTTACAAGTCGATGGGCGTTCCGATTCATTTTTGGCAACCTTAGATTTTCGTTCGAGAGTGTTCGATAAATCGACCGAATTAAGAATCAAAAAAGCCGATTACACCATCAAAAGTGTAAAATTTGCCGACAACGACTTTTTTAGCACCATTCGAAATAAGTTGCTTTGGGGTCTCGACAGAAGAAACTAATGACTTTTATGGCGATACTTCCTTAAGCTTTTCAAAAGTTTTTGATAATCAGAATGGAATCTAATTCGTAAATTTTGAAAAATTCTGAATATTATGTAGTT
>DYOK01000034.1:0-8447 GCA_020720565.1 Acetofilamentum sp.
AAGAAATAAGGTCTTCGACCGTTTTTAACGGTCTATTTATCAATCTTCTAGATTTGCATATTGCTTAAATTAATTTGATACTAAGAAAAAGTGCAGGCTTACTGCACTTTTTTTTATGGATTAGAAATGGAATTTGCAAAATATATTTAGCATGATTATTCAGAATAATTTTTATTCATTAAGTATCATATTTGAGTTGAGTTGTTCGTTGCTAAAATGCTTTGGACGATAGATTAAATCAATAAACTGATCTCTAAAAGCTCTATTTATACCGTTAGCCCAATCTGTTGGAGTAATAATTTCATGTTGAAAAGGAGCAATTATTGCTCTAGATTTAACAAGATAAACAATCTTTTTACTTTCTAAATCGAAGAAAGTAATAAATGCATCAACATACCATTTGTCTGAATTAAGGTTAATAATATTGATAACCATTCCAATTCCTTTTGGTTCAACCGTTCTATAGTTTGAAATTATCTTGGCTAAATCTTTTTGATCAAAACAATAAATATCATCTGTATAAAATAATTTGTAATCATCAATTTTTTTAAACGAATTAATAAGCTCTTTATTAAAGAAAAAATGACCCTGTTTGTACATCCATCTTTCAATTGATGCTGATGGTAATAGATTGCTATTAAGATCATTATAAATATTCTCAATGTAATAATTGACGCTTTCTGATATTTCTTTTTCAGTTAAGTTTTGTTTTTTTGAATTTGTATACTTTGCAAATTTAAAGTCATAACCGTAAAAAAAGATGTCAGATTTTAAAATTTCTCGATAGTTATCATAGATTACTCTAACACCCTTTTTATCAAGGGAGTTGCAATTTTTAGATTCGATATCATTGATTGAAAAAGGAACAGTTTCTGGGATTTCATTTTTCTTAATTGTCATACTATCAAGGGCAATTATACTTATACTTTCTCTCTTAAATGTTTTAAAGGTTAAATCTTGATTTAATAGTACAAGTTCTTTCTCTGAAAGTGATATTACTTTGCATGAAATTGAAGATCCAGATTTTAGAATGACGATGTCCTGTCCAAAGATAATTGAAGGAAAAAACAAAACTACAAATAATAGATTTTTCATAATGAGTTAATGTTTAAACGGCAAAAATAATGATAATTTTGATTGTATAGAAAATTAAAATTAATATAAAATAGTAATTTAGTATATCTAATTACATGATTTTAAGATAGAAATATTTTAATATGTGGCGCATTCAAGTAATAAATGCATTACAGATATCTTACCTGTAACATTTAATAATTTTTGAGTTGTTTTTTTTCTACCAAATATTACAAATAAACAGAAATAGGCCATTCTTGTGGAATAGCCTATTTCTGTTTATTGATTTCCTATGTTGTAAATAGGAAAAGCAAAAGGAAAGATGCTTAATGTCCTGCACCAGCAGGCATCAATAATTTATCGCCAGTGTCTTTAACCACTCGTTTATTCCACTCTTCGCCGTAACCGGGTTGTTTCATTTTAGGTGCATGGTATTTATAACCACTGGGAATAGGCGCTTTTTCTTTTACATTGCCGTCCATATACTTTACAAACAAATATTTGTAAAAGTTAAACCAGTCCTTTGTTAATGCATTGGCTTGTTCGTTCGAGAAAGATGTCAATAAATCGATGGCTTTTGTTGGGTTTTCTTTTATTAAACTTTGAGCCTTTTGATCAATTTCTTTGGTCATCTCGATAAATTTCTCTTCGTAATTTTTTTGTTTTTTCTCAATTTCAGGGTGAATAGCATTGTATCGGGTATAAGCAAAATTCGAAACCTGATTAAATGCCCAGAAAGCAGCATTGTCTGACCAAGTCATCATATCGCCATTGCCAACGGCTATGGATTCGGGGATTTTAACAATCGAAGCATAAATGGGCATGTAAACGCAACTTGCAGCGTCATCTACACCAAACCAGTTAATCGCACCTACTTCGCGAGGTAACCAAGAACGTAGTTGGGCAATAAACGAAAAGCCAGTTTGTTGTGTAGCAGTAGCTCTTTCGTTTACATATTCATGTTCTTCTACTTTAAAAGTTAATGGTCTCCATCGGTAAGGATTCCCAAAAGGACCGGCACCAAGGTCTTTTCTCATATCTAAATCTGTGCCTTCGAGATGGTTACGCATAAAATGGAACATCTCTAAGGCTGAAATTTTATGATTGGGTAATACCCACAAAGGCATTCTATTGGTAGCGAATTTGTCTGTATTGGGATGTCCATTCGATAGCATTTCGGCATGTTCGATGTGTCCTTTTACGTATTCCCAATAGTTTTTCATTTCGCCGTTGACTTCGTTGAACATACTCCAAACACGAATTTCGCTGAAACGAGCTGCTCCAAAAGTTACAGGTGCATACACATCAGAAAAACTAAAGTCTTCATCTTTTCCTGTAAAATATTTTTTCTCACGTGCCAATGTGATTACATCTTCGGCATACACATTTTCGATGGCAGGGTCAAATATCTTGTTTAGATTCTTCGACGAAATAGTATTTTTTCCTTTCAAAGGGAAAGTGGTTATTCTGGCTTGGTTGGCATGTCCTGATACATAACCATCTGGTATTCTGCGAGCTACCCAAACAGCACCTTTGTTTCCTGGTCCTTTGCCAATCATTTCTAAAATCCAAATTTCGTTTGCATCGGCAATCGAGAAAGATTCGCCACTGCTATAATATCCGTATTCGGCTACCAATTCGACCATCGTTTTAACGGCTTCACGTGCAGATTTTGAACGTTGTAAAGCAATATATATCAGGCTTCCGTAGTCGATAAGTCCTGTAGTATCGATCAATTCTTCTCTACCCGTATAAGTGGTTTCGCCAATAGCAACTTGATATTCGTTAACATTACCTACAACATTGTAAGTTTCGGAGGCTTGTTTAATTTTTCCAAGATATTTACCTGTGTCCCATTCGTAAACGTCGAGCATGGATCCAGCGGGCCATTTTTTAGCAGGCCAATGGTATAGGTCGCCATACAATGTATGCGAATCGGCAGCATACGAAATCATTACCGAGCCATCGGCCGAAGCTCCTTTGGTAATCAGATAATTGGTGCATGCGGGGCCTTGAAGAGCTATAACCGAGGCTACCAATAGACTAAAAAATTTATTCATATTCATTTTATTATTAATATTTTTTTAAAGAGCTATAAAATTATACTTTTTTGTCGAAATGTATGAAGTTTTGTTTTTTTAATAAATTAGATTTAAATCACCCAACGTTGGTATATATCATCTAATAAATTTGTATCTCAGTTTTGAACTTTTATAAGGATTCATTTATATATTGATTTGCTTCATTTTTACATGAAGTTTTTATTAAAAATTTATACCGTTTGAGAATCAGACTAATACAAATAAATATTTAAAATGATTGTGTATAGCGTGATCAGAATTCTTTTATAAAAAAATAAAAGGATTGCTAAGCTTAAGCCACAAAACTTTCATTAATATTGGATTGAGTTTATTACCTTTGTAAGATTATATTTTGTAATACAAAGTATATAGGCAATGTAACAAAGCCATGTTTAGACTTTAAAATGCAAAGGAAATTTTTTACAAATCTCATACTATTAATATTTCTCAATTTACTCATTAAGCCATTTTGGATTTTTGGGGTAGAGGTTGGGGTTCAAAATGCAGTAGGGGAGAGCACGTACGGTTTCTATTTTGTTATTCTAAATTTAACCTTGGTATTAAACATTCTGCTCGATTTGGGCATCACCAACTATAATAATAAAAATATAGCCCAACACCATTATCTACTTCAAAAACATCTTGGTAATATTATTGCCATCCGATTTGTGCTGTTTGCTTTTTATAGCTTGGTCATATTTATTATTGCCTTGTTTTTAGGATATGGAACTTACAAAATGTATTTGCTTAGCATATTGGTATTTAATCAATTTTTAGCATCATTCATTCTGTATTTGCGTTCAAATTTGAGTGGCTTACATTTATTTATTACCGATAGTTTTATTTCTGTCATGGACAAAACGCTCATGATATTGATAATGAGTATCTTATTGTGGTCAGGATGGTTGCATCAAGATTTTAAAATCGAATGGTTTGTTTATGCACAAACGGTGTCGTTTGGATTAACTTTTTTAGTTACACTGATAGCTGTTTTGAGAAAGTCGGGTCGCATTTCGATCAAATTCGACTATACTTTTTTTGTTGCATTCTTCAAACAAAGTTACCCATATGCGTTTTTAATTCTTTTGATGGCGTTTTACAATCGATTCGACTCGGTATTAATCGACGCACTATTGCCTACTCAAGGCTCAGGAACTCTAGAAGCATCTACTGGGCATTTTCAAGCAGGCATCTACGCTCAAGCATTTAGAATTCTCGATGGGGCAACCCAATTTGGTTATTTGTTTGCAGGACTATTGCTTCCAATCTTTGCAAAGATGATTAAAAATAAAGAAAGGGTAGAAGATATGGTTGTGCTGTCTTATTCTTTAATAATTGTCCCAGCTATAATACTTTCAGTTATAGGTTCTTTGTTTGCGCAAGATTTAATGAGTTTGCTATATCACCAAGGTTCTGAATATTCAGGGCCTGTGTTTAGGATTATCTTTTTAGGCTTTATTTCGATTTCGACTACTTACATTTTTGGAACTTTGCTTACGGCTAATGGAAGCGTAAAACAACTTAATATTATGGCACTAGCTGGTATTGCAACTAATTTGCTCATTAATATTATACTAATACCCCGATTCGAAGCTTTGGGTGCTGCATATGCCAGTTTAGCGACTCAAAGTTTTACGGCACTTGCACAAATATTAATTGCTTGGTACATTTTTAAATTCAAGTTCAATTATCAGTTCATTTCTAAAATTCTTATTCTATTGGCCTTTACGGTTCTTTCGAGTTTGTTGATAAAATCCCAAATACCTCAAATATTATGGGCCATTGGACTTATTGTAATGGTTAACACGCTGTTTGCATTTTCGATCAAACTGCTCAATTTTAAAAATTTGATAACCATTTTAAAGTATCGCGAATAAACCAATTTGGTTTTTAAGCATCGAACGCTACAATGGATCAGATTGAGCAACAAATTCTAGATGACATATCGCAGGAAAGCACACGAGAGCGTGGCTTTAATTTGCTGCTCGATCATTATCAATCGCGACTATATTGGAATATTAGACGAATCGTCATCTCGCACGACGATGCAGACGATGTCTTGCAAAATACTTGCATTAAAATCTGGAACAGCTTAGCGTATTTTAAATCGCAATCGAGTTTATACACTTGGCTTTATAGAATATCGGTCAACGAAGCTTTACAGCATTTAAGGTCACAAAAACGAAAAGTTTTTTTTGGTCAGGAAGAGATTCAAAATCATTTGATTCAAAAACTTGAATCTGATCCATATTTCGATGGCGACGAATTACAAAAAAAACTTCAAGAAGCTATTCTACTCCTTCCCGAAAAACAACGAATGATCTTTAATATGAGGTATTACGATGAACTAAAATACGAAGAAATTTCTCAGATTTTAGGCACCACCACTGGGGGGCTCAAAGCATCTTATCATCTGGCATTAAAAAAATTAGAAAAATATTTAACCAACAACTAAACCCTTTGCAAAGTTCAACATCTAAAAAATTGCTTATGAATATCAATCAACAAAACGGTTTTAATACTCCCGAAAATTATTTTTCCGACTTTCGGGCACAATTGAATCAAAAGATTCAATTGCAAAAGGCTGTACCAACTCAACAAAACACGATATCAAGATTTACATTTGGACAATTTTCTGTTGCAGCCTCCATTCTAGTTCTTTTTGTGTCCTCAATTCTTTTGATGGATAGCCCTAATAATCAGATGATTATCAAAAAAGCTAATATTGTACTCTCCGATGTTGATTATTACGATATCGAAATTAACGATTTATATTATGCCTTCGAAGAGGGAGTCCGTAATACTGCTAACGAAAACGAAACAGGAGAGGCAATTGAAGATTTTCTAAGCCAAGACCCAGATTTTGAAGAAATATTAACCGAAGAATAGTTCGACCATGAAACCTAATTTTATATTTGCCATTTTGACCTTTTTGCTGCTAAGCAATCTGTCAATTGCCCAACGCCCAGCCGAATGTACCAAACATCGAGAGACAATTAAGTCTGAAAGGGTAGCTTTTATTACCTCTGCATTAAATTTGTCGGTTAAAGAAGCTCAAAATTTTTGGCCAATTTACAATACCTATCACGAAAAAATTGAAGCTATAAGAGAGTCCAAACACAAAGTTTTAAATCAAGCTTCAAAAAATCAATCTACATTGAAAGATACCGATTATCAAGCTATTTTAGATCAGTATATTTTTTATGTTGAAGAAGAGGCCAGACTCGAAAAACAATTTCAAAAAGATTTAGCAAAAGTGTTATCTGCCAAAAAAATATTTCAATTGTACGTTGCTGAAAAGGACTTTAAACGCAAGTTAGTCAAAGATTTACGTGGACAAAAGCCAGCATGTATGGAATAAGGTGTTCGATCTATTTATTAGATTTGTAAGGAAAACACGGCATCGATCGATAAGCAATTGTAAAATGAATGGAATAAAAAGGGCTGCTCGTTAAAGCAGCCCTTTTAGTTTATTTGCCTAAAAGCTTAAACATATTCTTTTTATATGCTTCGACACCTGGTTGGTCGAAAGGATTGACACCAAGCATATATCCACTAATTCCGCAAGCAATTTCGTAAAAATAAATTAACTCACCCAGTATCAAAATATTAAGTTCTTCGAGCATTATTTGCATCACAGGGACACCACCTTCGTTGTGGGCTTGCATGGTGCCTGTTTCGGCTTGAGCGTTAATAAAATGAAACGATTTTCCAGTTAAGTAATTCAACTGGTCGTAGTTGTTGTTGTCGTTTGGAACTTGAGTCTTGGTTTCTGGATTTGCAAAACGAATAAATGTTTCCATTAGTTTTCGTTCTCCCTCTTGCACATATTGGCCTAAACTATGTAAATCGGTTGTAATGTTGATCGAAACAGGAAAAATCCCTTTGTTTTCTTTGCCTTCGCTTTCGCCATAGAGCTGTTTCCACCATTCGGCCATAGCATTCCATTTGGGTTTCGAATATACCATTATTTCGTTATTATACCCTTTCTGATACAGTGCATTTCGAAATGCTGCGTATTGAATGGCCATATTTTCTTTCGATTCTATGGTGTATTTCGCTTCTCCATTTTTGGCACCATTTAAAAGTGCTCTAATATCAATTCCCGCAACTGCAATAGGAAGCAAACCCACTGCGGTTAACACAGAATATCGCCCACCTACATCGTCGGGAACCACAAAACTTTCGAGTCCATACTGTTCAACCACAGACCTTAGTGCACCCTTTTGGGCATCGGTAATGGCGACGACTCTGTTTTTGATTGCGTTTTCGCCATAATTTTCGACAATTAGATTGAGCAATAATCTAAATCCCACGGCTGGTTCTAGTGTTGTGCCCGATTTTGATATAACAATGACAGCAAAATTACGCCCAGATAGATATTGAATCAATTGATTGATATAATCTTCGTCTAAGTTTTGGCCAGCAAAAAGAATTTCGGTTTGGCTGTGTTCAAAATAGGGTGTAAATAAGTCGATAACTGCTTTCGAACCCAAATATGAGCCACCAATGCCTACTACTACAATGGTTTGGAATTTTTGTAGCCCTTTGGCAACTCTTTCGATTTCGCTTATTTCGTGTTCACTTATTCGATTGGGTAAGTCGACCCATCCTAAAAAATCGGAACCTAAGCCTGTTTGCTCTTTTAAGGCTTTTAAATATTTTGGACCAAGCTCGAGAAAGTGCTCTACGTCTTCGGCTTTTACAAAGCCTTTTGTAAATTCGGAATTAAAATTAATCATATATGGTTGTTTTTTTTAGAGATTGTTCAGTTTATAAATTTATTGTTTTCAAACGAAAAAGCACCCAAAAGGATGCTTTTTTATTTTCAAAATATATTTTTATTTTTTTTGACATTAATAAATTGATTTGTAACTTAAATGCCTAATTGGTTTGAAAGGTATTTATAAATAGTAGCTGAAATTCCAAACCCTATTAGTGTTGCAAAAACATCAAAAAAATCAAAAGTTCTACTGGTCCATATTTGTTCAAATTCATAAACTAAAATACCTATAGTTACGAACAACATGGTTTTAATATGACCTTTTTTTATCCAGTATGCAGCAAATAAACAGGCACTTATTGTGTAAAATAAGTTAGGTGAAAATCCGTTAATTCCAAAGTCGTTAATTTTGAATTCCAGAATTAGCGGACGATAAAGAGTCTTTACGAGTATTCCAATCAATCCAAACAAAAAGCTTAGTAATAAAGAAATGTTTTTAGTATTATACTTTTTTATCAAAGTTATATGGAATGACAAATATGGATAGCAGGAGTTGCTTAGTTTTTATC
>DYOK01000034.1:8547-16335 GCA_020720565.1 Acetofilamentum sp.
ATCAAAGTTATATGGAATGACAAATATGGATAGCAGGAGTTGCTTAGTTTTTATCCATCGTTTGGATAAATTCTTCGTTGTTAAGGGTTCTTGGCAAGCGTGTGCGCATAAAGTCCATTGCTTCGAGCGGTGTCATCTCACCTAAGAATTCTCTCAGAATCCACAAACGGCTAATCATATGTTCGGGTAGCAATAAATCTTCGCGACGAGTACCCGAAGCCAATATATCGACAGCTGGATAAATTCGTCGGTTCGAAAGCTTTCTATCCAACTGTAATTCCATGTTACCAGTTCCTTTAAATTCTTCGAAAATTACTTCGTCCATTTTGCTTCCTGTATCGGTTAATGCAGTGGCGATAATGGTAAGCGATCCTCCATTTTCGATATTTCGGGCAGCACCAAAAAAGCGTTTGGGTTTTTGTAATGCGTTGGCATCGACACCACCAGAAAGTACTTTGCCCGAAGAAGGTGCGACGGTGTTGTATGCTCTTGCCAAACGGGTAATTGAATCTAACAAGATAACCACATCGTGTCCACTTTCGACCAAACGTTTGGCTTTTTCGAGAACAATATTGGCCACTTTAACGTGTCTGTCGGCTGGTTCGTCGAAAGTAGATGCAATTACCTCTGCATCAACGTGTCTAGCCATTTCTGTAACCTCTTCTGGGCGTTCGTCGATAAGTAAAATAATCAAATAGGCTTCTGGATGGTTTGCGGCAATTGCATTGGCTATTTCTTGTAAAAGAATGGTTTTACCAGTTTTCGGTTGTGCCACAATAAGTCCGCGTTGTCCTTTGCCAATTGGTGCTATCAAGTCGATTATTCGTGTGGTTAAAGTAGCTTTTCCGTTGCCAGTTAAATTAAATTTCTGATCGGGGAAAAGAGGCGTCAAGTGGTCGAAAGGAACACGGTCACGCACCGCTTCTGGCGAACGCCCATTAATTGATACAATACGGATTAAAGGAAAAAACTTTTCGCCTTCTTTAGGTGGGCGAATGGTTCCTGTAATGGTATCGCCAGAACGCAAAGCATTAACTTTTATTTGCGATTGAGACACATAAACATCGTCGGGTGAATTTAAATAATTATAATCCGAAGACCTTAAAAAACCATAACCATCTTGAATTATTTCTAAAACTCCAGTGGTTTCAACAATGCCTTTGAATTCGATTTGTGGTTTTTGTGGTTTTTGATTTCGTTGCTGTTGTTGTTGCTGCTGGTTATTATTGTTGTTATTTTGACGTTGATTATTATCGCGTCTGGCTTGGTTTTGTTCAACCGTTTCGTTATTATGAATAATCTCAATTGAGTTATCGTTACCAGACTCGAAAGGTATGTTGGCATTGAGTTCGTTTTTTTCAATTTCGATAACAGCTAACTTAGTTTCTTCGTAGTTAGGTTCATCGAACAAGCTGGCTTGTTGATTCGGGTTTTGTGTATTGCTGCTTTGTCGGTTTCTATTATCGTTTTTGTTGTTTGGGTTTTTTTGTCGAAAATCTTGCCGATTGTTATTGTTGTTATCGTTCCTATTGTTTGGGTTATTATCTCGTCTAAACTCGTTACGGTTGGATTGGTTTCCGTCGGTTCTATTTTCGTTTTTAGGGTTGTTTTGCCCCTCTTGATTCTGGTTTGACCGAAAATCTTTTCTTTGTTCGGGTCTATTGTTATTTTGACCTTCGTTTCTGTTGTTTTGGTTGTTCGGGTTGTCGAGTCTAGGTTTTTGATTTCTGTTCTGATCTTTTCGAAAATCTTGACGTTGGGTATTTGGGTTTTCTGTTTTTTGTTGACCTTCTGCAACTTCGGTTATAGCATTTGGCTCTTTATTCTCTGCGTCAATGCTTTGGTTAGGAGTTGTTTTAACAGCATCAAGTTCTTGAATCCTTTTCGCATTGGGGTTCTGAAAATCTTTTTTAGGTTTGTGATTATCAGATTTGATAGGGATGGTAGGCTCTGATTTTAATGCGTTGTTATCAACAATTTCGTCTTTAGTAATCTGAACTTTTAACTCGGGCTGAACGTTTCTTGCAGGTTCTGAGGAGTTGTTGTCGAAAGATATTTTTCGGTCGCCTTTTACAAATTTCGAGTGTGATTCGTTATTGTTGTTTAAACGAGGTCTTTTCCCTTTTTCTTGCTTATCGGGCTCGGGCTGTTTAGCCGCAATTTCTGCTTGACGGTCTAAAATTTCAAATATTAACTCAAGTTTCTTAAATGATTCTACTCGTTTTAAGCCTAAGTCTTTAGCTATCATACGAATATCGGCAAGAAGTTTGTCTTCTAAGACCTCTTTTGTAAACATAAAAATGGTGGATTGATGATACTTATAAAGTGTATCCGAATCTATCGGATGAATTGTAGTGCAATGTTAATGATAAAGTTTTATTCTACAAAATAAATTATCCAAAACATTGTAATTATTGAAGCAATCTTTTGAATAGGCCTTCTTCTTTTTTTGATAAAACCTGTGGGTCGACCCAATTGGCATATAGAATGTTGGCTTTCCCATTCAAAGATATTTCAGACTCATGGTCTAATAACAATTGGTCGATCCAAATAAAATCAAAAGATTTTAGCTTGGCGAAATGGGGGAGATGGTTGGGGTCGTTTACTTGAATTAAAATACTTTTACTGGGTTTAGAATCGTCGGAGAAACAATCCATATTAATGCTGTCAAAATGTTTGTATCTTAAATCGAGTTTAAAAGTTTCGTTAATCAATAACGACAACTGAAAGTCTTTTAAATTAGAATTAATTCCAACAATTTTATATGGAATTTTACTTATTGTTTTTATTTGAACTGTTCTTTCTGCCATAAAAAAAGCCTCATTTAAGAGGCTTTGCAAGGTACGAATTTTATTAATAAACGCTTCGAATAATCATATAATTTTACATCATCAATAATTTTTTAGAAGGTATTCGACCTATTTATTATTTTCCTAACAAGTATAAAAACAATCTCTCAGTCTATTAAAACCTGATATTATATTTTTCTGTGTATTTATATGGTATGATAAAGAAGCGTATTTTAGTAACGATAATGTTCTGGCTTGTATGGCCCCGATTTAGCCACACCTAAATAATTAGCTTGCTCATCGGTCATTTCGGTCAGTTTTACACCTACGTGAGCCAAATGCAAACGTGCTACTTCTTCGTCTAAATATTTTGGTAAACGATAAACGCCAACCTCGTGCTTGTTGTTTTTAATGTCAATTTGAGCTAATGTTTGATTTGTAAACGAATTACTCATTACAAATGATGGGTGCCCTGTAGCATTGCCTAAATTAACCAAACGACCTTCCGATAACAAGATGATTGAGTGTCCATCGGGGAATATGTATTGGTCAACTTGGTCTTTAATATTGATTTTCTCAATTCCTTTAATGGCCTGCATTTCAGCAACCTGAATTTCGTTGTCGAAGTGTCCAATGTTACAAACAATTGATTTGTCTTTCATTTGTTTCATATGTTCGGCTGTAATAACACCCAAATTACCTGTAGCAGTGACAAAAATATTACCTTCTTTAACGGCTTCTTCCATGGTAGTTACTTCGAAACCTTCCATTGAGGCTTGAAGTGCACAAATAGGATCAATTTCGGTAACAAGAACACGAGCACCATAAGTTTTCATCGAATGAGCAGAGCCTTTTCCAACGTCGCCATAGCCAGCAACTACCACTACTTTACCTGCAATCATAATGTCGGTTCCTCGTTTAATACCATCGGCTAAGGATTCGCGACATCCATATAAATTGTCGAATTTTGATTTGGTTACAGAGTCGTTAACGTTAATTGCTGGGAAAAGCAATTTGCCTTTTTCGTGCATTTGATATAAGCGATGCACCCCTGTGGTGGTTTCTTCCGATACACCACGGATGTTTTTGGCCATGTTGGTCCATTTTCCAGGAAATGCTTGTATAGATTCTATCATGCGTTTAGCTAATTCCCTTTCGTCTTCGGCTTTGGCGTTTAGATCTAAAACAGAAATGTTTTTTTCGGCATCAAAACCTAAATGAACCATTAACGAGGCATCGCTACCATCATCTACAATTTGATCGGGACCAGAGCCATCGGGCCAAGTTAATGCTTGTTCGGTACACCACCAATACTCTTCGAGTGTTTCGCCTTTCCACGCAAATACAGGTATACCTGCTTTGGCTATTGCGGCTGCAGCATGGTCTTGAGTCGAAAAGATATTACAACTAGCCCATCGAACATCAGCACCTAAACACTGTAAAGTTTCGATTAAAACGGCAGTTTGAATGGTCATGTGCAAAGAACCCATTATTTTGGTTCCTTTTAGCGGTTTGCTTTCACCGTATTTTTTACGGAGCATCATTAAACCGGGCATTTCGGCTTCGGCCAACATGATTTCTTTACGGCCAAATTCGGCCAATCCCATATCTTTAACTTTATAGGACAAATTTAGATCTAATTTCATTGTAAAATTTTTATTGTACTGATAATCAGTATTTTGTTTGAGGATTATTGTTGCGAAATTTCTTAAATAAAGTTATGTTGTTTTGCATTGAAAAAGAGGTCAATGTAAAACTGAACCTTTTTTGGAAAGTTGCAAAGGTAAAAATAGAATTCCAAATAGATGCACATATTGTAAAAAATGCATGTAATGTATTGCTATAAAACATAATTAGGCTTATTTTTGCGAGCTAATTAAAAAATAAACAACTTTAAAGTCGTTAAAATTTAACATTATGATGAATCAAATCATTTATTTACTACCCCTTACCGCACTTGTGGGGTTTGCTTTTATGTTCTTCAAGTCGGCTTGGATTAACAAGCAAGAAGAGGGAACCGAAAGAATGGCTCGAATTGCCAAAAATATTGCCGACGGAGCAATGGCGTTTCTTAAAGCTGAATATAAAGTAATTGCAATTTTTGTAATTGCTGTGGCTATTTTGCTTGGTATTAAAGGTACAGTTGAAGAAAATTCGAATGCCATGGTGGCACTTTCATTTGTAGTAGGGGCTTTTTTATCGGCTTTGGCAGGTTTTATTGGGATGAAAGTGGCTACAAAAGCCAATGTTCGAACAACCAATGCAGCACGTACTTCGCTCAATAAAGCACTTGAAGTTGCATTCTCTGGCGGTGCAGTAATGGGATTGGGAGTTGTTTCGCTTGGTGTTCTTGGTATAAGTTCGTTACTTATTTTGTATACCTACTTATATGGTATGGATTCTTCCAATGGAGTAACCATGGTTTTAAATATTATTTCGGGTTTTTCTCTAGGAGCATCTTCCATTGCATTATTTGCGAGAGTTGGTGGTGGGATCTATACTAAAGCAGCCGATGTGGGTGCCGACTTAGTAGGAAAAGTTGAAGCGGGTATTCCTGAAGATCATCCTTTGAATCCTGCAACAATTGCCGATAACGTTGGCGATAACGTAGGTGATGTCGCTGGTATGGGTGCCGATTTGTTCGAATCGTTTGTAGGTTCGATTATCGCTACCATGGTGTTAGGAGCCATTTATTTTAATATGCCTGAATTTGCCGATTATAAACTTGGACCAGTAATTTTGCCTTTGGCTTTATCTTCTGTGGGTATTTTGGTTTCTGTATTTGGAACCTTCTTTGTAAAAGTTAGAGAAGGGGGCAATCCTCAATCGGCACTTAACATGGGCGAGTTTTTGTCTGCTGGTGTTATGATTGTGTTATCTTATTTTATTATCGAAGCGTTTTTACCCGAAAAATGGGTTGTTGGTGAGCAAACCTTTACCTCTGTTGGTGTCTTTATTGCCACAATTGTAGGCCTTTTAGCGGGTTTAGGTGTGGGTAAAATTACAGAATATTATACTGGAACGGGAACAAAACCAGTTTTGGGAATAACCAAACAATCCATAACGGGTCCTGCTACTAATATTATTGCAGGTCTGGGTGTGGGTATGATGTCAACAGCAATTCCAATTTTATTGATAGCTGCTGCAATTATTTTATCCTTTCACTTTGCCGGCTTATATGGTATTGCTATTGCTGCTGTAGGTATGTTAGCCAACACAGGTATTCAATTGGCAGTAGATGCTTATGGCCCTATTTCTGATAATGCCGGAGGTATTGCCGAAATGGCTGGTCTTCCAAAAGAAGTTCGTAAACGTACCGACAAATTGGATGCAGTTGGTAATACAACAGCCGCTATTGGAAAAGGATTTGCAATTGCTTCTGCTGCATTAACAGCCTTGGCACTCTTCTCCGCATTTATGCAACAAGCAGGAATGACAGTGATCGATATATCTAAGTCGTATGTAATGGCTGGCTTACTCGTTGGAGGTATGTTACCTTTTGTGTTTTCTGCAATGGCGATGAGTGCTGTAGGGCGTGCTGCCATGTCGATGATTCAAGAGGTTCGTCGCCAGTTTACCACAATTCCTGCTTTAAGAGATGCTTTAGCCGTAATGCGTAAATATGATGGCAATATGGAAAATGCCACTGCCGAAGATAAAGCGATTTTCGACAAAGCCGATGGGGTAGCTGAATATGGAAAATGTGTCGATATTTCGACAAAAGCTTCGCTTCGCGAAATGATTTTACCAGGGCTATTAGCGATTGTTACACCTGTCGCTGTTGGATTCCTTGGGGGGGCAGAGATGTTAGGCGGCTTATTAGCAGGTGTAACAGTTTCAGGTGTACTACTGGCCATTTTCCAATCTAACGCTGGTGGTGCTTGGGATAATGCTAAGAAAATGTTCGAAGAAGGTGTAACTCACGATGGCGTAACTTATAAAAAAGGTTCAGATGCACACAAAGCTGCCGTAGTTGGCGATACAGTTGGCGACCCTTTTAAAGATACTTCAGGTCCATCATTAAATATTTTATTAAAATTGATGTCTGTGGTGGCTTTAGTCATTGCACCAAGTATAGCAATTGAAAAAATTACAGAACCTGCAAACTCGGTTCAAAATATCGAAATGAACAAAACCACTTCTGCAACCATTGTCGATGGTCAAGTGGCTGCCATTGTTTCGGACGATTCCCCAGAATCAAACAGTTTGATTATCAATAGACAACATATGGTTGTAGCCAATCTTGCTCAACCTACCGAATTTGAGTTAAAACATACCCCAGAAATTGTTTTAGGTGCAGTTCAAGCCGATGGAACGACCGAGATTAATATTAATGTAGGGTCGAAAGGAATTGTTCATCCAAATTCAAAAGACCATTGGATTGATTTTTTGAATATTACAGTAGATGGCAAAGGAACCAAAGAAGTGATTAAAACTAATTTTGCGAATAACGAAAATAACAAATTCGGACCTTTCTATGTTCATTTAGAAAAAGGTAGTGTTATTAATGTTGAGCTAGGTTGCAATTTGCATGGAATCTGGAAAAACACATTAACTGTTCAATAATCTTTAATTCAATTTGTTGATTAATTCATTGATTTGGATTTTTGAACGAAACTCTATATAAAAAAAGCGTCTCATACTTGAGTCGCTTTTTTTTTGGAGGAAAGACTAAGGTCATCGAGCTATTTCTGTTTTTGTAATATCGATTTAACTTTCAAAATAGTTCAACTTCGGTTTATTGGACTATTTTCAAGTATTATCGGCATTAACGCCCGATAAAATCGGGACAAACTATTTTATACAGAACCATATTTGAAAACTTTTTCTTTTGATGATAAAACTTTTGTAATTTCGCAGCATAGGGATTTACACATTTTTCTAGATGCTATATTTGATCATCGGGCCACAGAGTCCAGCTTATTATTATTCTCCTAACTTATGCAATAGTTCGTTAATCTTTTTTAACTATCTAATAATTAGAACTTTTCAAAAGTTT
>DYOK01000035.1:0-9770 GCA_020720565.1 Acetofilamentum sp.
AATATAAATTTTAAACAAGCTCTAAGGGATGGTAAATAAATTCAGAATCAGCCGAAGGGTCTATGCTTTGAACTAATTGGGTAAGTATTTCCAATGCACCAGATGAATAAAATTTATGTTTTGGCATAGAACCTTCGAGATTTAATAATTGGTGTTGACTGAGCAAATTAAGGGTCTGTTTGGCTACACTAGGTGCTGGATCGACCAATTCGATGGGGTGATTTTCAATTACTTTCTCAATAGCATCTCTTAAAAAAGGATAATGTGTACAAGCCAAGACCAATTGATCAATCCCTTTATCAACAAGCGGTTGAACTACTTTTTGTACTTGTGTAAATGCGGCTTCTGAATGCGTGTTTCCATTTTCGACCAATTCGACAAAACCTTCTCCAACTTGAATCTCTACTCGAACATTAGAAGCAAATTTTTGACTGGTTTCGATAAAATGCCGACCACTAAAAGTCCCCGAAGTCGCTAAAACCCCAACCGCCCCCAACTTTGTATTAACTGCAGCAGGTTTAATTGCGGGCTCCATGCCCACAAATGGAATGGGATATTGGGCTCTTAAATGTCTTATAGCAGCTGCAGTAGCAGTATTGCAAGCCACAACAATCAATTTGACGTTTTGAGCTAAAAAAAATTCAACAATTTTTTCAGACAGATGAATAATCTCTTCGGCTGTTTTTTGCCCATATGGGCAATTGGACGAATCGGCATAATAGAGTGTCGACTCGTTGGGTAAGTATCGAATCAATTCTCTCCATACCGACAAGCCTCCGACACCAGAATCGAAAACACCAATTGGATTTGAAGATTGCATTGACATAGAGGGTCTTTAAAAAACTTAAGTTGACATCAAAAGTAAAAATTCCGACGCATAATAATAAAAAAAAGGAACAAAAAAAACCGCTCGTTTGAAGCGGTTTTTATATATTCTTTTAGGTTAATTTACATCCCTAATTTTGCTTTAACCAAAGGCATTAAATCGTCAGAACCTTCGGGCCAGTACACGAGTGCACCAGTGCTTGTATCAAAAACATAGGTGTATTCTTTTTCTTTTGAAACTTCGCGTATGGCATTTCGTGCTTTTTCGATAATGGGTTGCAATAATTGCATTTCTTTATTTTGCAACTCTTGTTGAGCAGTTTGTTGAAATTGTTGAATTCTAGCATTCAAATCATTTAACTCAGTTTCTCTATTTTTTTGAATCAAAGGCAAAAGCGAATCTTTTTTGGCTAAATAGTCGGTGTATTTTTGCTCTAATTCGGCTTGCATACTCATCAATTGAGTTTCAAGCTCTTTGGTATACTGTTGCAAAGCTTCTTTTGCTTGGTTGTTTTCTGGCATTGCTTGCAATAACTCGTTTGAATTAATGTGTCCAAACTTTTGTTTGGTTTGTGCAAATGTGGACACAGAGGCCATAATTGCTAAGAGAAATAATACTTTTTTCATGTAACTGTTTAATTTATTGCCTTGTTTAAACGTGGCTGGTGTGTATTGTAATCTAATTAATTTTGCAAATATAAAAATTATGCCAAAACTTTCGGGTCTTCGAACAATATAATATTTTTTGATTATTACCACCTAAAAGTTTAGCCTGTTAAAATAGTACTAAATGTAATTCTTACATTTTTCGTACTCTGAGTTACTTTATTTCTTATACCCTAATTTTATAAGCACATCGTCGCTTCTGTCAAGTTTAGGGTTGGCATAAAGCAAATTAACCGTTCCGCCTGACGCATCGAACATTATCTCAATATTGGCCTCAACAGAGACTTCTTTAACGGCATTATACACGTCGTCTTGAATGGGTTTGATAAGCTCTTGACGTTTGACAAACAACTCGCCTTCTTGCCCAAAATATTTCTTTTGTAGGTCTTTGGCCTCTTTTTCTTTTGCAGCTATCTCAGCTTGACGTTTAATTTTTAACTCTTCGGTAAGTAAAACTTGTTCGGCTTTATATTCTTTATACATTCTCTGTACTTCGGCATAGACCACCTCGATTTCTTTCTGCCAATTAGCTGAATATTCATCTAATTGTTTTTGTGCCGCTTCAAATGTTGGAATATTTTTCAGAATATATTCAGTATCTACATAGCCAATCTTTTGTGCATGCGATAGGCTCATGAAGCCCAACAAACCAAGAACTATCAAAAAATGTCTCATCATCAATATATATTTAATTTGTTTTTCTATTTATTCAATTCAAGTGCATTAATTCCGAATCAACACTTATTAATTAAAAATTTGATTAAAACCTAAAAACTTTGTCCAATGATAAAGTGGAATTGGCTACCGCTTGCAGAAGGATTTTTTGGTACATTATCAAAACCATATCCCCAATCTACGCCCAATTTACCAAACATGGGTAAAAAGATCCTAACCCCAACTCCAGCAGAACGATAGATATTGAACGGGCTGAATGATTCACTATCGCCCCATGCATTTCCACCTTCCGCAAACACTAAGCCATATAACGTGGCTGATGGGTCGAGCGATATGGGGTAACGCAATTCGAAAACAAATTTATCGTATAAATTGCCTCCCTTTGCTGGTGTAATAGAATTATTTTCGTATCCACGAAGTGCAATGGTTTCTTTGCCATACAAGTTGTAGCTAGCCAAACCATCTCCACCCATAGTAAAACTTTCGAACGGTGAAGGGCCATAATCTTCGTTGTACATCCCCAAAATTCCAAATTCGGCTTGAGTAAGCAATACCATTTTACCAACTAAATTAGTGTACCAACCACCCGTAAATTTCCATTTATGATATTCAATCCATTTATATTTATCGATGGTTGGCATACTGGTATAATCTTTATTATTCATAAGAGACCATGGTGGTGTGAGCTGCAAAGAAAGTGTAAATACAGAGCCTCTTCGCGGATAAATCGGCTGGTCTGTCGAAGACCGTGTAAGTACAGTTTTAAAGCTTAAACTATTCGATGAGCCCGTAACAGTGTTCTCGTCATACATAGTCATATAAGTGTTTGGATAGTTGCTTAAATTATAAATTTGATAATTAATCTCGTTATATAACTGGAAATAATCGTCGGGCCATTGTAAGCGTCTTCCAAGCCCTAATGCAGCACCAGTAATAGTCATTGCATAATAGCTTGGGTCTGTTTTAGCTCGCCCACTCGACATTACGTTGTGATAAACAGACACCGATAAAGAGTGTGGCTTATGTCCACCAAGCCAAGGTTCGACAAAAGAAATACTATAAGATTGATAGTAAACGCCGTTAGTTTGTGCACGCAAGCTCAATTTTTGACCGTCGCCTGTGGGCAGTGGGGACCAAGCCGATTTATTAAAAATGTTACGTGTCGAGAAATTGTTAAAGGTCAAGCCTAAAGTACCCACAATCATCGAAGCCCCATAGCCTCCCGATAATTCGATTTGGTCCGATGGCTTTTCTTCGACAATATATTCTAAATCGACAGTTGCAGTAGCAGGATCGGGTTTTGGCGTCACATTTAGTTTTTCGGGGTCAAAATACCCTAGAGTAGCCAGTTCTCTTTGGGTACGAATGATGTCGCTACGACTGAATAAATCGCCTGGTTTGGTTCTGATTTCTCGAAGTATGACATGGTCGTTGGTTTTGGTGTTACCCACCACAGTCACACGATTAATAGTGGCTTGTTTGCCTTCTTGCATGCGCATCTCGATATCGATAGAGTCACTTTGTACAGACACTTCGACTGGTGTTAGGTTGAAAAACAAGTAACCATCGTCGAGATATAGGGAACTTAGGCTGGATTCTTCGACAAACAATTTGTTATCAAGCAAGCTTTGATTGTAAATATCGCCTTTTCTGATGCCTAAATACTTTCCTAAAAATTCTGAGCTATATTTGGTGTTTCCTACCCAAGAAATATTTCTGAAAAAATATTGATTCCCTTCTTCGATCCAAATGTCGAGCGATAAAGATTTATCTGCGTTTACAGATAAAGAGTCCTTAGTAATTCGGGCATCTCTATAGCCCTTTTCGTTATATTTTGTAATGATTGCGTCTTTGTCGGTTTTATAATTGGACTCGACATACTTTGACGACTTAAAAATATTGTACCAAGTTTTCTGTTTTGTTTCTTTTAATTTTCCTCTCAGTTTATTGTCGTTGAATGGCGATTTGAAAAACGACTTTTTCCAAAAAGGAGCATTTTGTTTTACTAACTGGGTTTTAAAAGTAGCATTGTCCATGTTACCATGAAAACGAATCTCTTTAATCTTAACTCTTTTATTTGGTTTAACCGTAATAAACAAGATTACACTATTTACAAAATTGGAATCTGGCTTTTGAATAATTTCAACTTCTGCATTATAAAAACCTTTATCCACAAAATATTCACGGGTGCTGTTTTTGGTGTTTTCGATAATATTTTCGGTAATTTGGTTACCTTTTACTAAATGTATTCGGTCGCGAATATCGTCAGCTTCGGCTTTTTTTACACCTTTAATAGCAAACTTCGATAATCGAGGTCTTTCGAGAAGCTGAATTTCGATAAAGATTCGATCTTCGATTATCTGGGTAGCTAGAACCTTCACATCGGAAAAAAGGCCTTGTTTCCAAAGATTTTCGATAGCCTTGGTAATTTGATCGCCAGGTACTTTAATTCTATCGCCTTGCTTAAGCCCTGATATATTTATAAGCACATCTTGGTCGAGATACTTCACTCCCGAAACTGTAATTCCACCGATTTCGTATTCCTTTGGTTGAGCATAATTTATGCTCTCTAAATTCCCTTCGGAAATTATTTGTGCTTTTACTGTTGGTACAATCAGCATGCTGATTGCAAACAAAATACTAGTTAAAATTCTTTTAAATCTGTTCACTTGTTTTCCCGAATCTACGTTCACGTTGTTGAAAATCGATAATAGCATCATAAAATTCATCTTTGCGGAAATCGGGCCAGTATTTTTTGGTAAAATAAAGTTCCGAGTAAGCTATCTGCCATAGTAAGAAATTACTAATTCGATATTCTCCACTGGTTCTAATAAGTAATTCGGGGTCGGGGATGCCTTTGGTAGACATATATTGTGAAATTAATTCGTCAGAGATATGTTCTTCGGAAATTAATCCTAATTTGGCATCTTTAATGATGCGTTCAACTGCATTACGAAACTCCCATCGTGAGCTATAGCTCAAGGCTATAACTACCGATAATCCATCGTTATGAGCCGTTTCTACAGTAGCTTCGTGCAGTTCTTCTTGTACCGAAACCGGTAACTCTGCAATGTTACCAATGGCCAATAATCGTACATTATTATTGTTCAAACTTAAAATTTCGGATTTGATGGTTTTAACCAACAAGCCCATAAGTGCATCGACCTCCGCTTTGGGACGATTCCAATTTTCGGTCGAAAACGCATAAAACGTCACATATTTAACATTTACCGCTGCTGCTGCTTCCACAATTGCTTTAACTGAATTGACGCCCTCTTGGTGACCCATAAAGCGCTCAAGACCACGTTCTTTGGCCCATCGACCATTCCCATCCATGATAATAGCCACATGCTCGGGAACGTATCCTTTTTGTATTTCTTCCTGTTTACTCATCGGCTGCAAATTTAAAAATCATATGCTTTACAACCGCCTCCCGATTGAAATATTTTATATGTTACAAAAATACCTGCAAAAGAGTACCAATCGTCGCTATAATACATTGCATTTTGTTTGAATCTGGGTTGATTGGGAATATTCATTTGTTCCAAATCATATGTTCTCCCCGAAAGGTTATCTAATTTATCGCTGAAAACTTTTCTAAAAGACCATTCCATACCAAATTCCAATTTTTTTGACACTGCCCATTTAATACCAACGCCAAAAGGTATTGTAATATTGTAGGGCTGTAAAGAATTTGACGCCAAGGCAAAACCAAGCCCTCCAGCTAAGTAGGGTGTAAATGGCGAGGTAAAACGTGTTGCACCCAACATATAAGACAAAAAGTTGAATTCGGCTTGAACTGCAAGTTCCATTAAAGGGGTATTAAAATCTAATGCTCTGTATTGTTGATATCCAAATGTTGATGTTTTGTCGGAAGCACTCAAAGTTCCTGCAGTAACATTGCCACGAAAGGCCCATCGTTTGTTTAAGTTTTGACGCACAAAGATACCTACACCAGGATTGGTAGAATGAAACTGAGTAGAAGGATTAATGTCACCCAAATAATACAATCCACCAGCTAGCACACCGCCCTCGATTGATTTTTGACTCCACGCCAAAACGCTCCAAAATAAGCTGCTCCAGAGCAATAAAATTTTCATGAATGATTAAAATCTAGGTAAACCTCTACGCGATGTTCTTAGTCTTTTAGAAATGGAAAACATAAGAATTAAGTAATCGTCATTCGCTTTTGAGTATTTATCGGAATGGCCATCTAGGTAATCAGAAGTGGTTATTCTATTGCCCAGTTCAATTCCAAAAGTGTATGCTCTATTTATGGCATATTTAAAGCCAATCCCCATTGGGAAGGCCATCGAGATATGCTTTGGACTACCTTGGTCATTATCGCGAGCAATAGAGAGACTAGGAAAATAAAACAATCCAGATACGCCAATAAACAAATAGGTATTCACATGTGAAAGATTAAAACGGCGAATGTTGGAAAAGGTATATCGTGTACCAAATCGTTCTTTAATTAAAGAGTATTCAAATTGAACACCAGGTTCAATAAAAAAAGTATTGGTTGTCCCTTGTCTGTTGGCTCTAGGCAAATTATCGGTATAAGTATCACTGGCATTGGCATATGCAAAAAGAACTTGCCCTTTTAACGAAATTAACTCTTTAAGTTTGTATCGAACGCCGAAACTTAATGCAGGACGTGTCCCTTGAATATCAAAATCCATTGTACTGTGCCTACCTATGCCAGTGCCACCCCCAAAATCGCCAAAAAGATTAACTGTACCAATTCCACCCACCACCTCATAACGATACCTCATCCAACGCTGAGCATTAACCAACGACGGCATTATAATGAATACCAACAAAAGATACAGGCTTATTCTTTTCATCATTAATATTTAAGGTTTGGTTGAACCAAAATTATTACGCAATGATACAACATTTTGTTATAATTATCAACCCCCAAATCCAAATTTCGGCAAACCTTGTCGTGTCGTTTTAAGTTTATAGGTTACAGAAATTGTTAAAAACATATACGAATCGTAGTCGGAAGGGTCGCCTCTTTGTTGATTGGCGGTTGTTTGACCAGGCACATTCCCTAATGAAGGGTCAGCCATGTCGGCGGCTAAGTCGCCAGACTGAGCACGGATCAAATTATTATCGTAATAAGTTGTGCTCACATCGTCGAGATAGTCGGTAAAGGTTTTTCTTGCTCCAAGTTCAAGCGCAATAGACCATTCTCTATCTAATCCGTATTTGAAACCTATTCCATAAGGAATGGCCATTTGAATTCTACTGTATTTTTCTCTAGATCCCACCAAGCCTTGACCTTCTGTTCCAAGCGGCTGAAGAGCAACCCATTCGCCCGTTGTGCTATTTTTTCCGTAGGTATTAAACCAATATCCAGCAAATCCAAGAAAAAAGTAAGTATTGAGTTTGAATCCTTTTAAACCACGAACACGTCTTAAGCTATATCGATGACCTACTTTCTCTTTAATAATATTGTATTCCATCTGACCCGAGAGTTCAATTAAGTGCGCATAAAAATTCAGATTTCGGTTATTTCGATATGTCTCTTCTGTTTTTTTATCGTCGCCACGAAGCACACCATAAGTTAGTGCCATTTTAGCAGAAACTTGTTCTAATATTTTATACCGCAGCCCAATTGTTACGGCAGGGCGTGTCATTGAGAATTCAAAATCGCGTAAAAAATCGGTTCCTTCGCGGTTTGCTCCTCCCAACTCGCCCAAGAAATTTGTAGCCCCAATTCCGGCTATAAGCTCGTAACGATAACGCTTCCAACGAGTAGAGTACTGTGCCTCTGCTTGAGTTATAAATAGCAGAGCGACAACAATTAAAAATAGCTTCTTCATCATCGAGCTAAAGTATGAATTTTCTTTTTAATATTAAAAAATTGATTGTTAAAAGTTTATTAATAATCTGTTTAGCATTACCAAACACACTTTATGTTAGATTAAAAAACTATTAGACCCCTTTTGGAGTTGTGCAATTTATCTATTTTTGTACAAAAAAGGTATTACGATTTATTATTTTCATTACGCAAATGTTACGATATGTCATAATATTGGGTAGAACGGAAAATTGTACATATATAAATAGGTAAAGGTCTTAAATATACAAAAATTAAATAAATTATTATGGATTTTGAACTTTACGTTGGAGGTCAATTCGAGAAAGGGCAGCAAATAATTGAAATTAGAAGTCCTTTCGATCAAAGTTTTGTTGCAACAACTTATTTGGCTGAAACTGAGCATCTGGAACGAGCTATTGTAGCTGCTCAGGCTGTTGAGCCAATTATGAAGCAAATGCCCGATTATAAAAAGTATGAAATTTTGCAGTCTATTGCTCACCAAATGAAAGTTGAGCGAACAGAATTAGCTGTACTTCTGGCACAAGAGTCGGGCAAACCACTCAAATTTGCTTTAGGCGAAATTGATCGAGCTATACAAACTTTTGTGGTAGCTTCGGAAGAAAGTAAACGAATTCCCAGAGAATATTTTTCGCTCGATTGGACCCCATCTGGGCAAGGGAAGGAAGCTTTAGTAAAATATTTTCCTGTTGGTTTAGTAGCCGGAATTGCCCCTTTCAATTTCCCAATGAATTTGGCAGTTCACAAGATTGCACCAGCTATTGCCACCGGCAATCCAATTATTTTAAAACCTGCCAGAAGCACGCCTCTTTCAACCTTAGCATTGGCTAAAATAATAGACAAAACTGATTTACCCAAAGGTGCTGTTTCGATTTTGCCTATGGACAGAACCAGTGGCAACCAATTGGTTACTGACACCCGGTTTAAAAAACTGAGTTTCACGGGTTCGCCAGAAGTCGGATGGGCCATGAAATCGCAAGCTGGTAGTAAAAAAATCACCTTAGAATTAGGAGGAAACGCGGGGGTAATTGTATCGCAATATGCCGATTTAAAAGATGCTGTAAAGAAATCGGTAGCAGGCGGTTTTGCATATTCTGGCCAAGTCTGTATTCATGTGCAACGCATTATGGTGCACGAAAGTGTATTTGAATCGTTCGTTGAATTATTTAAAGAACTGACCTCTAAATTAAAAGCTGGCAATCCTTTAGAAGCAGAAACCGATATTTCGTCGATGATAGACGAAACCAATGCGATTCGAGTAGAAAGCTGGGTAAACGAAGCCGTTGATGCAGGTGCAAAAGTGTTGTTTGGCGGACACCGTAAGGGTACGTATTACGAACCAACTATCATGACCAACACTACTAAGGAAATGAAAGTCTGTGCCTTAGAAATTTTCGGACCTGTTGTTTCAATCGAAAAATACAGCACATTCGAAGAAGCCATTGCTTATTTAAATGATTCGCAATATGGATTGCAAGCTGGTGTTTTTAGTAAACACATCGACGAAATTAACTACGCTTTCGAGCATCTCGAAGTTGGTGGAGTCGTCAGCAACGATGTGCCTACTTTTAGAGTAGACCATATGCCCTACGGTGGCATCAAAAACTCAGGTTTTGGACGTGAAGGCATTCGATATGCCATGATGGAAATGCTAGAACCTAAATTATTGGTTAAAGAGAAGTAAGTGATCTCAATTGTTGAGGTGTTGATTAGTTGATGCGTTGATTTGCCTGTCTACCGCCAGGTAGATTGAAAG
>DYOK01000035.1:9870-16252 GCA_020720565.1 Acetofilamentum sp.
TGCAGGCCTGTCCTCCTTCGGCCGATAGATTCTTAATTGTCTTAATTTCTTAATGGTTTTAAATTTTGATTTGAGGTCTTGAGTGAAATGTAAACCAGTAATTTTAAGCTTTACGGTAGAACTCAACATTATTATTGTCCATTAACCCAACATCATAATATTGTGAATCGTTTTTCGTTTGAACACACAGACACAAACCACAATTTAAATTAAAAGCTTAGCATCATTTTTGAAATATTCTTTCTTTTGTACAAAATAATTGATTTTTAAAAATTAAATGAAATTTAAACTTCCGTTAATAGACTCGCCTTTAAAATACTTAAAATGAAACATCACATAATAAAACTTTTAGGGTTAATTCTGATGATAAACATCGCTAATAAGCCTCTATTTGCTCAATTTTCTGAAGGTTACAGTCCACAGGAAGCAAAAGATATGATAGCCATTTGCAACAGCTTTACCTTTATTAAGGTTTTAAATTCTGACAAGGCAATAGCCCCGAAAGGATATGAAAAGGTATATCAGTCGGGCACTATCGGGCTCGATAACCAATGGCAATTGTGGAAAACTAAAAATTTTGCAGTTATCAACTTTAGAGGCTCAACAAGTGAACAAATTAGTTGGTTAGGGAACATGTACTCTGCCATGATTCCTGCACAAGGCGAAATTATCTTACCTGGCGATGAACAATTTAAGTATAAACTATCGAGTAATTCCAAATCAAATGTCCATTCGGGTTGGACCTTATCAACAGCATATTTGGCTAAAGATATCTTACAACACATTAAAATGTTGAACTACGAAGGCATATACCACTTTATAATCACTGGCCATAGCCAAGGTGCTGCAATAGCACAGTTAATGAGGGCCTATTTAGAGAATTTACCCAATAATCACCCGCTTAAAAAGAATCAATTTAAAACCTATGCGTTTGCATCGCCAATGGTAGGTAATACATTTTTTGTTGAAGAATATATGGAAAAATATTCCAATTCGAGTTTTAATCTTAACAATCCTAACGACCCTGTGACCAAGATGCCGTTTACAATCGACAAAAAAAAGATGGTAGATGTCAACGACATTGCAACAAATTATTCTGATACCACTAAGAACTATTTTGAAATACTTGCATATCGAGCATTAGGAAAAATGTTATTCGACAATCCAGATTCGGCATACATCGAAAAAGCTGGCGTCAATGTCAAATCTCAAATCGAGAAAACGATAGGACCATTTACGATGCCGCAATACCAAATGGACATGAGCTATTCGCCTATGAAAAATATTATTTATTTGGGGCCATTTACCGAAAGTGATATCAAAAACAAAAAATACGTCGAAAAGTTTAATTTAAACCCCGAAGAGTCGTTCTTCCAACATAAACCCTATATGTATTATTTGTACATCACTAAAAAATAAGGTCTTCGGCCTATTTCTGTTTTTTGTAACTGTCATTATATCAAAATTCTAACTTAATAAAATACGGCATTAAATGTTAATAATTTAACTGACTGAATTTTGGTATGTAGCCAATAAAAAACCGCTTGCAATACATTGATTTACAAGCGGTTTATTTTACAACAAGTGATCCAGCTAGGACTCGAACCTAGGACCTACAGCTTAGAAGGCTGTTGCTCTATCCAGCTGAGCTACTGGACCATCCTTATTTATTAAGACCTTCCGGCCTTTTAATATTTTATAAACACCTATACTTCAACATTATATCTGTCAAAAACAGGGAGTAATTTCAATCTTTCTTTCGAGTTTGCAAATTTAATGATTTTTTTCTAAAACTAGACTATTCAGTTAGTTTTTTTACAAAAGCCGATTGTAAAGGTATTTGTCCTTGGTAATGAAACCACTCGGAGCAAGCATAAGTCTGACGGTGTACCTGCTGGCTCGAATACAGATTGATTTCAATATCAGATCCGATAAATACCTGATAATTAGATTCGTCAAGTTTAATCACCAACTCAATTAAAGTCTTGTATTCGCCTTGAAAAAGAGGATCTTCACCTTTAATAGCATAAATATTCTTATCTTTTTCGTATCCTTTCAGATACTTATGAAGCACCGTAAAGGTTTCGTCGACAAGTGCCGAAGGGATTCCAATTTCGACCTTATAGAATCTTTCGACTTGCCCACCCATGTTTTGGATATGAATTCTGGGGTAAAACTTCATTTGCTCGAAAAAGCCCCCTGACATCATTGGGATACCTTGTAAGTTTGTTATACCAACAATCTGAAGTTTAGATTGTTGCGACTCAAAATAAAGGTTACGAATTTCGAACTCCTCCATGCCCATTATCTTTGTTCCCACACGTTTATAATACCGATAATTGTCTGATTGATGTGGCCTAATGGGCGATTGTGGCACCTCAACAACAAGCGTAGAGTCGATAAAATATAAGTTTAGATTAGAAATAGGAGGTTCAATTAATTGGTTGATTTGATGGGCTAATTCTTGCGGTGTGGGACATATTTCGGGAATCGGTTCGAATGTTACCACTTGAGTTTTTTTCACCTGAATCCCGATGTAGATAATCCCTCCTACTGTATTGGCCATTGCTGCCACACGTTTTGCCAAATCGTCAATATTGAGTTGTCGGCTTTTAAAAATGTCGTTATACGAGCGCCAATCGACCCTCTGACTGAGTTTTAAAATACGAGGAAGAGCTTTGTTGGCATCAGAATTTATCATTTTCCAAAAATTGATTTCACGTAGGCACTGTTATTCTTCTATGACTGCAAATATCGTATTTTATCGACTATAAAACCAAAATTTTAATATTGAACTAAAAAAAATGCATTTTATATCTCCTTTTTACAATCATTGTGATTCGTCGTTTGACGAAATTTAAATTGAATTTTTTAGGCTCGACAATAGGTCGTATTTGCTGAATTTTCTTCAATTTTAAATTAGGTGAACATCAATTCTGATTTTATCTTTGCACCAAAAATAAAAACCAAATATGATTTACGAAAACATAATGCAAACTATTGGCGACACGCCTTTGGTACGCATCAACAGATTGAATCCCAACCCCAATGTCGAAATTTTAGCTAAAATCGAAGGTCAAAACCCCACTGGTGGTATCAAAGACCGAATTGCTCTAAAAATGATCGAACAAGCCGAAGCTGCTGGCACTTTAAAATCAGGACAAACTATTATCGAAGCCACATCGGGTAACACTGGTATAGGTTTAGCCATGATTGGAGCCGTAAAAGGATATCCCGTCGAAATTGTCATGAGTTCTGCTGTCTCGGTTGAGCGAAGAAGAATAGTTCGTTCGTATGGTGCAAAAGTCACCCTAACAGATGCCCAACAAGGCACCGATGGAGCTATTTCGAAAGTAAAAGAGCTTTGCAATGCCTATCCTGATAAATACTTTAATACCGATCAATTTTCGAATAAATATAACAAACTGGCTCACTACAAAACTACAGCCGAAGAAATTTGGAAGCAAACCAATGGTAAAATTGATTACTTGGTTTCGAGTATCGGAACATCAGGAACCATCATGGGCGTTGGTGCGGGCTTAAAAGAAAACAACCCTCTTATAAAAGTGGTAGAGGCACATCCCATTAAAGGACATTATATTCAAGGTTTAAAAAACATGGAAGAAGCCGTGGTTCCTGCTCTCTACGATATTTCGAAAATAGACGAGTCTATAATGGTCGAAACCGAAACTGCTTTCGAAATGGCACGTCAAATTATCTCGAAAGAAGGGATTTTTGTTGGAATGAGTAGCGGTGCGGCACTTTATGCTGCCATCGAGATTGCCAAAAAAATTCCAAGTGGACGAATTGTAGTCATTTTCCCAGATCGAGGCGAAAAATATTTAAGCACTGGTTTGTTCGAACCTTATTCAAATTAAGGTCTTCGACCTATTTAATATTTTCTTAACAGGCTATTTATCAATCTTCTAACTTGATAAAATGCGACATTAAATTATAAATAATACTTATACCCACACTACGTACCTGCCTGCCCTGCCTACCGGCAGGCAGGTTAGAACTTCGTTATGAAAGTAAAATCTCGTAAGCCATAACCTTGTCCCAATTGAGCCATCATCTCGCATCCATTTTAACCATGAAACAGTTTAGTTGGGTGTTTTTATTGCCATTCCATACCATCAAATAGAAATTTCGATATTTAAAATAATTAAAATTTCAACATAAAAAGATGTCTGTTAAGCACTTGCGTTGACAACAACACAAGTTGTTTGATTCGAAGTACGTAATAAAAATGTTTGTATTTTTGATTGATTCTTTTTTGAAGTTTATGGGAAGTAACAGATATTTGAACTTTCTACAAAACTGAAACAAGCAAAACTTTGAAGCGATAGCACTCGATACCCATACCAACCCAAGGATACTATTCTAATTAATAAATAAAAACTGAAAATTTAAGGCTTGAACTCAATTTCTACTCATTTAACGGAAACGGATTGATTCTAAGCCAAAATGATTTTCAAAAAATTTGAAACTATGCAATTAAGAGGAAATATTGTCGATGTGAAAACCAAGTCCATTTTTGCGGGCAGTATAGACATCGAAAACGGTAAAATTATCAAAATTGAAAAACACGACGCTGCTTATTCGAGCTATATTTTGCCAGGTTTAATCAATGCACACGTACATATCGAAAGCTCGATGTTGAGTCCTGCTTCGTTTGCTCATGTGGTTGTAAAACATGGCACAGTGGCTACAGTATCGGATCCACACGAAATTGCCAATGTTTTAGGTGTCGAAGGCATCGATTACATGATCGAAAGTGCATCGACGGTTCCTCTAAAAATCTTTTTTGGAGCTCCATCTTGCGTCCCTGCTACATCATTCGAAACATCGGGAGCCACCATTGACGCTTTAAAAGTAGAACAACTTTTACAACGTAAAGACATTTGGTATTTATCTGAAATGATGAATTTTCCAGGGGTGATATACAACGACGCCGAAGTGCATGCCAAAATAAAAGCCTCGCATCAGCACAAAAAACCAGTCGATGGGCATGCACCTTATCTTACAGGTGATGGCTTAGTTAGTTACGCAAAAGCAGGGATAAGCACCGACCACGAGTGTGTCGACATACAAGAGGCACTCGCTAAAATAGAATTGGGAATCAAAGTTCAGATTAGAGAAGGCAGTGCGGCAAAAAACTTCGACGCTTTACATACGCTTATAAGCTCACACCCCGATATGGTGATGCTATGTACCGACGATTCACACCCCGACGACTTACAGAAAGGCTTTATCAATCAATTGGTTAAAAGAGCATTACAAAAAGGTCATCAGTTTTTCGACGTACTTAAAGCCGTTTCGTCTAACATTATATCGCATTATCAGTTGCCAGTTGGACAATTGCAAGTGGGCGACTCTGCCGATTTTATTATTATCGATAATATTGAGGATTTCAACATTCTCTCTACCTATATCGATGGTGTTCAGGTTTTTGACGGAAAAAATACACAATTTGATATCCCAATTGCAGAAAGCATCAATCGATTCGACCGAACACCTCTCGAAAACGTTGCCCTCGTGCATACATTTAAAAAAGGGCAAACGATTAAAATTATCGAAGCATATGATGGCGATTTAACTACAGGCTCTTTTGGGTATACAATTCAAAACGATACCCCCAATTTTGAATCGGATTTAAATGCCGATATTTTGAAAATTGTGGTTTTAAGTCGATACGACCAATCTCCACCACAGATTGCCTATATCAACGGATTTGGTCTAAAACAAGCTGCTTTTGCTTCGAGTATTGCTCACGACAGTCACAATATTGTGGCCATTGGTAGCAATGACAACGATTTGCTCGCTGCAATTAATGGTTTAATTCGTCAAAAAGGGGGGATTTTCTTTGCTCAGAACGAACATCAGCTAGGATTACCTCTCGAAATTGCAGGGTTAATGAGCAACAAAGCTATAGACGAAGTTACTCAACGATACGAACAAATTAACCAAGCGATAAAAGCCAGTGGAAGTAAGCTGTATGCACCATTGATGACGGCTGCTTTTATGTCGCTTTTAGTGATCCCAAAACTCAAATTGAGCGATAAAGGCTTGTTCGACGTCGAAACGTTCAGCTTTACATCATTGCATTTGGATTAAAAGTGTAATGAAAAATATGAAACAAATAATTTGGAACACAACTTAAATCAATTCGTATTACAAGCTTGACAATTAGCACTTCAAACATAAGAAATATTAATTAAACGGGAGTTCTAAAAATTGCTTTTTCATCGTTGGACTTCAATTTGTAAAATCCTCATATACAATAGTATACTCCGGTTTTAAAATCTTGTCCGCCTCAAAAAATCTAATTTTTAGAACCCCTCTAAAGTCAAAAAGTATAACTTAAAACGTTAGAAAAATG
>DYOK01000036.1 GCA_020720565.1 Acetofilamentum sp.
TAATTTTCGGAAGAAAAATGATTAATCCAATTACAATGGCAATAAATACCGAAACTAATGTAAACCCAGCAGAGATATCTTTTATATTTTTTACCTCAGAATCATAATTTTTTGTAATTCTATCGAGCGTTTTCTCAACTGCTGTATTGACCCCTTCGCTCAACAATACTAATCCAGAAGCTAACAAGACCAAACTCCACTCTAAAGGACTAATACAAAAATATGCACTTGCTAAAACGACCAGAAAGAAAACAACAATGTGAATTTTATAGTGGTATTCGCTCCAAAGCAAACCAATCCCTCTAAATGCGTGAGCAAAACTTCGGTATTGTGTTGTTAACCACTTTGTCAATTTTCTATCGAATTAAATTTAGATTACCATTCTTTTCGTATCTGATACCATAAATATCGTAAAATTCAATATAATAAATATAGCTATCTGTTTTAGCAAAATTTCCTTGTGCAGTTTTTCCGTCCCATCCTTTCGATAAATCCACAGATTCGAAAATGGGCTCGCCCCAACGATTATAAATCCGCATTAAATAGCCCGTATTTAAAATATTACTCCCTTTGGGCATGAATACTTCGTTTAAATTATCGCCATCTGGTGTAAATGCCGTTGGAATATAAAAAGCAATTTCGGGCTGAACACGAACCTCACCCATCACAGTATCGGAGCATCCATAAGCAGTAAATCCAATCATTTCAACTTCGTAATTTCCAATATATTTGTAGGTATACTCTGGTGATTGCAAATTAGAATAATCACCAGTTCCAAAATCCCAAATATAGCTCAAAGAATCTCGATTGACAGAGGTATTGTTAAAATACACAAGCGGTTTTATGATACTCACATAGGCCGGTTGAGCAATAAAGCTTAATACGGGTTTAGGCTCGATATGAATCAAATTATGCTTGATTGTGTCGATTCTACAACCATCTACGGTGAGTGCTTCAAGTTTAACCGAAAAATCTCCTTTATATTCATAAATATGCAAAGGAGAATTAGTTAGTGATAGATTATTTTGATCTGAATCGCCAAAATTCCAGAAATAATCTGAGATTAAATCACTTGGTGCACTTACCGAGGAAAAGCGAATATCCATAGGGACACAACCTGCATATTCGTCGGCAATAAAGTCAAGATATGGAATTGGGTGAGTGATTATTTGAACCGAATCTTTAACCGATTTACAACCGTCACGGGCTTCACCTACGTACCAATGAGTGGTTTCAGGAATTAACTTAAGAATTACATCGCTATATTTATCTTCGAAAATAAATTGATAAGGAACACCTGTTCCTCCACTTATTGCTGCATTCAATAATACTGTATCTTTAGGACACACTGTGGCGTCGTTAAATAATAAATCGAGAATTAAATCAGGATAGTCTTGGTAGGTTGTATTCGCCTGCATCACACATCCATTTCCATCGGTAACGATCACTTTAAAATTCGTAATCGTATCGATTATATAAGTAAGCGATTGAGTTGTAAAAGAAGTTCCATTGCTATTAATTATCCATGTGTAGGTGAATGGAGCAACGCCTCCAGAAGTGTTAGCATACATATTCACCTCAGTCCCTTCGCAAAGTGTTTGACTAATTGGAAGGGACACCGATAAATCGTCAACAATAACTTGCATTTGTAAAGTTGAAGTGCACGATTTTGTGCCGACAGTATTCATTCCAGTAATAATGTAATCGGTCGTATACTCGGGATTGGCCACTACCGCAGGCCCTTGGGTTCCTGATAGCCCATAGGGAGGGAACCACGAATAAGTATCGGCACCAGATGCGGTTAATGTTATTGCACTTCCTCTACAAATAGTTGGATTACTTGGCGTAACCGACAAAACAGGTATAGGAATCGCTGTAATAGTGATAGAACCTACTGCTGTACAACCATAATAATCGGTTAGTGTAACTTCGTAATCTTGAGTTGCTAATACTGTAATATCTTTAATTTGTCCACTGCCCAATCCCAAATTCCAATTATAAGCCCCTCCTGATCCTGCTCCTGTCACAGTGAGTTGAGTTTGATCCCCTACACAAACGTTTTCCTCTGAAGCGACTACATTTGGAATAATAACTGGTACTTGTATTACATTAATACTATCGACAGCCAAACATCCATTGGCATCGCTAACAGTGACATAATACATGCCTTCTGTAGTTACCGAGACCGTTTGAGTTGATGCACCTGTCGACCACAAATAACTTACAAATCCCGCCCCTGCATTGAGTATTGCCGTTTCGCTAGGGCAAATAATCGCATCACCAGTAATATCGACAACAAGAGGTGCTAACTCGTTAAATACAACCTGATTTGTCGAACTGCAATTGTTAGCATTGGTTACGGTAACTGAATATGTACCCGATTGACTCACTATAATGGTACGAGTTGTTTGCCCATAGGGTAACCAATTATAAGTGGTATAACCACTCCCTGCATCTAAAATTGAGGTTTCACCATCGCAAACCAAAAGATCGCCTATAATATTGACTGGAGCTATTGGAGGATAAATCGTCACTTGAATATCTTCCGTATCGGTACATCCAAACGAATTTGTGGCTGTAACATGATAAACTGTAGTTGATAAGGGACTTACATTGTGTGAGCTAGCCGAAGGCAAGCCATTATCCCAAATATAAGTATCACCTCCTGTTGCGGTTATTTGAGTAGATTCCCCTTCACAAATTGACACATCGTTAGAAGCCGACATTGCAAAAGAGTTATCTACTACCAAAGTATCCTGAACCACACAGCCCCCCCCTTCCGAATAGGTAACCTGATAATTTCCAGCTAAACCAGAATTTGCACTAACATCTAGTGATTGAGCCGTTTGCCCAGCAATGGCCACACCTTCGTAATACCATTGATATGTACCTGTACCAACTGACGAAGCCGAAAGCTGCAAATTATTAGTGCACAAATCACCTGTTAGGCCTATCTGAGCATCAAAAGCTGACGATTCGTTAAGTATAAGATTGTCAAAATAAAAATAAGGATAACAACCTGATGGAGTGGTATAATCGGCGGGCAATACGCAAGGAGAACCTATCATTATTGCTCCTACATTAGCTGTCGGTGTAAAGTTTATGTTAATTATACCCCAAGAAGATATTGGAGTATAATTAACGGACGTAAGTACGTACCAACCGCCTCCAGGACACACTTCTGTTGGATATGGTAATTCCCCACAATTAGAATGTCCAAATATTACAATATCAATTGGAGAATAATCGATAATCCCTCCGTTGCATTCTTCACCTAAATCAGTTACAGGTGTCGATGCAATATTCATTTGTAATGTGTATAAATTTCCAGATATTAAAGGCGAAGCAAGGCAGCTTCCTACATATTCCTGATAATTATGTGTAAATATGGCACCTACTGCTCCATTGCCATCGGGGAAAGGAACTAAACCCGCTGCAGTTGCAGCCCCAAAAACAAAGCTTCCATCTAAAAAATAATCCGATGTCGCATCAGTGGCCTGAATCCAACCATCGGCACAGTTTAATTCACTAAAAGAACTAGGTTCACACGAGTGATCTTCAAAAGAAGGATTTGGAATCAATGAAGAAGGTGCAATTGAAATACCAGTACAGACACATTCATTATCGTTTAAATCGATTTGACCATCGCCATCATCATCAATTCCATTGTTACAAATTTCCTGGCTAAAGAGACTGGTAGAAAAACCTAGACCAAAGACTAAAAAGAATGTCCTTAATTTTTTCAGAAATGAATAATTTGCTTGCATGAGCGGTATCAATTATATCTTAAGTATAGTTTTAATTTAGAAAACAGAACGTTTGTTTTAATCGAATCTAAGACGAATAATAAACAATCTGGTTGCTTTAAATTTGCACAAAAGTACTAAAAAGATATTTCAAATTATTCAAACTAGCAATTGAATATTGAGGATTATAAGAAAAAAGTGTCGGAATTTGCAATGTACCAATTGATTAATTCATACATTACATACGAACCAATAAATCGAGGATGCTTAGCAAACCAAACAACACACTGGCGACTCCATTTGTTGTAAAAAATGCCAAGTTAACTTTTGACAAATCATTGAATTTTACAATGGTATGCTGATAAAAAAGCAAGGACGAAAAAACACCGAATCCAATCCAATAAATCCAACTAAACTCACCTCGAATGCCAACTGAAATTAAAAACAAAACCGAAAACAAATGGAGTATTTTCGATAAAACGAGAGCCCCTTTTGCTCCAATCAAAACAGGTATAGACTTTAATTTCATTTGTTTATCGAAATTTTCGTCTTGCAAGGCATAGATAATATCGAACCCACTAACCCAAAAAAGAACCGCAAATGATAATAATACAGGAACCCAATCAAACTCGCCAACTACGGCCAAATAAGCTCCTATTGGGGCCAACGAAAGTCCTAAACCTAGCACTAAATGACACAATGCTGTATATCGTTTGGTATAACTGTAACCTAATATCACCAGTAAAGCTACAGGAGCCAGATAAAATGTGAGCCTATTTATAAAGTAGGTTGTCGCTAAAAATGCAAGCACATTAAATAATACAAAAATAAAGGCGGCTACTGGTGTAATTTTTCCAGATGGGATATCTCTAATTATGGTTCTTTCGTTTTGCGAATCGATATGTCTATCGAGATAACGATTAAAAGCCATAGCTGCATTACGAGCCCAAACCATATCTAATAATACCAATAAAAAGATGCTCCAGTCTATGGGAGCAATTTTGTCAAATGTGCCTAAAAAAAACCCAAACAAAGCAAAAGGTAATGCAAATATGGTGTGACTAAATTTTACAAGCGATAAATAATTCTTAAATGAAACCATTACGATAATTCATTATTTTTAAATTCTTTTTTTAACCATACTTCTAATAGACCTATAAAATTTATTAAGTCTGAATATTAAGTAGTTAAAAAATCAGAGGAGTATGTAAATAAACTATTAGTTAAATAATTTTCAAATAGGACGTAGACCATACATTTAAAACACACTTCGCATTATCACGAAAACAGCATGCAAACGTTGATCAAGTCAAATGTACTTATCATTGTGTTGAAGTCATATTTTCGTCAACAGATATTATAAAATTGGCCAAAGCCTGATCGTCTTTACTTATGGTACTCACATCAGTAACCGAAATTGTGGTTATGGTAACAACTTTAAGTTTTTTATTTAATCTGTTCAAGTAATAAACAATTCCTTGATACTTATCGGAATGATAAGCACCATTATAATGAATAAAAACATGATTACTTTTCAAATTTTCGTTTATAAAATGAGCCATTGTTGCGTCTTTTATGGCTTGCGACTTAGGTAAATTTTCGTTAGCATGCCCTTGCATCCCTCCCATTGTCATCATCGATTTATATGCATCTTGCTCTGCATCATAAAAAATTGGAAGTGGTGCAATATATTTTTTCGCCTCTTTCGATAAGCCATCTAAACTTTCGAATCCACCTTTATGTACCATCGATGCATATCGACGAGGAATATTGGTAGCTATAAACGACACCTTATTTTCGAGGGCCAGAGTCATCAAAGGTTTGTAATCGGTAGCATAATTGGGCCACAATCTGCACTCCTCTTCAAATTTCTTTTCGGTAATTTGTTTCGACAAAAACTCATCAATAATCAACTGGTTGTCTGCCTCGAACATTTCAGCACCTAAAACTACCTTCCCTTTTTTGTCTTCAATTAAATCTTTTGTTAATTCGTATTGAAGCCAATGCGCTATGGCATTGTTATGTTGCTCACCAAAAAACACCACGTCAGCATCGGAAACTACTTTGTATAATTCTTTGTAAGAAATTTCTTTACCTTCGGAGTTGTACAACTTGTAGCCCATTTTGTCACCTTTGAAGCTAAAAGTTAAGAAAACAGATAGCAAAATAATATAATTGTAAATACGTTTCATGTTCATAAGTATAGATTTAATCAAAACGACGAAGTTAATATTTTACAATAAAACCGAAGTAAAAAAAAAGATATATTTTTGCTATGTAATGAAAGGAATGCTTTTTCACATACTATTGATTATAATTAGCTTTCAAACCTATTCGCAAAGTGCTGTGGGATTGAAGGTTAATAGCATTGCCTACCACCCTTTCAACTGGAATCAAGATGCCTCAATGTTCGAAAATAAACTCACTCCAAGTGGCTCTTTTATAATGGAACCTGGGCTTGAATTGTATTATCAAAAATATTTTTACTTAACCAATTGGTCTATTGATCCCAAGTTTAGTATTTTTTCTGATGCAGCTGCAAAAATGGCAGGTTATGCAGGTTTATCGTTAAGTTGGAAGTTTTTCCATTATAAACGCAGTGCCATCCAAGTTTCGGTTGGCCCCGTTTTTGCGTTCCGCGAAAATTGGAATAAAATCTGGCAATATGTTGATAATGATAATTTTACAAATGGTACGAAATACCAATATAAAGGTCTTTTAGCAGTTGACTTATCATATTATCATTATATTGGTAAAAGAAGCGACTTAAGTATTTCGTTGGCTTTTAACAATTCGCAAAATGCCGTTTCTTTTGCTTTGGGTTATCGCCAATGGATTAACCCGTATGTCAATCTCAAACAAAAATCTTGCGATAACTGCGGTAAACGTTGGAATAGAGGCGCATTTAGAAAGTGGTGGCGAAAAGTTTGGAGGTAAAAAAATTGAGAACACAATTAAATACTATGGAATTAAAAAGAACATTTGATTTATTGGAACGAATGCATTTAGAGTTTCCTAAAAAGGATGCTTTGGTGGGTAAAATTAGTGGAGAATGGCAATATTTTTCGACAGAAGATTATATAAAAAATGCCAATTTATTGAGCTATGGCTTAATGGCACTTGGTTATAAAAAAGGAGATAAAATTGCATCGGTATCAAACAATAGACCTGAATGGAATTTTATGGATATGGCTATGAGCCAGTTAGGCATTGTGCATGTTCCTGTATACCCGACTATTAGTACAGAAGAGTACATCCACATCCTTAAACATTCCGACTCAAAAGCATTAATTGTTTCTGACAAATTATTGTATAACAAGATAAAACCTTTATTGGATCAAATTCCAAATTTACAAGTAATATATTCGTTCGACGAAATCGAAAATGTGAAACATTGGAAAGATATTCTAAACTTAGGAAAAGAAAAATCGGATGAGTTAGCCGATGAATTAATCCAAATTAAAAATAGTATTGACGAGTCTGACGATTTATCAATAATTTACACTTCTGGAACTACAGGTTTATCGAAAGGCGTTATGCTATCGCACCATAATATGATGAGTAATGCAAAAGCAGCTTCGCTACGAATCAATCTAATGTCTGGCGATAGAATGCTAAGCTTTTTACCATTGTGCCATGTGTACGAACGCGTTGTGAATTACACCTATCAATATATAGGATTGTCGATATACTATGCCGAAAATTTGGGTACCATTGGCGACGATCTAAAACGTTTTAAAGTAAACGGTTTTGTTACAGTCCCTCGAGTTTTGGAAATGATTTACGATAAAATTATGACCAAAGGCAAAGATTTAGAAGGTTTCAAAAAAACTATTTTCTTCTGGGCAGTCAACCTTGGGTTAGAATACAGCTTCAATAAGGCTCGTTATAATCCATGGTACAAACTAAAACTGGCAATTGCCGACAAACTGGTGTTTAGCAAATGGCGCGAAGGCGTTGGCGGAAATATTAAAACAGTGATATCGGGTGGTGCCGCATTACAAGCCAAATTAGCTAAAGTGTTTTGGGCAGCAGGCATTCCTATTCAAGAGGGATACGGCTTAACAGAAACTTCGCCAGTTATAGCATTTAACGGCATTCAAATGAACGACAATATGATTGGTACTGTTGGGCCAATTTTAGATGGTGTGTCTGTGAAAATTGCAGAAGATGGCGAAATTTTGGTTAAAGGGCCTTGTGTAATGAAAGGTTATTACAAATCGCCCGAACAAACTGCCGAAATAATCGATAACGAAGGCTGGTTACACACAGGCGATGTAGGTCAGATAATAGATAACAAATTTCTTAAAATTACCGACCGTAAAAAAGAAATTTTTAAAAACTCTGCTGGCAAATACATTGCACCTCAAGTTATCGAAAATAAATTTAAAGAATCGGAAATTATCGATCAGCTAATGGTAGTTGGCGAAGGCGAAAAATTTGCAAGTGCTTTAATCTCTCCCAATTTTAACTACTTACATTTTTTTGCATCGAAACATAAAATCCATTATCGCGATAATGTAGAGTTGGTTAAAAAACCAGAAGTTCTTAAACGATTTCAAGAAGAAGTCAATTTATTGAACAAGCAATTGGGACAAGTCGAACAGATTAAGCGATTTCGATTGGTATGCGAACCATGGACAGCGGCTGGTGGTGAGCTCTCGCCTACTTTAAAACTCAAGCGTCGTGTTCTTTATGCAAAATATGAACACATTATTCGAGAAATTTTTCAGTACGACCAAGACGAAGAAATTCGTGCTAAAAAGAAGTAAGGTCTTCGACCTAATTATTATTATTTTAACTTAGATTAATAAACTCTGACAATACATTAACCTTAGTGCATAATAGAAAAAAAAGAGCTGTAAACATCACATAATAAAATCTAAAGTGTTCAATCGAATATATTTTTAAAATGTGATTATAGATATTTACTACCACATGCCAAACAACATCTGCTAAATTTGAATCAAAATTAAATAAATCAACAACGTTGTGAAACTCGACAACACAATTGTTTCATCTTTTTATTGAATTTGAAAAAACCTAAAGGTTTGAATGTAAAGCTTATTTTAATTGGCTAATGGCATAATTTGCTTTAATTTCGATTCCCGATTTATATTCGCTATCGTTTACTTGTAAAGCTTTACGGTAATAATAACCCGCTGAATCGGGCTTATTCAAAGCACGATAGATTTGTGCTACTGAATAGGAAGCGTAAGATGGATAATAGTAAGTGGTTTGGGTACTTTCCGACACTTTTTTATACCAAGCAATTGCCATTTTGGTTTGATTGGTTTTCTCGTATAGACGTGCCATACGATACTGATATTCCAATTTTTCACCTGGCTTAGTAAGTTTAGAAGTATTTATTTGATTCATTACTGCCATTGAGCTTACGTACTCACCGCCATCGAACAACAATCTGGCTTTGGTCATTTGCTGTGTACAGGTTTCGATAGATTCTATTTGTTCAAAAACTTTTTTATCGGAAGGGAAAATGGGCTTTGGCAAACTTTTAATTTTAATTTTCAAAGCCTTAACATCATCAATATGACCTTGACTACAATGATATAAAAGTATATCGTGATAGGCCGAAGCCATAAAACTGCTGCCTTTGTGAGTTTGAATAAAAACCTGCATGGTATTCAACCCTTCGGGTTGTTGTAATTGTAATTGATACAATGCTTTAAGATAAATATAATACTGAGGCTGTTTCCCTCTTTGATGCGAGTATGTTTCGATTTGTTTTATTTTTTGTTTTGCTCCTAATTTACTGGTTCTTAAATGAATATAAAACAACAAAGGATGACTCAAATAGGCATTGATATCTTTACTTTCTTCAATATCCAATAAGTGGTATATAAAATGTTTAAAAATCATCCCCTCTAAAAAATGTGCACCATCGTGTTTTTGTGTATTCACATAATGTTCAATCCATTTTACACCACTAGTTGGTGTTCCTTTTATGTTAAACCATGATGCAATTCGCTTGTATTGACTGGGTACAGAGCCTCCAATTACTTCGTAAGCTGCTTTAATTTTCAGATATTCTCCGTCACGACTTTTAACTTGATCGATAGCTTTTTTACCACTAATTAAAGAACTAACGTAAGCGAAGGCATGGTCCCAATTATAATGTGTCATACTTTGAAACAATCTTAAATTGGCTTGCATTAACAAGGCTTCATCGGAATGTTCTTTTTCGAGTAATTCAATCGTTTTGTCCGAAGTTTTAACAAATGCGTCATAATCGGATGGTTTTGCATCGAAATACGCTTTTATACACCACTGAATGCTCCTTAAATAAGGCACATAAACATTGTCGGGGTGCACCAACATTTCTGCTTTGATTAAACTATCGGCTTTAGCAAATTCTAATTTAAGAATTTCGGCATGAGCCTGAGCAATCTGATCCGTATAGTATGTAGCAGCTTTCGACACCTTTAACGATACAAAAATTAAGATTATAACTATAATTTCGACCTTTTTGCTCATCGTAAAAAAATTTAGGTCTTCGACCTTTTAATTATTTTCAAACATTAAAACAATCTCTCATTCTAATTCTACACGGTATTATAATATTCTGAGTACTTAAATTAAAAACTAAGGTAGTTATTTTTGAATTATGAATTACAAATTTTGAATTAAAGATTTTATAATTATCAACTTACACATGATATTAAACATATTGGCTATGGGCTGTGGTATGCCAAAAATCATAAATTCGAATCGACAAAACGGTATATTTTGGCCTAGTAATTCGAAAGACGATGATTAAACACGATGGTATTATTAAAAATATTGATAATCAAACTATTGAAATTTCGATTATAGCAATGGCCTCGTGTGCAAGTTGCCAAATTAAAGGCGTTTGCACCAGTTCCGATGTTCAAGAGAAAATAATCAAAATTGAAACAACTAGTGAGTTAAGCTATCAAATTGGCGACAAAATTACAGTTGAGATGAGCGAACAGCAAGGGAATATCGCCGTATTATGGGCCTATGTATTACCATTGATTTTGATGATATTATCGCTTATTGTCTCGTCAATATTACTTTCCAACGAAACACTTATCGGGTTACTCGGAATCGGGGTTCTTCTTCCCTACTATTCCATATTATATCTTTTGAGAAATAAAATCAGAAATCAATTTAATTTTTACATTATAAAAAATTAAGATTATGTCGGAAACGATTTGGTTGACCATTGTCATACTTGTTGCCATAGGCAGCATTTCGGCCATAGTTCTGTATATTGTTGCCAAGAAATTCTATGTGTACGAAGACCCGAGAATTGACGAAGTGGTTAACATCTTACCCAATGCCAACTGTGGCGGCTGCGGATATCCAGGTTGTAAAGCTTTTGCCGAAGCCTGCACCAAAGCCGAAGATTTAAGCAATCTGTTCTGTCCTCCCGGTGGATCTGACAATATGAAAAATGTAGCTGAGCTCTTAGGTTTGTTGGCTGTTCAAAAAGAACCTCAAGTTGCAGTTTTGCGCTGTAACGGATCGAATCAGAACAGAAAAAAAACAAGCCGATACGAAGGGGTCGAAAATTGCTCCATTGCAAGTCAGTTTTTTGGCGGCGATACCGATTGTACATACGGTTGTTTAGGCTATGGAGAATGTGTTGATGCCTGTACTTTCGATGCAATGTATATGGATAAAGATACCGGTTTGCCGGTTATAATCGAAAATCAATGTACGGCGTGTGGTGCTTGTATTAAGGCATGCCCAAAAGATTTAATTGAACTCCGAAACAAAGGCAAAAAAAGTCGACGAATTTTTGTGTCTTGTATGAACGAAGACAAAGGGGCTGCTGCTAAAAAGGCTTGCGATGTGGCTTGTATTGCTTGTAACATGTGCGTCAAAGCTTGTAAATACGATGCGATCGCAATTGTCAACCAAAGAGCTTATATCGATTTTAGTAAGTGTGTGCTGTGTAGAGCTTGTGTGAGCGTATGCCCGACCAATGCCATTCACGAAATTAACTTCCCGGCACGAAAAGTTACTGCCGAAAAAGTTGAAGAACCGCAATTGGAAGCCTAAGACCTTTCTTATTTAACATTATGACAAACAAATATTTATTAGTTAAAAAAACGCAATTTTAATTTCAACTTAATAAATAGTTAGAAATAAATATCATATTTTATTAAGCTAGAGTATTGACAAATAGCAAGTTAGTAAAACAACAAATAGGTCGAAGACCTTAAATACGAAACTCAAGAACAAAAAATCTCGAAATATGAGCTCATTTGCAACGCATACACTAAAAACTTTTTCGATTGGCGGAATACACCCTCCCGAAAACAAGTGGTCGGCCGGACAAAAGATTGTTACGCTACCCATACCAAAACAAGTGTCCATACCTGTTATTCAGCACATTGGAGCACCATCAAAAGTTTTGGTTAATAAAGGCGATGTGGTAAAAGTGGGACAATTGTTGGCCGAATCGAGTGGATTTGTTTCTGCCAATGTGCATGCTTCTGTTTCGGGAAAAGTATCTAAAATTGAATCGGCATTCGATAGTTCAGGTTACAAAAGGATTTCGGTTATTATCGATGTGCAAGGCGACGAATGGCTCGAAAATATTGATTTAACAGATAATCTTATTTCGAATATCACTTTAGAAAGTGCTGAAATTGTTAAAAAGATAAATGAGATGGGCATTGTGGGCTTAGGTGGTGCAACTTTTCCTACTCACGTCAAACTTTCGATTCCGGAAAATAAAAAAGCGGAATACCTCATCATAAATGCCGTCGAATGTGAACCCTATTTAACCTCTGACCATCAACTGATGATGGAAAAATCGGATCAAATTATTGTGGGCACTCGAATTTTGATGAAAGCCCTAAAAGTGAATAAAGCGATTATCGGAATCGAAAACAATAAACCCGATGCCATCGAATTGTTTAGCCAAAAACTTTCGGGACCATCTGATATCGAGGTTGTAGCTTTAAAAGTACAATATCCTCAAGGCGGTGAAAAACAGCTGATTAAATCGGTGTTAAACCGAGAAGTTCCTTCCGGCAAGCTACCGATAGACGTGGGCTGCGTGGTTCAAAATGTAGGAACTGCCTTTGCCGTTTACGAGGCCATTCAAAAAAACAAACCATTGATTGAACGGGTTGTTTGTGTCAGTGGTCATGATTTAAAAAATCCATCCAATTTTATGGTTCGAATGGGTACACCAGTCGAAACTTTAATCGAAGCCACAGGCGGTGTTCCCGAAGGTACCAATCTGATTATAAATGGTGGCCCCATGATGGGAAAATCGATTAGCCGTCTCGATGTTCCTGTCACTAAAGGGACTTCGGGTATATTAATGTTTAAACAGACCGTAAGTAACCACAATCAGTATCAAGCTTGTATTCGTTGTGCAAAATGTGTTTCGGTTTGTCCGATGGGCTTAGAACCCTATTATTTGATGAGCTTAGCTCAAAAAAACAGATTCGACGAAATGGAAGCTGCCTATCCCACCGATTGTATCGAATGCGGGTCGTGCAGTTATACCTGCCCATCGCATAGACCTCTACTCGATTTTATTAGACTTGGAAAATCGGAAGTAAATCAAATTATCAGACAACGAAATCAACGCTAACTAATATTAATAATTATTGATTTAGCTTTTGTGAACGGAATATTGGTATAGAAACAAGCATAAAATTAATTTGAAAATTGTAAAACAACACATACGACCATAAAAAATCAAAATATGAATTTAAATTTAAAAATGTCCCTATCTCCACACATTCACAGTGGAAATTCGGTAAAAAAAGAAATGTACGGCGTCATATGGGCATTGGTTCCTGTTTGGTTGGTTTCGATTTACTTTTTTGGAGTTGATGCCCTTAGGGTCACATTGATTTCGGTTTTGGCTTGTTTAGCTTTCGAATGGTTAATTCAGAAGTTTTTAAACAAGACTGAATCCACGCTGTGGGATGGTTCTGCAGGGGTTACCGGAATTTTACTGGCGTTCAACCTACCTTCAAATTTGCCCACATGGATGATTATAGTGGGGGCGTTTGTGGCCATAGCCATAGCCAAAATGTCATTTGGTGGTTTGGGTCAAAACCCATTTAACCCCGCTTTGGTAGCTCGTGTGTTTATGCTTATTTCGTTTCCTGTTCAAATGACTTCATGGCCTGTGCCCGATGCACTTAATTTTTCGATGGTCGATGCTCAAACCGGTGCAACAGCCTTGGGTATTATGAAAGAAGGTCTTAAAAACGGAGAACCGATGAGCGAATTAATGAACCATATACCAGAAACTTTTGATATGTTACTTGGGCGGATGGGGGGCTCTATGGGAGAGGTTTCTGCATTAGCATTAATTTTAGGCGGTTTATTCATGTGGTGGCGAAAAATTATTACATGGCATATTCCGGTTTCAATTATAGCAACAATAGCTCTATTTACAGGCATTTTACATGCCCTCAATCCCGGTCAATATGCGACGCCTTCGTTTCATATTTTAGCAGGAGGTGCATTGCTCGGTGCCATCTTTATGGCAACCGATATGGTCACCTCGCCCATGTCTAAAAAAGGTATGTTGGTGTTTGGTATAGGAATCGGACTTATTACCGTGATTATTAGAGTTTTTGGTGCTTATCCCGAAGGCATTTCGTTTGCGATTCTTATTATGAATGCTTTTGTTCCACTTATTAATAAATATTTGAAACCTAATCGATTTGGAAAGGAGGTAAAAAATGGCTAGTAAAATGAAGAGTACCCTGACTAACATGTGGTTAGTATTGGGCGGAATCACATTAATTGCTGGGGGTGCACTGTCGTACATGTTTGAATTAACCAAAGCCCCTATCGAAGCCGCCAAGCAAGAAAAACTAAAGCAAGCTATTGCTATGGTTACGCCTGCATTCGACCAAATGAAAACGATTTCGGTTGCACCCGCCGATGGACAGGGCGATTCGTTGACCTTTTACCAAGTCAGTTCAAAAGGACAAGTTGTTGGGACAGCTGTTAAAACATGGACCGACAAAGGGTTTAGCGGCCGATTTTGGGTTATCGTCGGATTTGATACCTCCGGAAAGGTCATCAATTCGAATGTGGTCGAACATAAAGAAACGCCCGGATTAGGAGATAAAACCGACATTGCCAAATCGGATTGGAATACACAATTTAAAGGAAAAGACTTGAGTCAATTTCAATTAAAAGTTAAAAAAGATGGTGGCCAAGTCGATGCTATTACAGCGGCAACCATCAGTTCGAGAGCTTATTGCGATGCTTTGCAACGCGCATACGATGCCTACATGCTTAATCAAAAAAATACTACAAAGCCATGAATCAGATTACAAATTTTACCAAAGGTTTTTTAAAAGAAAACCCTGTATTCGTGTTGTTATTAGGGACTTGTCCTGCGCTGGCAACCACCACTTCGGCATGGAATGGACTCGGTATGGGACTCGCAACTACATTTGTTTTAGTGATGTCGAATGCTGTTATTTCCTTGGTTAAAGATATTATTCCCGACAACGTACGTATCCCCTCTTACATTGTGATTATCGCTTCGTTTGTAACCATTGTCGATTTATTGATGGCGGCATACTTGCCTGCATTACATAGCCAATTAGGTATATTTATCCCATTAATTGTGGTCAATTGTATTGTTTTAGGACGAGCCGAAGCATTTGCTTCGAGAAATAATATATTATCTTCGGCAATTGATGGCCTTGGAATGGGCCTGGGCTTTGCAATCGGTTTGGGAATAATGGGCGGAATTCGAGAAATTTTAGGCTCGGGAGCTATTTTCGGGTTAAAACTTCATTTGTTCGGACAAGTCGATGGTATGTTAGCGTTTGTGCTGGCACCGGGTGCATTTTTAGTATTCGGATATTTGGTTGCTATGCTCAATATCATTAATAAAAAAATTTAATCAACAACAATTTTCTGAACCATGGAATACATTATTATCCTAATATCAGCCATTTTTGTCAATAATATCGTATTGGCACAGTTTCTTGGAATTTGCCCATTTATCGGGGTTTCCAATAAAGTTTCCACCGCCGCCGGTATGGGTGGAGCTGTTTTGTTTGTAATGGTTTTGGCCACAATCGTAACCTACTTAATTCAAACCGCTATTTTAGATCCTTTGGGATTATCGTATTTACAAACCATCAGCTACATTTTGGTCATAGCTGCCTTGGTTCAAATGGTTGAACTCATGCTAAAAAAAGTAAGCCCTACTCTTTTTCAAGCATTGGGCGTATATTTACCCTTAATAACAACCAATTGTGCCATATTAGGGGTTGCGATTATGGTTATTCAAAAAGATTACAATCTATTGGAATCTGTTACTTTTGCAGGAGCCAGTTCAATTGGATTTACTTTAGCCTTAATCATTTTTGCGGCAATTCGTGAACAAATCGACTTAATGGATGTCCCCAAAGCCCTAAAAGGCGTGCCCATTGCATTGGTAACTGCGGGCATATTGGCCATGGCATTTATGGGATTTACAGGGGTGGTTTAGGGGTG
>DYOK01000037.1:0-3526 GCA_020720565.1 Acetofilamentum sp.
AAATATCAAATTAAGAAAACCAGCTCAAGGACTTTCTCGGGCTGGTTTCTTATTCAATTATTTGTGGCAGGTATTATGCAAGAATTGCTTACCTTATCGGTTATAGATTTGATTGGATCGATTTCCATACTGTTGCTCCCCTTGTGTATCGTCCCAATTCTGCGGAGTTTCGGAGTTGCGACGAACCAAATCTTTTTGCCACTGGGCATTGCTCAATTCTCCTTTGGCATCGCTATGTAGCAATACAAAATCGTCGCCTACAATGTCGGGATTATAGAACACAAACTTGACGTTGGTTTGGTTTTCGATGGCAAAATAATGCCATATTTCGTACGGATACGACGAAGTCTCGTGCGTACTGGCATTGATATCGGATGGGGGGCCGTATTGCAAATAAATACGTCCTCGGTCGGTTTCGTAACCCTTTTTTATAGAAGAATGGTACGAACGATTGACTTTGTCGACATTGGCTTTATAAATTTTCCAGTCCGATTCGGGATTTTGGCTTACAGTGTTCCAGTAATTGTTAAAAAAGTTCTTTAAATCGGCCATTTGATTCGATTTAAGCACATTATTCGCCTTAAATAGTTCTCTTTGATTCAATATCGGGATTAAACATTTGATATAATCTTTCATTTGCTCGATGTTGTCGACGGTTTCAATCTCGGGTAACTTGTAGGTGCTGATGTGCAAAGTATCGGGGACAGTATCAAAAATTGGGTTAAACCGATTGATATCGAGTGTCTTGCGTGCGATTTCGGTATTGGTTTTATCTTTTAAACTAAGTACCAGTTGGTATTTACCGGTTTTAAGATCGGCAATGGGAATACGCATGAGAATTGGAGTGGCAAGCTGGGGCTGAATTTTGCGTTGAGAAAAAGTGATTTGAACAATACTGGAGTCAAGTTTGTTTATAAGATAATTCTGCATTATGCTCAGCTCAGCTTTTTCTGGTTGATACAATTCGGCGTAAAAACTCAAGGTGTCGTTATGGGCATCGTAATAGTTCGAAGGGAAAGGAACCAATTCCAAATCGCCTTTTGTAAACATTGGATTGGTGCTAGGGTTCACAATTTTACTTAGCAATTCGAAGTCAGAAAAATGGGTGGTTTTATTCATATCTACCGACACAATATTGCTGTATTTGTAGGTATTACTGCTGTCGTTCAAATCGGACAAGTGCATCTCGAAGTTGTATATCCCGTTAGATATGGGTATTCGAACTGCCGATAAAAAATTGGGGATTTGGGTTTGATTGGGGTCGATACTTGGACTAATTAGTACCGATTTATCGAATGCTACTATTTTGCCATTCTGCTTAAACAAATACAAAACTTCGATTTTTGCAGTCAATTTTTGGTTCGAATCGGGGACAAAAAGTACCGACTCGCCGATAATGTTTAAATAGCATTCTACATATGGTGTTTGGTCAGGCACTTTAAATTGTGCCATATACAACACAGCATTCAAGTTTTGACTCCAAAGAGAACTCGTCCAGATTATTATGCTCCAAAATAATATTATTTTTTTCATGTCAATTAAATATTATGGATAATTTAATATCGAATTTTATCAAGCTAGAAGGTTGATATATTGCTATTTACAAAAATACTAGATAGGCCTAAGACCTTAAAATAACAGTTTCGCTTAAAAAGTTATAATTAAGACTCAATTTGCATGAAGCAAGTTACAAAAATATTTTTACCAAAAATATGATTTTAATATTGCAGTGCATTATATCTACGCATATTATCCTTTTAAAGATTTGATGTAACGTATGTCTGATGGCTACAAATCGAGTCCAAGCTGAAATGCTTTAATATAGTATGTCTTTCGATGGTATGCACTCAAGCCGTGCTTCATAACTTGTTGAACATGGGCTTGAGTTGGGTATCCTTTGTTTTGCTCCCATAGGTAATTCGGATTGGATTTGGCCAGTTCAAGCATATATTCGTCTCGGTAGGTTTTGGCTAAAATGGAAGCCGCAGCAATGCTTTTGAACTTGGAATCGCCTTTTACAATGCAAGCATGCTCGTGTTCGGGATAAGGTTTAAAACGATTGCCGTCGATCAATAAAAAATCGAATGGAATTTGAATTTGATCGATGGCTTTGTGCATGGCAAGAAAACTAGCATTAAGAATGTTTATTTGGTCAATCACTTGGTGGTCGACAAATGCCACACCAAATGCTAAGGACTCTTTTTCGATAATTTGGCGTAAAATAGCCCGATTTTTCTCACTCACTTGTTTCGAGTCGTTGAGTAATTTATGATGAAAGTCTTTGGGTAAAATAACTGCAGCCGCCACAACTGGGCCAGACCAACAACCTCTGCCAGCCTCGTCGACGCCAACTTCGGTACGGCCATCGGCCAAATAGGATTTAAGGGGCATCATTTTACAAAAACAAAAAATAGTTCGACGACTTAAAATTCAACATTTTATTATTCAAAACTAATTATATCAGTTATAACAGAACATCTTAGAAACTAAAAAAATTGAAATCGACTAAATGGAACCAATAAAACGAAGTAAATGCGATTAAAAATAGTATAAACGAAATTTCTTGTACCCATTTATTCCCTTTCGATAAATAGAGATTAGCAAGCAAAAACGACAAAGGAGTGGCCATAATAGTGAGCACCTCGATAGAAACAAAGGGCACAACGAAATATGCAATTACCAACATAAAGAACATGACCGAAAACAAAGTGAAGTAATTTCGGGTGCTAATTTTTTTATTCGAATAAGTCGACGAAAGTTTGAGTACTGCCCAAATGCCAAGTATTAATAAATAAGCCGTGAAAATGTAATACGGAATGGGGAATAGCAGTTTTTCGCTTTCATGCGATATGGTTTCGAAGTATATGTCGATGTATTGATTCAAATGGTTGGTATAAAAATAGAAAAACGCAACCCATAGATTTGGAACCACAAAGCCTAAGATGGACACAGCCCATTCGCGCCAATTGAAAGGATGCATTACTGCAATACCTATAAATATGAACAGCATCAGCCAAATGGAATTGACGTAAAATAAGCCTGCAACCCCTATTAAAAAACCCGATAAAAAGGTCGATTTGTATATTTTTGTTTTTTTGTAACTCGACAACAGCTCAACTATCATTCGCAAAATGAATATATTAGCTACAATGGCCGGATGTAAGTAATGCAAATTAATAAAAGCACTCGAAATAAAAATAAAAAACAAACTGGCAAGGTAGGTCCTTTGGCTGATAAAATTGTATACTACATTGATATACAGCAAATAAAAAGCTTGTAAGGTAACTAAAAGCCAAGCTAAAATTTGAGAACTTAACATATTCGGAATAAAACTCAAAAGCAATTGATAAGCTGGCATTTGAACGGGTAAGGGTACATAGGTTTCGTTCGGAAACCAGAATGTTCTTCCCCATACCAAAACAGAAAGCAATGGAATTACGAAAACTATACTGGCATGTTGACTTTTGAAAATTTTAAGCATCAGTTGTAAAACACTGTTGAAAGATTCGACTTGTTAAGGCCTTCG
>DYOK01000037.1:3626-16082 GCA_020720565.1 Acetofilamentum sp.
TTTTAAGCATCAGTTGTAAAACACTGTTGAAAGATTCGACTTGTTAAGGCCTTCGCCCTTTTTTAATATGTTTAATTGTCAATTTAGAATTTTAAGCACCTGTGCTATTTTATTTTGAGCAAACATTTTTGTATTCAAATATTTTTACGCACTTGATAAAATGATATGTTCAATTAAATTTGGCACAATACCTATCATGCTGTTGGTTTCAATGGAATGATTCGTAATTGACCACAATAAATTATTTTTTTGCACTCCAACGCATCATATCTTGACCAATATCGGAACGAAAATATTTGTCTTTATATTGAACTTTTTCGGCTAACTCGATAGATTGCTTAACGGCTTGCTCAAGATTTGAATGTAAAGTGGTTATCGACAATACACGTCCCCCATTGGTTAACACTTGCGATTGTTCCAATTGGGTTCCCGCATGAAATGCGACCGATTCGGCGGGCATTTCAGGTATTTGCATGACTTGCCTTTTTTCGAATGCTTCGGGGTAACCGCCCGAAACCAACATTACAGTGCAGGCACTTTTTGAACTGATGTTCATTCTTACTTGTGGTAATTGTCCTTCGGCAGTGGCTTCGAATAAATCGAGTAAATCGGTTTCCAGACGTGGAATCACCACTTCTGTTTCGGGGTCGCCCATTCGTACGTTATATTCAATTACGAAAGGCTGACCGTCGACATTCATAAGACCAATAAATACAAATCCTTTATAATCGATTTTAGCATTTTTTAATCCATCGATAGTAGGTTTAACAACCTGCTCCTCAACCTTTTTCATAAAATCGGCATTGGCAAATGGTACTGGCGAAACAGCACCCATGCCACCAGTGTTTAATCCGGTATCGCCAATACCAATACGCTTGTAGTCTTTGGCTTCGGGTAAAATGACATATGATATGCCATCGGTGAGCACAAATACTGATAGCTCAACCCCATGCAAATATTCTTCGATAACAACTTTATGTCCTGCTTGGCCAAATTTACCATCGAGCATCAAGCCCAATTCCGTTTGGGCTTCGGCCAATTGGTCGAGAATCAAAACGCCTTTGCCGGCAGCCAATCCGTCGGCTTTGAGCACATAAGGGGCTTTGAGTTGCTTTAAAAAATCGAGGCCTTCATTTAAATTTTGTGACGTAACACTCAAATATTTTGCAGTAGGAATTTGGTTGTCGATCATGAATTTTTTTGCAAATTCTTTCGACCCTTCGAGTTGCGCACCATGAGCAGATGGCCCAATAATTTTAACATCCTTCAATTCGGGGTCTTGAGCAAAATAGTCGACAATACCCATCACTAAAGGGGCTTCGGGACCCACAACTACCATGTTGATTTTGAAAGATAAAACAGCCTGTTTAACGGCTGCAAAATCTTCGGGCTTGATGTCAATGTTATGACCCAAGCTTTGGGTTCCTGCATTGCCAGGGGCAAAAAAAAGTTGAGTTAAACGTCTGCTTTGGGCTAATTTCCATCCAAAAGTATGTTCGCGACCACCAGAGCCTAATATAAGTACATTCATCGACCTTATGTTTTGTTTTTATACGATTGGCCACCACAACAGAAAGCACGTAGATTAGTGCTTTTGAAAGGTTGTCCATTCAATTGTTATATGATTCGGCCACAAAAATACCAAGTTGTAAGTATTATTCATAATTTAATGTCGTATTTTGTTAACCTATAATACTGATATACGACTAGTTACAAAAGAAATAAATAGGTCGAAGACCTTAACCTAAAGCTTATGGTTTAACCAACACACTGGTTTCGACCCATTTTTCTGGAATTTTTATCGATTTTAGTTCGGCTTCGAGTCGAGCTAAATCGTTTGCAATATCGACACGTATGTGAGCAAAAGACTGCTTGTACTGATTAAACAAATCGTTGTAATAATGAATTCCTTTTTGGAGATTGGCTTGAAAAGTATCGAGACTGGCTTTTTCGTTTTTGTTAACCACATGATTAAGTTCGCTCACCTTTTCTTTAAAATAATCGACATACATGCTCAATTCTTTAACGAACATATGTGGACGTTTGGTGTGGCGAATTAAATTGAGTTTGCCATAAATGTGTCCAACCATGGTTTCGAGATTAACTCTTTGGTCGAAATAAGCGATATTAGGGCCAGGGCAAACCGAAACACCTGAGCCTTCTGTTTTGGTATCGAGCCCATTAGCAATAAGTGCCGATGTGCCTAAACCGACGCAAATACAAGATTTCTCGGTTATTTTCTCAAATTGTTTGTGGTATTCTAGTGTAGGTAGTTTCTTGAGGTTTAATTCGTCAAGTTTTTTGGTTAAGTAGGTACGAGAAGCGGTGCACAAAGCACGATCGCCAAACTCGGTATTCGAAACCAAGTAACGTTTCGGGCAGCTTGAGCCCACTTGACCCGATTCCATGATAAGTTGTTTTTCGAGATCTTTGGTGTTGCCACGAAGCGAGTTAAAACGGACGCCTAGTGGCGAAATGTGACTCAAATACAAATCGTCTTCTTTGGCTGTTGCCAGTCTATTTTGAGTATCAACATCGATAGTACTGGCTTCGTCGACCAATAAAAATGGCGAACCCCAACCTACCGAATCTAGGCCGTAGTGCGACAGTAAAAAATCGTGTTCTTCCGATGTGCCTACACCGCCTTGGGCTGTGATGCGAAGTGGCAAGGTCTCTTCGGGAACACTACGTTCTTGTGTAGAAAGTGCCGATTTGAGTAATTCGAAATTTTTGGCTTGTAAATCGGCATAATTTGTTTTAAAATCTTCCAAAATAGGCCCCATCAACAATCCTTCGGTAGCAAATGCATGCCCACCGCAGTTTAAACCCGATTCAATTCGGTATTCCGAAACCCAAAGCCCACGTTTAGCAAGCATTTGACCTTGAACCATAGCCGAACGTAAATCGCTCACTTTTAAAATGATTTTCTTTTTAATTTCGCCAAAAGCATTGGGGAAAAAATCGTCGAATTGAGCCATGTACGAGTACAATTTTGGACTCATTCCGGCCGAAAACACCACCGACGACGAAACTTTACTTTGAGCAAAACCTCGTAATGCAGCAAATGCATCGTTATTTTCTTGTGGGAGTGCTACGCCATTTTTATAATTGACCTTGTCTAATTTGGTCATAATATTCACATCGATAGACCCTAAATTCAGATGCTGGTCTAACCAACCTTTAACCTGATGCAAAGCCCCATTATTTTGCATAAACTCGTTGAAATCATGTTTCAACTTGCTGGTGTTGGGGAGCATGTTCAGATATTTGTCGAAATCCTTGCCTGTATTAACAAACGATGATTTGACTTGTTCAAATTTTGATTTGACAATATCGTCGACCATATCGAGGTATGCTGTAATGCGTTTGGCTCTATAATCGTCGACCTTCATCGAAATGGGGTTAAAAGGAAGGTTAAATTGTTTGCTGTGGAATTCTCGCATTTTTTCGATTAAAATATCGTCGACCAAAGACATCACACTAGAAATGCCGAAAGGTGCTACTTTAATTGCGGTATCGATGGTGTATCCGATGCCCATGACAGGTATCGAAAAAGTGTGAAAATTTGGAGTTGTTCTCATGCAATTCATTTTATGCAAAGTAAACATTTCTTTCGATATAATTGAAATAAATGTTTGTTGGTTAGCATATTATGTATGTTATTAGATTTGTTGATTTTGTAAATATCTAATTATTAGCAATTTGCAAATGATAATTCTATCGATTTTATAGATATGCAGATTTAAAAATATACATAATAATTGCTTATGTGTTGGGCATAAATTTGTTTTATTCCAAATGCATTTTCAAATGATTGATAAATAAGACGACATTTATTTTTCTTTTTTATACAGCATTTAGCAATAGGAAAAAAATATAATGTAGAAAAAGGGAAATAAAAGCATTTTACATCGATTATTTGAAGATGTTTTTGTTATTACTTCGCTTTATGATTTTTTAAGGCCTCACATTAAAAGCTTTTTTTTATATTTGTCGATGACAAGTTTACAAATGTGTTTAGAGTTTTTTTTTAAAATAACATTAAGCTTTTTATAAATAATATTTAAAACGTTTGTTAGTTATTTTACAATACATTTTTTGTTGATTTTGAATTAAAATGTATTGTTTGGTAATATAATTATTAATTAGGTCGTCGACCTTAAATTGAACCACTTATGGCTAAAATTATTCCTAACGAGGTAGAACTCATTAATATTATTTCCGCTGGCACGGTAATCGTTGGCGATATTAAAACCGATGGCGTCATACGTCTTAATGGTAGTTTAACTGGTAATTTAGACACACTCGAAAAACTTGTTATTGGTCAGAATGGTAAAATTGTGGGCGATGTGACCTGTAAAAGTGCCGATATCGAAGGTGAAATATTAGGAACACTAAAAGTGAACGAACTATTGATATTACGCAAAACCGCTAATATTAAGGGCGATATGGTTACGCGACAACTATCTGTTGAGCCGGGAGCTTTATTTACAGGAACTTGTAAAATGCCTCAGCCCGATGAAGCCGAAGTCAACGAACAATTATAGTGCTTATGCCAAATACTCTGGTATGGCTATACAAATGGCGATTATTATTACACTCGGCACCTTTGGAGGTCTAAAACTCGACGAATATTTAACTTTACAATTCCCAATTTTTACCTTGATTTTGTCTGTTAGTTCGGTTGTTATAGCGGTCTATTTGGCCATAAAAGACATCATTCGATTTAATAAATAAGACCTCACAAAATAATTTCCTAACTTTTATTAATGAAAACAAATCAATATTTTGATGCATTTGCATTACAAGTGACAGGTGTAACAGTCTTATCTTATCTGCTTACTATGGCAATTTTGCCCACATATTTCCCGCAATTTTACCATGTTTCACTTTGGATTGTGCCGTTATTTGTTTCGGGCACTACCTATTTGCTGCATTGGCGATTGACCAAGACCATACAAAAAAAACCAAAACAATTTGTTACTGTATTTATGGCTGTAACAGGCATTAAATTAATGCTTTACCTGTTTGCAATTCTCATTTATGTGCTGATTTTTACAGCCTACGCCGTTCCTTTTATGGCCATATTTTTTACCCTATATGTTATTTTTACAGCATTGGAAATCAACAGTTTACTTTTGTTATTGAAACAAAATCCTTAAAAGTATTTCCAAGTTGTGTTTCATGCTAAAAAACGACTATCGAATAAATAGTTCACTTAATTAGTGAATATATAAAAAGAATGTTGTATGTTTGTAAAAAAATGATTTCGTGGAAATTGAATTTGAAAAAGACTATTTGAGAGAATTGTATGAGGTTGGAAAAACAAGTAATAAAAAGTATCGTTTTCAACCATCAGTAACAAAGCAATTTAAAAACACAATTGATAAATTGCGAAATGCCAATAGAATTGATGATTTGTTTCCATTTAAAAGTTTAAACTATGAAAAACTAGTTGGAGATAAAGCAGGACTTGAATCTGTAAGAGTCAACCAGCAATATAGAATTGAATTCTATAGCAAGATTACAGGAGAAGAGCCCGATATTATTACAATTTGTTCAATAGTTGAGTTGAGTAATCATTACAAATAAAACAAGTCATGACAACAAAAAATATTATACCATTTGAAGCTACTCATCCAGGAACCGTTATTTTGGATGAGATAAATGCTAGAAATATTTCTCAAAAAGAACTTGCTCATGAGTTAGGCGTGTTGCCAACATTTTTGAACGAAATTTTAAAAGGCAAACGTGCTATTACTGCCGATTTTGCAATCTTATTGGAAAAGTCATTAGGAATTTCAGCTGATTATTGGATGAAATTTCAAAGTCAATATGATATTGATAAGGCAAGGTTAAAAGAGAAAAATGTCCGTAAAATAGAACTTATTGAAACATGGAATATAATTAAGGAGTATGTTCCAGTGAATCAATTCAAAAAATTAGGATATCTGATAGGTACCCTCGAAGAGGATATAATAAAAATAAAGAATATTTATAAGGTAGAAACTATTGACAATCTAGTTAACATTGTAGCAGAACATAGAACGCTTTCATTTTATCGCAAATCCGAAAAACTTCAGATAAACCAAGTGAATATGTTAGCGTGGAGTAAAATTGCTGAATTTGAGTCTGATAAAATTACGGTTACAGATTTTGAAGAATCCAAAATAGAGCAATTAAAAAGTGAGTTGCAAAAAATATTTTTTGAAAATTTCGACGTAAAGGATAGAACAAGAAAATTACTTGAGAATTTTGGGATTAAGTTGGTTTATCTTGACAAGTTTGATAAAACGCCAATAGATGGATTTTCATTTTGGAGTGGAAATAATCCTACAATTGCATTATCGGTTAGACATAAAAGAATTGATAATTATGCTTTTACCATTCTACATGAAATTGGACACATTGAGCTTCACTTGAAAGAGAATAAGAAACGGTGTTTTGTTGATATTATTGGTTCAAAAGATAAAGACGTTTTTGAATTACAGGCAGATGAATATGCTCAAAAGTCTTTAATATCGGACTCTAAATGGAACGAATTAGTAGATTTTTATACCCCATTAAATGATGATAAGATTTTTGAGTTTGGTGCGAAACATAGAATTCATCCTGCAATTATATTAGGACGTGCTTGCTGGGAGATGAATTATTATGCAATAAAGTCGAAAATTGATAAAACATTGAATTAAAAAAAGCACAAAAACCCAAAATCGTATATAAAACATTTGGCAGTTAGTGGGTTATCGAGCGTTACAGCTCGTATCAAATACACTGGTAACTTGACAGGAATGTGCTTCGAAATCCCAAACGGGTCATATACGTAACTGTTCTGATTAATAAGCACATTTTTCCCAAAATCGATTGTGAATTCAAAGTAACAAACACGGTCAATTCTACGTCAACTCTTTATGTTTTTTTATATCATTGTATAAAATTACCCGCTCGATTGGTGGCTTATCGAAAAACCTAAAAAGCGGAACTCATAATTTTTAATATTTCGAATAACATTTTCATTATGAAAAGATTAAGTTTTATATTAGTGCTTACTTCATCGACTGTATTTGCTCAGCAATGGGCCTTAGAAGATTGCCTACAATATGCACTCAGTCATAATTTGCAAGTCAAACAACAAGAACTATCGACACAAGTCCAAAAAAATAATCTTTTCCAGTCCAAAGTTGACTTAGCACCCAACTTAAACGGTTCATTAAGTCGTAATTATTCTTTTGGGCGAGCCGTCGACGCCTACACCAACGAGTTTACCAACGAAAAAACCACAACCGATAATTACAGCGTTAACAGTTCGGTTACCCTTTTTCAAGGTTTCCAGAAAATCAATACCATTCGCCGTAACGAACTCGACTTAAGAGCCAGTTTGTTGGATTTGGAAAAACTCAAAAACGACATCGCTTTAAATGTAGCTTCGTCTTATCTCAATGTGTTGTTTAACTACGAACTACTCGAAATCGCTCAAAAACAGCTCGAAATGACCAGCCAACAAGTTGATCGGACACAAAAACTTGTACAAGCTGGCAGTCTTGCCGAAGGCGATCTACTCGAAATACAATCGCAAAAAGCCAACGAAGAATTACAAATAGTCAATTCCGAAAACCAATTGGCCATGAGCTTGCTTAATTTAAAGCAATTGCTAGAATTAGATTCGGTCGAAAATTTTCAGATTGTAAGACCAATGGTCGATGCCAGTCAAGTCAATTTACCAGGGAATGCTATCGAAGTATTCGAATATGCGCAAGGCCATATGCCAGAGGTGATGAGCGCTCAATATCGCTACGAGGTGTATCAGAAAAATTTAGCCATAGCTCGAGGGGCTCGTAGTCCGCATTTAAGTTTAGGAGCTGGAGTAAGCTCTGGTTATTCCGATGCTCAAAAAAATATTAGCGGCCTTAGTTATGCCTATGCTGCCAATGGTGGATATGCCGTCGATGCATCGGGAACTCAATTGCCAACTTACAGCATGGTGCCCACTTATTCTTATTCGACCAAGCCATTTTCCGACCAACTTAAAGACAATCGAAACACCTATGTGGGTTTAACTTTGAGTATCCCCATCTTAAACGGATGGCAAGTCAACACCAATATCAGCAACACCAAAGTGAATATGCACAACGCCCAATACAGCCTCGATTTAGCAAAAAAAGCCTTGTTCAAAGAGATTCAACAAAAATATCTCGATGCAGTGGCATCCTATAAAAAGTTGAAAGCGACCGAGTTCACAGTGGAGTCGAGTAGGGCCTCGTTCGAATATACCAGACAAAAATACGAAGTCGGTTTAATAACCAGCTTAGACTACAATTTATCAAAAAATAAACTCAGCAAGGCTTTATCCGATTTGCTTCAAGCCAAATACGAGTATATCTTTGCATCAAAAATTCTAGATTTCTATCAAGGCAAAGCCATCGTATTGTAAACATCAAATATTCGCCCTTTTAAGATCTTAGGCCTATTTAATATTTACTAACTTACTATTTGTCAATACGCTAGCTTAATATAATACGACATTAAATTATTCAAACTACATAACACCCATTACACATTGTCCTTACCAAATTATCACACACAATGAATAAAAAAAGAATTATCATCATACTTGTAGCTGTTGTTGTGCTTTTAGTAATTGTTTTCATGATTAAAGGGCCGAAACATCATGCTCAAAAAGTGATGATCGAGAAGGTACAAAAACGAAACATTACCGAAACCATATCGGCTACTGGAAAAATCCAACCCGAAAAAGAGGTTAAAATATCGGCCGATGTATCGGGCGAAATTATCGAACTCACGGTTAAAGAAGGTGATAAAGTTACCGAAGGCCAATTGTTGTGTAGAATCGATCCCGAAATATATGTCTCGCAAATTGAACGTACGGAAGCCTCACTCAACGCCTCAAAAGCACAATTGTTGCAAGCAGAGGCTCAGCTTATCGACAAAGAAACTCAATTGAAACGTCAAAGAAAATTATGGGAACAAAAAGCCATTTCGGATATGGAATTCGAGCAAGCCGAGACCAATTTTAAGGTGTCACAAGCCAGTTACAAATCGTCCAATTTTACTGTAATGAGTTCTGAGGCCGCACTAAAAGAAGCCAAAGAAAACCTTCGAAAAACAACTATTTACGCCCCTATTTCGGGTACAGTTTCTAAACTCAATGTCGAAAAAGGCGAAAGAGTGGTGGGTACCATGCAAATGACAGGTACAGAAATCATGCGTATTGCTGACCTTAAACGCATGGAAGTTAAGGTAGAAGTGAACGAAAATGATATTGTCAGGGTTAAAAATGGCGACACGGCATACATCGAAGTGGACGCTTATCTCGATAGAAAATTTAAAGGATTGGTGACCGAGATTGCCAATTCGGCGAATACTACGGGCACTTCGGTCGACCAAGTGACCAATTTCGAAGTTAAAATACTCTTACTCGAAAGTTCGTATGTAGATTTACTCGATTCGGTTGGTCAAAAACGTTTCCCGTTTAGACCAGGCATGTCGGCCAGTGTCGATATCCGCACCGAAACTGTCGACAATGTGTTAAGCGTACCCATCGAAGCGGTAACCGTTAAACCCGATAGTATAAATAAAGATCAACTTAACGAAGTGGTTTTTGTGTTTCGCAATGGGGTAGCTGTTCAAACCAAGATTAAATCGGGCATTCAAAACACGCAATACATTTCTATTCTGAGCGGCTTGAGCGAAAACGACGAAGTGATTTCGGCACCATACAACACCATTACCAAATTGCTAAAAGACAGTAGCCGAGTCGAGAAAGTACTCAATATCGAATCGCTCGACGAAGAATAGCGTGTTAAACGATCAAACCAATCAGAAACCTTGATTTTTTTTGCAAAATGTCCATAAAAAACTGGCTTCGGATTTTTAAATCCAAAAAGCAATCGAAAAGTGCATTCTCGAATGCCGATTTGTCGCTGGTAGCCGATGCGTTCTATCATGGCAAATACCGCGAGTGCATACAGCTTTGCAAAGCGTTCGATTCCCAAGAAAACCACCCCGCTATTTGGGATATTAGGCGCTTTAATGGCTTATCACATTTTAGATTAAAGCGATTTGGTTCGGCCCAAACCATTTTTAAGCAGATTGCCGCATATTCGAACAATACCGACGATTGGTTTAATCTGATGAATACTTCGGTTCGAAATGGCGATATCGAAACCGGGGAATGGGCATACGATCAATTTAATCATCCAGAAAGTGTCAAAGGCGATAACCCCATGCTGAGCTATGCCAATGTTACCTATCAATTGATGATTGCTTTGCAAGACCAAAAGCATTACCAGAAAGCCCTAGAAAAACTGATTGTAATTAAGCGTTACATTACCCAAGTTAAAGCGCATCATTCTGAATATCTAGCAGCCCATAGGATTCCGTTTGTGTTTCAAACTTTGGTGTCGGCCAAAGAAACTTTAGTCAATGTTTATACCCCCGAGCAAATCGAAAGGTTTTTAGACGATTTTGCACTTCACCTCGACCCCTCGGGTCGCGAATCGGTCGAAGAATTTAGAGCCACGCTTCGGTGACAGGCATGTTATAGGGCATTGTATGACGACACACGAACTAAACCACAAGAACGAGGGAAAATGAAAAAAAGATTTTTAATTATATTGTTAATTTTCGCATCAAATTTAATTTACAGTCAAAACTGTAGTTGTTCCGATATATTTGTTTGGCTTAAAGAAACTATTGAAAAAAATGATGCTGGTTTTCAATATGTAATTGACCAAAAAGGAGAAGTAGAATACAAAAAACATTCGAACACTTATACAGAAAAAGTTAAATCAATAACAGACAAAGACCAATGTGCTGAGGCACTTTCTGAATGGTTGAGATTTTTTCGTAAATGGCATTTATGGTTTGGGGTAAACATTGACAATGATATTAAAGCCAACTTTAGTCAAGCTGATATTGAAAAAATTAAAAAGCAGTTTGAAAATTGGGAAACGTACCCATATCAAGAAAAAGAGTTTAACACTTACATTTCTAAAATTATAGAACCTCGACTTGAAGGTATTTGGACAACTTCGCCTTATACAATTGGAGTACGAAAAATAAAAGATGAGTACATTGGGTTCATTATAGAAGCTGACGGGATTTACTGGAGTAAATCACAAGTAAAATTTAAAATCAAAAACGAGAACGGCAAGTTAACAGCAACATATTTTATGCAAGACCATTCAGCAAAAGAAATCAATGAAGTCGAATTGCTCGGAAATAATTATTTACAAATGGACTGGATTACTCTCAAAAGGGTTAACTCAATATTCCCTTCTGACAAATCACTTGATTTATATTTTAAGTTTCTAACGACTGACATTCCGATGTTTGAAATATTAAATGAAAATACGGCGATATTACGAATACCAACTTTTGACCTTTCAGCTAAAAAGAATATTGACAGTATAATTACAGCTAACCAGCACATAATAACAACAACAGAAAATTTGATAATTGATTTGAGGAATAATGGAGGTGGCAGTGATTATTGTTTTGAAAAATTACTGCCTTTAATCTATACTAATCCAATAAGGACAGTTGGTGTTGAGTATTTGTCAACAACGCAAAACAATAAAAGAATGGAAGAATTTATAAATGACAATAATTTTAGTGAAGAAGAAAAAAAGTGGGCAAAAGAAGGTTTAGAGAAGCTAAATAAACGTATAGGTGCGTTTGTAAATCTTGACAGCACAAATGTAACAATTGAAACTTTTGATACAATTTATCCTTATCCCAGAAGCGTTGGGATAATTATTAACGAAGGTAACGGAAGCACAACAGAGCAGTTTCTTTTAGCAGCCAAACAAAGCAAAAAAGTAAAATTATTCGGTACAACTACGTTAGGTGTTCTTGATATTTCAAATATGTATTTTATTAATCCACCATGTAGCGATTACAAATTGGGTTACAGTTTGACACGAAGCCAACGAATACCTGGATTTACAATTGATGACAAAGGTATTCAACCCGACTACTACATTGATAAGACAATTTCTAAATACGAATGGATAGACTTTGTAAACAAAATATTGAGCAAACAATGACCGAAAGACAAAACAACGCCCTATAACAGCACCTATGCCCAATAGCCTATGAAAGAGCAAATTGAAACGATTGTGTCACGCGTTAAATTTGTAGCGGGTGCAAGTGATGAAGCCCGCAGAACTGCTACTGTGCATGGCTACAAACCGGTCTATTGAAATGCATGCCAATTGATGCTGGTTTTAGTACAAACCTAGTTACAAACTGCACCATTTAACCCAACTTGGAAATTAGGTCCAGATGCTTCAAATTGGAATAAATGTGTCCCTTCTTTCGTCCATGTCACCACACAGAAACGACAAAAAACACAAAACAATGTCGTGTCGAGTTTTTACGAAGATAAAATCTAGCCTCAATTTTTTGTTACTTTTGTATCAGGACAAAAGTAAA
>DYOK01000038.1 GCA_020720565.1 Acetofilamentum sp.
AGATGATTGCATCTATTAAATATGAACTTTCGAAAAGTTTAACGAAGTATTGATCTATATTGTTTTCTTTAAATCATACCATGTCGTTTATATTTTTCGTGTAATTCAAATCTACAATCGGTTCCAAAAAAAAGGTCGAAGATCCTATTTTTGTAATTCAACCAATAAATCTTTTTTCGAGATGGGCGAAACCCCCACTTTTTCGCAAACCAATCCTCCAGCTTTGTTCGAAACTTCGGCAATGGTGTTCATGTCGAACCCAGACAGCAACAACAAGGTCGCCACACTAATCACCGTATCGCCTGCTCCCGACACGTCGGCTATTTGACGGTATTCGGCTTCGATTTGCACATAAGTTTTTCCGTCGGTTAGAAAGACGCCTAACTCCGACAAAGTAACCATAATATACTGAATATTTTGCTGTTGCATCAAAGATTTGGCATATTTAAATATGGCATCGGTATCAGCTTTTAGAATATCCAATTTACTGCCTTCTACAAACTCTTTGAAGTTGGGTTTAAACAATGTTACATTTTGATAAAAAGTGTAATTATTCTTTTTGGGGTCGACCGAAGTCACAATACCTTTGGCATTGGCTTTTTTGGTCACTTGAGTTATAATATTTTCGTTTATCACACCTTTGTCGTAATCTTCGAAAATGATGGCCGAAATTTTCATTTCGGAACACATATTTAGAATTCTATTGATTAGTTCTGCTTCCAACAATGGACTGATTTGATACGAAACTTCGTCGTCGACTCGAAGCAGTTGTTGACGGCCCGAGATAACTCTGGTTTTTTTGGTCGTTTTCCGATGCGATGTCCGTACCATTCCCTCGGTCGATAAATCGGCATCTACCATTAAGTTTAAATAAGTATCCCCTGGCTCATCTTGACCAATAATTGAACAAATTACAGGATTTACACCAAGCGATTTTAGGTTCAATGCCACATTGGCAGCACCACCTAATCTGTTTTCTCGTTTGGTAACCGAAACTATTGGAACGGGTGCCTCTGGCGAGATTCTGTTTACATCGCCCCATAAATAGGCGTCTATCATCACGTCTCCAACCACTAATACATTTAGTTTTTGGACTTTCTTAAAGAAATCTTGTATTTTCAAGCTGATTATTTTTTTCAAATGTACTAAAAAAAGGGAATATCATGTTTAGAATTGATAATTCCGTCATATATTTTGATATGTTATAAATCATATTCGAACGCATTTACTAAATTTGTATCGAACAAAAAGCGATACAATATGCCTAAGCTCGAATATATCTATGAATTGGAATTGTCGGTACGCGATTACGAGTGCGACTTACAGGGTGTGGTCAATAATTCGGTTTATATGAATTATTTGGAGCATACTCGCCACGAATTTTTGAAATCGAGAGGCAAAAATTTTGCCGAATTAAGTGCTCAAAATATTTTACCCATGGTTTATAAAGCTGAATTGGAGTACAAAAAACCTCTAAAAAGTGGCGATCATTTTGTGGTTAAAATTGCCATGGAAAGTGAAGGTGCTTTAAAAGTGGCCTTTTTTCAAGACATATATAAATTACCCGAACAACAATTGATATTAAAATCAAAAATTACTGCAGTTGTAATTAGTAATGGTAGGCCTGTTAATCCAATGCAATTTTTATAATCCAACACTTTTCATGTTGACAGAAAATCAGCAATCGGTCGAAGGTTAAAATTCAAATTGCATTTTTACCCTGATTCCTATTTTATTAATATTGGGTTGCTCCAAGTGAGTTAAACGCCAAAGTGCATCGACTCGAACAATTTTAAAAATATTTTCGACACCCAAACTGGCTTCCATGTAGGGTTGGTTGAGTTCGTGGGTCATTATAGGAAAAACAGAGTAGGCTTTATTTTCGTCGGTCAAATTTCCAACAACGCCTTTAAAAGTGACCACTTCTCTCCATTCGAGCTTTTTCATTAACGGAATTTTATTCAAGAAAAACCCTTCGAAATGGTGTGCCACCAGCAAACTAAACCATTCGTCGCTCATAAATTCGTAATAATTCATTAAATTAAACGAATAATCGTCGTACCAATAGGTTTCGTTCCCTTTATGTATTTCGAGAAGTGGGTAAGGTACTGTTCCTAAAATCTTACCAAATTCGGCATAAGCCCTTAAATAGCCCAAAGGATTAATCTTTACAATCTGTAGCCAACTGACTTGAAATCGTTTAAAATCATAGTTGCTATAGAATGCCCCCTTAGGTGCAAAGGTGTAATTGATATTGATGACAGGATATTTTGAAGTCACAAACTTTTTTTCTTCTCTGCCTTCAATTGTTCGTTCGTTAAAAGCGATTCTTGTTCCAATAGTTATTTCCGAGATTAATAGGCGGTTCTCTTTATCCATTTGGTCTATGGGTCTAAAATCGAGCCCTTGACCTGGATATGGCTTCATTTCTTTATAACCAAGAGTTAGGCTATTGGTGAATCCTTGAAACCATTCGTAACGACCAAAAACTTTAATCGATTTTAAGTTAGTTAAAAGATTTACTGGCCCTGTACGCGAAAACAACGAATTAAGAAGATTGTCGGAAGCTAATCCATATGGGCTACTGCCAATTTGTTCGAGGTCGTCAACCAATTGCAAACCTATGGTTCGATAATATTTGGTGGTAAAATGATAACGTGCGCCTATACCATATTTGACTCTTTCGTCGCCAAAACCGTACGCCAAATAACCATCTAAAAAAAGTTTACGACTAAATTTTCGAGACGTGCGCAGTGCCAATTTCACCCTATGCCCTTCTTGCTCGTTGTACGAATATAAGCTACTGTAATCGCCAATTTCTATTTTACCAATTTGATAGTACCCCGCAAAAACTGTTCTTAAAACATCGTAGTAAGTTTGGAAAATGGGCACATTTTTAACAGAATCGACCATGGCATAAATGCCGGCCTCATGTTTATTTAAAGCCTCTGGACGAATTTGGTTCCACTGTTCTTCGCTCACATTTTTAGCAGTATCAGTGGCTACAGTAAGCATGGTGTTTAATGTAGAGAAAATGGAATCGTTTAACGAAGAATCGAGATTTACTTCAGTAATTTTAGTCGATTTTCTGACAAAAAGACCCATAGTTTTTTTTGCCAAGTTAAAATCGATGACCATTTTTTCGTTGGTTACCAACCAACTTTTGTCGCTTAATTTTTCGTGGTCTTGACGAAGATAAAAATGCTGTACTAAATTTAAATTGGCATCTTTCGAAAGACTTAGTTCAATGGTTTTAATAGCAAACGAGGTGTCTGCAACCCACATAAATCCATCGAAAGTGGGTTCACTTTTAAAACGTGGCACAAATGATATTTGATAACACCAATTTTGCCCAATCAATGCACTATCGAGTAAATAATACTTATAATAAGCTCTACCTAAAGACGAAATTGGGCTCACAATACTTCGATCGATTATATTAACATAGTTATCGTATATGTTAATCTTCTGATACATTTGACCTGTATATTGGGTAATGCTATTATCCTCTATACCAGACACTTTGTTAGCCAAAATAATTTCTTTTTGCGACTTAGGTGATCTTCTATAATAAAAATCGGAAAAGGTTTCGGAAATTAGCACAGGAAGAAAGTTTTTTCCACTGACTTCTGAGGTATCCATATAATCGAATACAAAGTCGAATTTCTTCAAAAGTTTTTGTTTTTTAAAATCTTCCGATAAATTATTGACATCGATTTGCATCTTGTTATACACCTTGCAATGGTACTTTTCAATTCTCTCGGGATTGTTTAAATCTCGATTGGCAATTATCTTCTTAAGAATCACATGTGCAGGGTTTTCGCCAGGAACAACGGTTACTTCGCCTAGACTAATGTTGCTCTGATGTAATTCGATTTTAATGGTTTGATATATTCCTTTTTTAATTGGAATTTTTTGCGATTCGTAGCCTAAATACGAAACCAATAAAGTATCGACATGGAGCCTTGTGCTTAGGAAAAAGGTGCCTTGTTCGGTCGAAATGGTTCCTACAGTTGTCCCTTTAAATGTAATATTAGCAAATGGAATCGGCTGTTTATCGTTTACATCGACCACCGAACCATTAATTTTGGTTTCCTGAGCTTTTGCACCAATAATTACAAATAAAAAAGCAAGAAGAATTAATTGTGGCTTCACTTATACAATTCCTTCTTTTAATATATCGTGAATATGAACCATTCCAATATAATAATCGTCGTGGTCTACTACGGCCAATTGTGTAATCTTATATTCTTCCATCATTTGAAAGGCGGATATCGCCATATCGTCCACTTTAATCGTTTTGGGTCTAGGGCTCATAATTTGTCTTGCCGTCAAACCTTCTAATATTGTTCCTCGTTGTAACATTCTTCTGATGTCGCCATCGGTAATAAACCCAACCATTTTTCCTTCGGGATTCACCACTGCAGTTGCACCCAAACGCTTCGACGAAATTTCGTAAATGGTATCGTTTAACGAAGTATCTTCGAAGACCTGTGGACGTGAATTTACCTTAAACAAATCACTTACCCTTAGATAAAGTTGCTTACCCAGAGCACCGCCTGGATGGACTTTTGCAAAATCGTCGCGCGTAAATCCTCTTTTTTCGAGTAAACAAACAGCAAGGGCGTCGCCTAATACCATTTGAGCTGTTGTGGAAGTGGTGGGTGCTAAATTATTGGGACAAGCCTCGCGTTCGATCACAGCCTTTAACACATAATGGGCATGTTTAGCCAAAAAAGAATCGACATTAGATACCATCGCAATCAGCTTGCTACCCCTATCGAGCAACAAAGGCACGAGAACTTTTATTTCGGGTGTACTGCCACTTTTCGAAATACAAATCACCGTATCATCAGCTTGCACAATTCCTAAATCGCCATGAATGGCATCGGCAGCATGCATAAAAACAGCAGGAGTTCCAGTTGAATTAAACGTGGCCACTATTTTTTGACCAATGATCGCACTTTTACCTATACCCGTAACAATGACCCGACCTTTACTCGCAAAAATAGTATCTACTGCCATCGCAAAATCCTTATCGACGTATTCTGCCAACTGTTTTATCGCTTGAGCCTCTTCGTTTATGATACGAATGGCATTATCTAAAATATTTTGATGAAAATTATCCATAATAAATGTTAATCCTTTGCTCACAAAAAATAAAATCATTAACTTCGTTACAAAGGTATCTAAAATAAAAATACAAACTACGACAATTAATTCGGAGAATAGAGAATGGGAATGAATCAAGTTAATTCAGAGTTACTTCATCAAAATTTGAAACAGTTTTTTGGTTTCGAAAAATTCAAAGGTGAACAAGAGCTTATTATTAATAATGTGCTTAGCAACCAAAATACTTTTGTATTAATGCCCACTGGTGGGGGTAAATCGCTCTGCTATCAATTACCCGCATTAATGAGCGAAGGAACGGCTATCGTTATATCGCCGCTAATTGCATTAATGAAAAACCAAGTTGACGCCATCAGAGGATTTGCATCGACCGATGGTATAGCTCATTTTTTAAACTCTTCACTTAATAAAACCGAAGCGAATCGCGTCAGAGAAGATGTAATCGAAGGTAAAACCAAGTTACTCTATGTTGCACCCGAAACATTAACCAAAGAAGATAACCTAGATTTTTTTCAGAGCTTTAAGATTTCATTTTTCGCCATCGACGAAGCCCATTGTATCTCTGAATGGGGGCACGATTTTAGACCAGAGTATCGTAAAATTAAACCCATTATCGATAAGCTAAATCATGTCCCTGTTATTGCGTTAACAGCAACCGCTACTTTAAAAGTTCAACACGACATTCAAAAAAACATAGGGATTCAAGAGTCGAAAGTGTTTAAAGCATCGTTTAACCGTCCCAATTTATATTACGAAATACGTCCAAAGGTAAATGCAACCAAAGAAATTATCAGACTTTTAAAAAACAATGTCAATAAATCGGTGATTATTTATGCTTTAAGTCGAAAAAAAGTCGAAGAATTAGCACAAACCTTACAAATTAACGACATTAAAGCCTTGGCCTATCACGCTGGTATGGATGCTGCCACACGTGTTTTGCATCAAGACCAATTTTTAAAAGAAGATGTCGATGTCATTGTTGCTACCGTTGCATTTGGAATGGGAATCGATAAACCCGACGTTCGGTACGTCATCCATTATGATATTCCCAAAAGTTTAGAATCGTATTATCAGGAAACAGGACGAGCAGGTAGAGATGGTGGCGAGGGTCAATGCGTGGCCTTCTACTCATACAAAGACATTCAAAAACTCGAAAAGTTTATGCAAGGCAAACCCGTTGCCGAACAAGAAATTGGCAAACAATTATTGATTGAAACGGCTAATTTTGCCGAATCGTCTGTTTGCCGAAGAATAACGTTATTGAGCTATTTCGGCGAAGATACCGAGGCTTGTGGTAATTGTGACAACTGCCGTTATCCAAAAGAACGATTCGAGGGACAAGAATATGTCGAAACAGCCCTCGAAGTCATCGCAGAAATGAACGAGGCCGAAAAATTTAAAGCTGAATTAATTGTCGATGTACTGATTGGTAACGAATCCGCTGAAGTTCGAACCTATAAATTGCATAAATTACAATCATTTGGTTCTGGTAGTGATATGGATCCCAAGTTTTGGTCTGCTGTCATTCGCCAAAGTTTAGTCGCCCGATTTATCGACAAAGAAATTGAAAATTATGGCTTAATTGGTTTAACCGAATTGGGCAGAGCATACCTCGAAAATCCACACCCATTCACATTAATTCAACATGCTAACTTCGAAGACAGCGAAGAAGACGCCATTGCCTTAGCCAATATCAGTTCGGCAGGCGACCCCGTTTTGGTTAATATGCTTAAAGATTTGCGTAAAAAAATTTCGAAGCAAAAAGATATACCCCCTTATGTAATTTTTCAAGACACCTCGCTCGACGAAATGTCGATTCACTACCCCATGACCGAGGACGAATTGTCAAATATTGCAGGGGTAGGCTCAGGTAAAGTTAGTCGATATGGCAAAGCATTTCTAGACTTGATTCAGAATTATGTTAAAACCAATAATATTGAACGCCCCGACGATTTGGTTATTAGAACCGTTGCCAAAAAATCGGGCGATAAATTACAAATTATCAAATCAATAGATCGACAAGTCCCTTTAGACGAAATAGCTGATTCACTCGGAATTGACATAGATACAATAATAAAAAAATTGGAAGCGATTGTTTATTCAGGAACCAAAATCGACATTTCTTATTTTGTCGAAGACCAAATTGACGAGGATCGAATTGACGAGCTTTACGATTACTTTATGGATGTTGACGACGACAATATGACCGATGCATTAGCCGAATTCGAAGAAGATGGATACACCGAAAACGAAATTCGCTTGGTTCGGATTATGTTCACAGCCGAGATGGCCAATTAAGCTCATCTTCGACCTATTTCATATTTTTATAACAACTTATATATCAATATTATAGATTAATAAAATACGATTTAAAATTATTTATATTACTTCAAGGCATTCGCCCATATTAAGTTTAAGAAAAATAACATATAATTGATATACAATTATTTAAAAAGATTGACATTAAATTAATTTAAACATTTAAGTTCGTGTTTATTATCTATTTACAAAATATTTTAAAAAAGAAATACGACTAAAGCCTTATCATTCGTTGACAACAACGTCGTATCGGCAACGATTTTTTATATATTTGCAAAAAAATGTATAATGAAGATAATACAGGCATAATCCCAAAACTAGCCAATGAGAACATTTAAAATACTTAGTATAATTATCGGTGTTTTTTTATTCACTTTGAATTCTTGTACTTCACGAAAAAAAATACTCTACCTTCAAAATCAGAAAGGCGATTCTACAATGGTTTACGCCGATACAGCCTCAAATTACAGACTTTCGCAAGGCGATGTGTTATACGTTAACGTCATTTCAATGAATAAGCCTCTTTCCGAAATGTTTAACCGTGTTCAAACCAATAGTACTTACGCAAATTGGAATTCAGAGTCTAATATATACATTAATGGGTATTCGGTAAACGATTCTGGTAAAATAAGCATTCCAATAATTGGCGATATTTTGGTCGATAATCTGACATTAAATGAAGCAAAAGTAAAAATCGAAACCGAAATAAAACAATATGTTTCTGATGCTAGTGTAATTGTTAAGTTACTAAATTTTAGATATTCTGTGATTGGCGAGGTACTTAGACCAGGAACTTATAAGAATTTCGACGATAATCTAACTATTTTCCAAGCCTTATCCGAAGCAGGTGATGTTACTATTTACGGAGATAAAAAAGCAGCAAAAATTATCAGACAGCTCGAAAATGGGCAAACACAAGTGATAGAATTTGACCTTACTCAAGCACAAATTATCAATTCCAATGTCTACAAAATAAAGCCAAACGATGTTATTTATATCAAACCGGTTCGCAACAAATCGTTCAGGCAAAATTTACCGAATATCGCATTAATTTTCTCTTCAATATCGACTGTTATATTGGTATTGAATTATATTGGGAAATAAAACAATGTTATTTATAATACAATATGTAAGTCATGCCTAGTGCATAAATTTATTAGCTTTTAGCCAGAAAATAAATGGAAAAAACTCATCACGACATTCAAAGTATACTGGAATCGAACGAAACGCTCGATATTAAAAAGTTCCTTTTTAAGGTATTAGCTAATTGGTATTGGTTTGTATTAACCCTTTTTATTGCTGTTTCTTACGCTTTTTTTGTAAACAAATATACCGACCCAGTTTACACCGTTAAAGCCAGTGTTTTAGTGCGAGATAAAAGCAATTCGAATAGCTCTGGGATTGACAACATTGTCCAAGAGCTTAAAATATTTGATAGAATCAGACGAAAAACAGTTGAAAACGAGCTGGGGGTTTTGCATTCTTATACCCTAATTCGCAGAACAGTAGAAAAACTAGATTTCGGAATTTCTTATTATTCCGTTGGTCGGATAAGACAACCGGAACTATATCAAAAAAAGCCATTCATTGTTGTTGTTGATACAAGTAAAGCTAATATATACGACTACCCTATTCATGTCACCATATTAAATAAAGATCAGTACAAGCTGCATGTAAATGACCTGTACAAAATTGATAAAGTATTAAACTTTGGTCAAAAATTTGAGTCCAAAATATTTAATTTTACTATTGGTAATAGTGAGCTCAATATCGATTCGATGATAGGAAATGAATATTACTTTACTATTAATAATATAAACACGCTTACTAATAGTTATGTTCGAAATCTACAACTTGAAATTACGGACGAAAAAAGTTCGATTATTCTCCTTTCTACCAAAGGAAAAATTATAAATAAAGAGGTCGATTTTCTTAATATGTTATGCGATGAATATTTGCAGCAAGATTTAGATGAGAAAAACGAAATTAACGAAAAAACCATAAGGTTTATTGATGAGCAATTGTCGATGATTACCGATTCTTTACAATTTGCCGAGAACAAGTTACAAAGCTTTAAAGAATCGAACCGAATTGTAAATTTGAGCACTGAAGGGCAGATTCTATTTCAAAAAATGGAGCACATTCAGCAAGAAAAAGCCGAGGCAAGTGTTAAACAAAATTACTTTAATTATCTTTTGACCTATATAACTAAAAATAAAGATACCACTAAGTTGATCGCCCCTTCATTTATGGGTGTAAATGATGCTTCTCTTAATAAATTGATTGTTGAACTAAACGAGTTGTACAGCGAAATGGGTGCACTTTCGTTTGGTGGCTCTAAAGAATTGCCAGCAATGGGTATGTACGATAATAAAATTAAAAATCTCAAGAAATTGATAGGCGAAAATGTGGTCAACATTATTAAAACTAACGACATTACGCTTGACAATCTAAATCATCGCTTAGATTTAGTAGACGAAGAAATTCGTAAACTGCCAGGGACAGAAAAAAATCTCATCAACATTCAAAGAAAGTACAAACTTAACGACGAGATTTATAACTATTTGTTGCAAAAACGTGCCGAAACTGGTATTGCCAAAGCCTCTAATACCCCCGAAAATAAAATATTGGATTATTCTAGAGCCGATAATGCCGCTAAAATATCACCAAAAGAGCAACTCAACTACATGATTGCTATAATCTTAGCATTACTAATCCCGCTGATAATCATTGTTATGCTTGATTTTTTTGATAATAAGATTCACGAACGTAAAGACATTGAAAAACGGACAAGAATTCCCATTATTGCAGAAATTGGTCACAATAATAAAAACTCTGAATTAGTAGTCTTTAACCACCCTCGATCATCTATCTCCGAATCGTTCCGAAAGCTAAGAACCAATTTAAAGTATAGCTTAATCAACAAGACCGACGGCCCCTTTGTGCTTTCTGTTACATCAACCATTAGTGGAGAAGGTAAATCTTTTATTGCAGTAAACACCGCTTCGGTAATTGCTGCTTTGGAGAAAAAAACGGTCATACTTGGACTCGATTTACGAAAACCAAGTTTACATAAATATTTCGATTTCGAAAATGTGAATGGGATAAGCGAATATTTAACAGGAGAAATTGATTACCATAGCATTATTAAGCCGTCTAGTGTTACCAATTTATGGGTAATTCCGGCAGGTAGCATTCCTCCAAACCCTGCAGAACTAATCGAATTACCTCAAATGGCTGAGTTGATAGAACGATTGAAACAAGATTTTGATTATATAGTTCTCGACACGCCGCCAATTGCATTGGTTACAGATGCCTTATTGCTTTCGTCATTGGTCGACTTAAATTTGTTTGTAATTCGCCAAAACTATTCAAATCTTTCGGTTTTGGAGTTTTTAAACGATGTTAAACAAAAGAACGACATCAATATTAATATCATCATAAACGATATTGACATAACTGGTTATTACTCATACAAATACAATTATAATTACAAATATGGCGGCAGTTATTATAGCCACAATTACTACGAAGATGATATTAAACTTCCGATTATTTTCAGACTTTTGAAAAAGTTCAGAACTTAGTTTCGTAAATTACAAATAAGGTCTTCGACCTTTTTCTTGTTTTTTATACTGACGATTTATCAATTTTAGAGGTAAATAAAAACCGACATTATTTTATTCAAAGTATTTAAAAACAAAACCCTATCGACTTATCTTGGTAAATAAAAAAATAACTACACAACAACAATGATCGAAACTTGTCCTATTACTAATTACAAAATTGAATCTAACCCCGAATGGATATTTGTATCAAAACTAGATGTAGATTACTCTATAGAGGTGAGTTTTATCGACTCTAATATTGTCCATTTAAACGTAAGAGGTTATACGTCAGATAGTAACCAATTCGAATTATGGCCTAAAGTTTCGGAATTAATCAACAAAAAAGTGCATGAGCCATATTACTTAATTCACAATTATGGCGAATTCAAAGGTGGTAACTCTCAAGCTAGAAATCATTATATCCATTGGATTAACAACAACATCAATCACATTAGAGCCATCTATTTTTACAACACATCAGCCTATCTTAAAGTATTAATCAAAGCGGGTAAACTGTTGTCTATTTCTTTAAAAAACACTTACATTCAAAAGAACTATAAAGAAACCATTAATGCCATAAAATTTGAAAAGAAAATAAATAATTTAGCAAGTCCATCTGCAATATGGGGTACTGGGGGCGAATTTATTTCTTCAAGCATGAATTCGTATCGGATAACAAAATTTTGGTCACACACCGCCGAAAACGAATTGTGTAAATACGAAACTTTTCAGATTAACAAAAATATTTTTGTTCGAAAATACTTTGGTACTTTTGACGACAACGCGATGCCCCATGTCGAAGATACTTTTCTCGAGATATTAGATGAGTTAGGACTGCGCGACGATAAATACCATTTTTATATCGATTTTGAACATGCTAAAGAAATGACATTGGCATTTAGAAAAGATGGGTTAATTTGGTTTCATAATCACAGAAACAATCTGATTACCAGTGGATTTTACAAAATAGATCCTATTCTAAAGATTCAGGTTAAAATTGCTCGTAGTTTTACGCCTTATACTAATTTACGAAAAAGAGTTTTTGTGCTGGACAAATGGGAAGAGGTGGTTGAAATAATAGAAAAAAGTTCTTTCGAAAACTTACAATTGGTTGACCAAAATTATGATCGACTTAAAAATTTAAATAAAGAAGAGCTTATCGAAGAGGTTCAACAACATCAAAAACAAATCGAGTTTCTTGAAGTTGAACGTAAAAACCAGATTTCAAGCATTTATAACAAATTAGGTCGTGTTTCGTGGGACGAAAGTTTCAAATTTTCCGATAACGAAATAGACCATAGCGATAGTCCTTATGCCGATATTCATAATGCCATCATACTGATTCATAAGGATATTCATGAAATTCTAGAAAAACGAGACGAATTACTTCGACAAGCTCAATCGTCGGACAAGCTCAAGTCTGCTTTTTTGGCTAATATGAGCCACGAAATTAGAACACCAATGAATTCGATTATTGGGTTCACAAGCATTTTGCTCGACGAAATCGAAGATCAAACGCATTTACGTTACTTGAATCTGATTAATAATTCTGGTCACCATTTGCTTAAAATTATTAATGACATTCTTGATATTTCAAAAATTCAATCGGGCAATTTTGTGTTATATCCTTCGATGAACAACATTAACCAGATAATCAATTCTGTTATCGAAGAATTAGGCGCTTACAACAAAAAGCATCTCGACATATTTTTTCAAACGGGTGATGAGGTTGTTATAAGCTGCGACAAAACCCGAATTAAACAAGTATTTATTAACCTATTGAGCAATGCCTTAAAATTCACCAAAAAAGGGCACATCGAAATAGGTTACTACTTCGAAGACAAACAAGTTTGTTATTACATAAAAGACACAGGCAAAGGGATTTCGGCAGAAGCTCAAAAAATTATTTTTGAACGATTCCGCCAAATTGACGATGCCATTACCCGCGAATTTGAAGGGACTGGATTGGGATTGGCCATAACCAAATCGCTAGTCGAATTGCATGGCGGCCGCATCTGGTTTGAATCGAAAGCCAATATTGGTACAACTTTCTTCTTTAGTCTGCCCTTTCAATCACAAAAAAGCACACCAGTAATCGAACATACTCAAGTAACAAACTACCACTTAACTGGCAAAACTATTTTGATTGCAGAAGACAATTTGGAAAACTATATTTATCTTGAAGCTTTACTTAACCGCAGTGGCAATCAGCTAATCCACGCCAAAACAGGCATCGAAGCACTTGAAAAGTTTGCACAATACGATATCGATTTTATTTTAATGGACATTCAAATGCCTGAAATGGACGGCATTACATGTACAAAAGAAATTAGAAAAACGGGGTCTTCTGTTCCAATTATAGCACAAACAGCACATGCGATGCAAGGCGACAAAGAAAAATCTTTAGATGCTGGTTGCAATTACCATATCAATAAACCGATTCGCAAGCAAGAGCTTTTCCAAATCTTAAGTCAGATTTTTCCATTATAATTGAAAAACGATGCTAATGGTAACCAATAAACTCTAAAACTACAAGGGATCTGCCGTAACTTTAAATCGAATATTACATTCTAGTGTCACATCTTGTGTTAAAATCTCTCGGGTTGTAATCTCTGTTCTCAACTTGTAATTTGGTGCTTTAACATAAACGTCGAGTTTACTTTGAGTAGGAATCAAGTCGATTGAGCTAGCTGTCGATACAATATTTTCTTTCGATGCCAAAAGTATTTCGTTTGAATCATCAGTTCTGATGTAGATCTTAATCGACTTTAAAAAGCTAAAAGTTGTTCCTTGAGGCGACTTAATATTCAAGTTTAACGAACTTAAGTACACATCTTTAACCAAGCCGGAGTTGGTATTGTTATTCGAAAATTCTTCCTCAGAATTAGTGGTGATGTCAGGCGTAGGTATGTTAAATGGCAATTCGATAGGCGATATAGTCGACTCAATTACCATTTCCGATGAATCGGAAACGTAAAAAGTGAGCAGTTCATCCACTTTTTTACAAGATACTAAAACCAGTAAGGCCAACACAAAGACCCCATATTTTGATATTTTCATTTTTATATTTTTTAACAAAAGTATAGACAATTTAACATTTGATGCGGTTTATTTGACCAAGCTATTTTTTTTTGAATATCAATGCCCCAAAATGAACCGAAATATTTAATTTATCGCGCAATTAATATGTAAAATTGACTTTATAATTCGATACATTGCCAACATCGTCTTTAATCCTAATTTCAAAAAGACGTTCAGAACTTTTACGAGACAAAAACATATCTTTTTTATAAAATATAGTTTGATTTTTTGGTTCGTATTCCATCAACACCCAAGTACCATCGATTGAGCCCTCGTAATCTGTAATACCCGAAATTTTATCGTCAACCTTAAAAACGAACATCGTTAGCGCCGAAGTATCGACTTTAACTAATTCAACCAATGGAGGTACCGTGTCGAGCATTAAGCTGTAATCGCCAAATTTCGAAATTGACGCACTAATCCACTCGCCTTTTATTCGACTACTTAAGCTCGATTTCCCATTCCAAATGACCAATTTCGATTTAAAACTATCGGGAAAGTCTGTAATTTTGATCGATAATTCAGCTTTTTGATGCAAAGGAATTACATCTTTATGGATGCTATAAGTGGTACTTAAAGTTTTATGTGAAAGTTTCTGCTTCGAAAATTCAAAATAAAAGTCCTGATATAAACTTCCTTTTTTAACCGTCAGTTTGACATCTTCGTTTTCGAAATAATTTTCTTTATCGAATCGAAATTTGGGTAAAGCGTTGTTTATGGCCTCAGGACACTGCATATGAGCCCCTTGCGTGTGGTATCTGGCCTTAAATTTTAATGAGTGCTTATTCTGTTTAGAATCAAAAATTTCGATTAAAATGTCCGAAATTGAATCGGGCAACAGCGGATTATCACCATAATTCGTACGATAAACATGCAGTTTGTCGCCAGGCTCTCTAAATAATTTTTCTATTCTAGATCCGTAAGTTTTGTAATGTTTATAATCGATGTGAGCATTGACATATTTGGACTCGTCAAATGAGAAAATTTGATTATTGTACTGATAAACCAATTCTTGATTAAAATAAAGTTTAATGGTGTTAATTCCCAAATCGCTCTCAGAACCATTCGAAAAATCTTTGGTTACAATCCCAAATCGTGGCGAAATACAATCGACAAGAATGGTATCGAGCTCGATTATCGAATCGACTTTGTTTTCAATTTTAATCCATTGATTTTTAGTTGGACTGTACACTACTAGCACCTCAAAATTAGGACAAATAGTGTCGATAATTGAAGGAAAGTAAGGCATTGGATTAATAGGAAATTGCGTTTTAGTTTCGCGTAATTCGAAGTGTAAATGAGGACCAAATGACCCGCCTGAGTTCCCTGAATAGCCAATAATCTGACCCAAAGCAACTGGAATTTCGCCTGGTTTAAAGTATTGATCGAAGGAAAAGGATTTTTTTTGATATTGTAATCTTAACACCCGTTGTGCAATTGAGTCGTTAAAGCGATCGAGATGTGCATACACACTGGTTAAACCATTCGGATGATCGATATAAATGGCCAAGCCATAACCAAAACTAGAAACTTTAATCCGACTTACCCAACCCGATTCGACAGCATAAATTGAATATCCTGTTTTTGTATTTGTTTTAATATCAATTCCAGAATGAAAGTGATTGGGTCTTAACTCTGCAAAACTCCCAGACAAATACATCGGAATGTTTAAAGGTGTCCTTAAAGAATCTTGAGCATATAACGAATTGTTAATAAGTAAAATAACAAAAAATATATAATAAACTAATCGCATTACAAAATGGGTATGTTTTAGATTAAGCAATAAACAAAAAAAACACCACAGAATGATATTAAAATCAAAAATGTTTTCAACCATGTAGAATGTTGTGTTGTGGTCTTATTAATTCTTAATTTTGAATTCTTAATTTTAAATTCA
>DYOK01000278.1 GCA_020720565.1 Acetofilamentum sp.
GCCCAAACCTTTAAAGCGGGTGCCAATTTGGCTTTAGTTTCGTCACAGGTCGATGGCGACCAGTCGTCGGGTTATCATAAATTTGGAATTCGAGCAGGCTTGTATACCCGCATGCTCCTTTCCTATACTTGGTCGATAACAACGGAACTGATGTATGTGAATAAAGGCAGTCAACAAATATTCGAAGATGGGGGATTAAAATTCAGAATTAAGCTCAATTATGTCGAAGTAGCGGCCCTTCTAAATTTCCACTTAAATCCAAAATGGCAATTTTCTACGGGTCTAAGCTATGGGCGTCTTATCAAAAGTCAATATGACGATCCTTATAGTTCCTCAAGTTTAGATTTGACGAATTATCGTTTGTCCGATTATAACGTGCATGCCAAAGTGCTTTATGCATTTAATTCGCATTGGGCAGTCGATTTAAGAATGGCTTATTCTATATACACCATTACCACACGAAACCCCAGTCAATATAACAACCTATTGAGCATTGGGATGGTATACGAACTCTAAATTGTGCGGATTGCTTTTGCAAAACGCTTTATGAGATTTTTCAATATTTTTATCGATAAAAACTGCTAGATTTGCAGCGTCTTTTGTGGGCAAGCAATACCTAATCTTGGGTAGATTTGCCAACTTTTGATATTTGCAAAAAGATAATAAGTAGTTAGAGCAATTCAATGTCGTATTTTTTTAAACTAGAGTACTAACAAATAGACAGTTACAAAAACAATAAATAGGTCGAAGACCTTAATAAATAGGCAATTGCCATAAAAAACAAAACATATGGACTCACGAATTACATTTTTAAAATCGGTCGAGCTTTTCAAAGATTTAAGCTCTGGCGAATTACAATTGGTCGCCGAACGTATTAACGCTTGTGTCTTCGAAAAAGATACTTTTCTATTTACTACCGAAAGCCCTAGAGATCGGATTTTTGTAATTAAAAGCGGCGAAGTGTCCTTAACCCGTATCGATTCGTTTGGCGAAGAAAAACGTTTGGTTACCTTTAGGGCTGGCGATTTTTTAGGCGAAGGCGCCTTGGGTAGCGAATTAAAACATTCTACCTCGGCAAAAGCAAACAGCAAGAGTGAGATTTTTTCGTTGAATCAGTCGTTTTTTAACGAGAATGGAGCTATAACTTTAAAAGTATTTTCGAAAATTACAGAAGTTATCTCGCGTCGCATGCGTTACGCCAATGCCAAAACCATTCACTCGGCAGGTCAATACCTTTCGGGCAAAACCAGAACCGAACACGATTTGTTAGGCTACAAAGAAGTTCCAGATGATCAATTTTACGGCATTCAAACCTTACGAGCGGTTGAGAATTTCAATATCTCTGGGGTAACTCTAAATTATTATCCATTAATTATTGATGCGCTTGCAATGGTTAAAAAAGGAGCCGCTCTAGCCAATCACGATTTGGGTTTGTTACCAACACCTATCAAAGATGCCATTGTTCAGGCGTGCGACGAAATTACGCATAGCAAGTACCATTATCATTTTGTGGTGGATATGATTCAAGGTGGAGCCGGAACCTCAACCAATATGAATGCCAACGAAGTCATTGCCAATCGGGCATTGGAAATTCTGGGTCATCAAAAAGGCGAATACGATTATTGCCATCCCAATAACCATGTCAATTTATCGCAATCGACCAACGATGCTTATCCTACCGCTGTAAAAATTGCTTTAGTAAACAGCCGTTCAAAAATTATCCCCGTATTACAAGATTTGATTGCAGCTTTCCGTGCCAAAGGCCAAGAATTTGCTCACATTATTAAAATGGGTCGTACCCAATTGCAAGATGCTGTGCCTATGACCTTAGGCCAAGAATTCGAAGCTTGGGCTTATACACTCGGCGAAGAAGTTCAACGCATTGAACAAAACGCCAATTTGTTTTTAGAAGTCAACATGGGAGCAACCGCTATCGGAACCGGAATAAATGCCGATCCTCGCTACAGTGGATTGGTCATCAATCATTTAAGAGATATAACGGGCTTAAATATTGTTTTAGCCGACAATCTAGTTGAAGCTACCCAAGACACTGGTGCGTTTATTATGTTCTCGGCTTCCATCAAACGTTTAGCTGTTAAGCTATCAAAAATATCGAACGATTTACGGTTGTTGTCGTCGGGACCTAGAGCTGGGTTTAACGAAATCAACTTGCCGCCTATGCAACCTGGTTCTTCCATTATGCCCGGTAAAGTGAATCCAGTTATTCCAGAGGTGGTTAACCAAATTGCGTTTAAAGTAATTGGTAACGATTTAACAGTTACCTTGGCTGCAGAAGCTGGACAATTGGAGCTTAACGTAATGGAGCCTGTGATTATTCAAAGTTTGTTCGAAAGTATCGATATGTTAATCAATGGAATGAAAACATTGAACTACAAATGCGTGTCTGGTATTACAGCCAACGAAAAGGTATGTAAATCCTATGTAGCCAACAGTATAGGTTTGGTTACGGCGCTTAATCCAGTTTTAGGCTATGAAATTTGTAGCGATCTGGCAAAAACAGCTTTGGCTACCGGAGGAAGTGTATACGATTTGGTATTAGAACGAAAACTGATGACCAGAGAGGCATTAGACGAAGCTCTTAAACCTGAAAATATGCTTAAGCCTCAGTTTATGAGCTAGTAAAAAAATTAAGCCTGCAAAAAAA
>DYOK01000039.1:0-9510 GCA_020720565.1 Acetofilamentum sp.
ATGTAATTATAAAATGTAGTAACGAAAAAGGCGAGCATTGCTCGCCTTTTTTTATTTTATGTTTTCAGGATTTCCTAAATGCTTCCTTTATATGAGGAGCTTTATTTTAAGCCGCGCTTAATTAATAGTGCATCGATACTAGGTTCGGCACCTTTAAATTTTACATATAAGCTCATGGGTTCTTGAGTACCGCCTTGCGAAAGCACATGGTCTCTAAATGCTTTGGCTGTGGTTTGATCGTACAAACCTTTTTGTTTAAAGGATGCAAATGCGTCAGAATCTAATATGGCAGCCCAAATGTAGCCATAGTATCCAGCTTCGTATCCACCGCCCCAAATATGCGAAAAGTATGTGCTTCGGTATCTGACAACAATTTCGGGGATTAAACCCATTTTTTGCAAGGATTTAGTTTCGAAATCGCTTGTTGTAAGGGTGTTGGGAACGTTAATGCTGTGCCAATCCATGTCTAACAATGCAGCGGCTAGATATTCTACGGTAACAAATCCTTGATTAAATTTACCAGCGGCACTCATTTTAGTTATTAATGAATCTGGAATACTTTCACCAGTTTTATAATGTTTGGCGTAACTTTTTATTACTTCTGGTTCAGCAGCCCAATTTTCCATAATTTGTGATGGGAGTTCCACGAAATCGCGAGCTACCGAAGTGCCCGAAAGTGTACGATAAGTGGTGTTGCCTAACAAACCATGTAATGCATGTCCAAATTCGTGGAATAAAGTCTCAACCTCTTCCATGCTCAAGAGTGATGGCTCGTTAGATGTTGGTTTAGTAAAATTGCAAACTATCGAAATGATTGGTGCAATTCGTTTTCCATTGACTTTTGATTCGGGTCTAAATTCGGTCATCCAAGCACCCGAACGCTTCGAATCCCTTGGAAAAAAGTCGGTATAAAGTAACCCAACCAAGGATCCGTCAGCTTCTTTAACTTCGAATGCGGTCATCTCTGGATGGTATTTGTCGACGGTAGCCATCTCGGTAAAAGTAATGCCATACAATTTAGTAGCCACAGCAAAAGCACCATCTCTCACATTTTCAAGTTTAAAATAGGGCTTAAGGGCTTCGTCGTCTAATGCATAATGCGATTGTTTGACTTTGTTTGCATAGTACCACCAATCCCAATGCTCTAATTTAAAATCGCCACCAGTTTTTTTAATCTCTGCTTGTAAAACTTCGGCTTCTTTTTTAGCATTGGGTAAAGCTGTGAGCATTAATTGGTTCAGTAATTCGTAAACTTTTGCAGGTGTTTTAGCCATGTTTTCGTCCAAAACATAATCGGCATACGATTTAAAGCCCAATAAATTAGCTTTTTCGAGTTGAAGATTGGCCATTTCGGCAACAACTTTTTTGTTGTCGTTGGCATTGTTGTTATCACCTCGATGGATATAAGCTTTATGTAATTTCTCTCTTAACTCGCGATTATTCGAATAGGTCATAAATGGCCAAATAGATGGATATTTTAAAGTGAATACCCATTTGCCTTCTTTGCCTTTTTCTTTGGCTTCTATAGCAGCAGCTTCGCGAACTGATGCTGGCAATCCAGATAATTGTGCAGTATCTTCGATTAATAATTCAAAAGCATTGGTTTCGGCAAGCACATTGCTGCTAAATTGCAATTCCAAATTAGATAATTTTTCGTTAACTGCACGTAACTTTGTTTTGTCCTCGGCCGAAAGCAAAGCACCACCACGTACAAATCCATCGTAGATTTTTTTTAGAAGCATGATTTGTTCGCCATCCAACTTAAAGTCCGCCTGATGATCGAATACCGATTTGACTCTTTGAAATAACTTCTCGTTTAGATATACATCGTCGTTGCTTTTGGTTAGCTGAGGTTTAACGATATCTTCAACTTTTTTCAAACTATCGTTTTGGTTGGTTCCTACCAGATTAAAAAATACGTACGACATTCTATCGAGCAATGAATCGGCATTCTCTAAAGCGACAATCGTATTCTCAAAATTTGGAGTCTCGCTGTTGTTGACAATGCTTTCGATATTGGCATTTTTAATCTTAATGGCCTCTGTAAATGCGGGTTCGAAATGTTCGATTTTAATTTTTGAAAATGGAGGAGCACCATAAGGCGTCGACCATGTTTCGAGCAAAGGATTATTCATGGTGTTTTGAGTTTGTGTAGAAGTGTTTTGTTGACACGATACCAGACTGAGTAGTCCAAAAAGTGCCGAGTAAAAGAGGATTTTCATGTTTTGAAATGGAATAAGGTTTTAAGAATTATGATATAAAATTTTTAATTGTCGTTGGGTATTAGTTCATTAACATTTTTTTAAATTCTTCGATGGCTTGTGGTAAACCTTTGGGGTTTTGCCCACCTGCTGTAGCAAAGAAGGCTTGTCCGCCACCACCGCCTTGAATATGTTTGGCTATTGCTTTAACTGTTTGACCAGCATTTAGCCCTTTGTCGGCAACCAAACTGTCGGCAAACATGACTGCAATATGAGCTTTGCCTTCGATTTCGGCACCTAAAACAAGTGCTAAACTCTGAATTTCGCCTTTTAGTTGAAAAGCAATGTCTTTGAGCATGCCCGCTTCATCTACATGGACCAATTCAGCTAAAATTTGAATGCCCTTATTGTCGATTATCTTAGCTTTGAGTTCCGATTTAAGTTGTCTGGCGGCTTGCTTTTGAAATTGTTCAATTTGTTTTTTTAGCCGTTGATTTTCGTCTAACAAAGTATCGAGTTGTTTCATGGTATCGCCACCAGTACTTACTTTCTGCTCAATTTGATTCAGAAAATCGAGTTGGTTCCAGATGTATTTCTGAGCGGCTTCGCCCACCACAGCTTCAATTCTTCGAATTCCTGCTGCTATGGCTGTTTCTACAGTAATTTTGAAAACGCCCAATTGTCCTGTCGATGGGGCGTGGGTTCCGCCACACAACTCGACGGAATCGGCAAAGCGAATCACACGAACTTTGTCGCCATACTTTTCGCCAAACAAAGCCATGGCACCCATTTGGCTGGCTTGAGCTATAGGCATATCGCGATGCTCCGAGAGATTTGCGTTGTCTCGAATCAGTTGATTAACTTTTTGCTCAACCAGTAAAATTTCATCAGAACTTAGTTTTTGATAGTGTGCAAAGTCGAAACGCAAATGGGTATCGGTTACTAACGAGCCTTTTTGTTCGACGTGTGTTCCGAGCACTTGTCGCAATGCAAAATGTAATAAGTGTGTCGATGTGTGATGATTGGCCGTTGATAGTCGCTTGCGAGTGTCGACCACTAAATGGAATTCTCCAGTTAATTTTTGAGGCAATTCATTGCACAAATGCACAATCAAGCCATGTTCTTTTTGGGTGTCGATAATTTCGACACGTTGATTGGCTGTTTCAAAATATCCTTTGTCGCCTGTTTGTCCTCCACTTTCGCCATAAAACGGTGTACGATCGAAAACCAAATGGTAGATATTTTTCCCTTTAGCGGTTATTTTTCGATAACGAATAATTTTCGATTGTGTTTCGAGCAAGTCGTACCCAACAAATTCGGTTTGAGCAGTTTCGTCTAAAATGGTCCAGTCTTCGGTAGCAACCACTGCATCTTGACGCGATCGGTTTTTTTGAACCTCTAGGGCTTTGTCGAACTGGGCTTTATCGACAGTCATTCCATTTTCTTTTAAAATGAGCTCGGTTAAGTCGATAGGGAAACCATAGGTGTCGTATAACTCGAATGCCACATCGCCGCTAAACACATTTTGACCATTGGGTTTTATTTTAGCGATGGCTTGTTCTAGTATTTTAATACCTTTCGATAGGGTACGTAAGAACGATTGTTCTTCTTCGAAAATAACTTTTTCGATGATGTCTTTTTGCTTCTGCAACTCGGGGAATGCATTACCCATTTCAGACTGCATTACGCCGAAAAGTCTGTAAATAAATGGCTGCTCTTGTCCCAAGAATGTGTAAGCGTAACGGACTGCGCGTCTCAAAATTCTACGAATCACATATCCAGCACCGGTGTTCGAAGGCAATTGTCCATCGGCAATCGAAAAACTAACTGCTCGCAAATGGTCGGCAATTACCCGCATAGCAATATCGGCGGGCTCGTTTGTACCATATGTTTTGCCCGATAACTTCGCTATTTCTTGAATCAAAGGTTGAAAAATATCGGTGTCGTAGTTCGATTGCTTGCCTTGAACAGTCATTGCCAAACGCTCGAAACCCATTCCTGTATCAACATGTTGTGCAGGGAGCTTTTCGAGTTCGCCATTGGCTTTACGATTAAACTGAATAAATACCAAATTCCAAATTTCGACGACTTGTGGATGGTCGTTATTTACTAAGTTTTTGCCATCAATTTGAGCACGCTCAGAATCGGAACGCAAATCGACATGAATTTCGGAACATGGACCGCATGGGCCTTGGTCACCCATTTCCCAAAAGTTATCTTTTTTTGAACCCTCTAAAATTCTAGATTTATCGATCCATTTTTCCCAAAAGCCTGCTGCTTCGTTGTCGCGTTCTAAATTCTCGTCGGGTGCACCTGTAAACACGGTAACAAAAAGCCGATGTTTTTCAATTTTTAACACTTCGGTTAGATATTCCCAAGCCCATTCAATAGCTTCTTGTTTAAAGTAATCGCCAAACGACCAATTGCCTAACATTTCGAACATGGTATGGTGGTAGGTATCGTGTCCTACCTCTTCCAAATCGTTGTGTTTTCCGCTCACTCTTAAGCATTTTTGTGTATCGGCTACGCGTGAAGCAGGTGCTTGACCTGTTCCCAAAAAAGCATTTTTAAACTGATTCATTCCAGCGTTGGTAAACATTAAAGTAGGATCGTCTTTAACTACCATGGGGGCCGATGGAACTATTTTATGTGTTTTGCTTTCGAAAAAATCGAGAAAGGACTGACGAAGTGCTTTTGAATTCATTTTATATCTTTTGATTTTTAAGGTGTTCGATCTATTTAATATTTTTTAACTTTAACACAAGCCTATGTCATAGAATAGCTCTGTATACGTCTAACAATCAGGTAGATAGAAACAAAAGATGCCTTTTGGTTTAAAATTAAGACCCAACGAATTTTCGTTTAAATACAACTGACTAAGCCGAACCTGCTGCTAAGCATGGCATGTTCAATTTTGCAAAGTTAGATTTTTTAATTAAATTTGTCCACCTTGCACGAATGGTAAACAAAATTTTTAATGGTAAAAGGCAAATTTAGATATAATCCTGAGACAATCTCCTACGAGAAAATTGAGTTTACTTTCATCAAAAAAATTATACGATTAATTCCCCACTTTTTTGGTAGCCTGTTTTTAGGTGGTTTAATGACCTTGGCATTCTTTTATTTTTTCGATTCGCCCGAGGAGAAAATGCTTAAACGCGAAAAAGACGAGATTTTAACCAATTATCAGTTTTTGTCGAGAGAATTAGACGAGTTGCAAGGGGTTTTGAAAGAAATTCAATATCGAGACGAAAATATTTATCGAACCATTTTCCAAGCAGAACCCATATCGGGCGATGTGCGTAAAGGCGGATTTGGTGGAGCAAATAGTTACGAGAAATTGCGAGGGCTCGACAGCAAAGAGATTGTAGCCAACACCGCAAAACGTTTCGATGTTTTAGCCAAACAACTGTATATTCAATCGAAATCGTTCGACGAAATTGCCCATTTGGCAAAAAGTAAAAAAGATATGGTCAATTCGGTACCCGCCATTATGCCCATTTCTTTTAATCAACTTACCAGAGTATCTTCCCTTTTTGGTTATCGAACCGATCCAATTTATGGTACTTTAAAAATGCACGAAGGCATGGACTTTACGGCCAAACAAGGCACGCCAATCCATGTTACTGGCGATGGAACTGTCATCGAAGTTTCCAACTCACGAAGTGGATACGGTAATTGTGTGATTGTGAATCATGGTTATGGATACAAAACCCTCTATGCACACTTGCACACTTGGGCTGTGCGTCCGGGTCAAAAAGTTAAACGAGGCGAAATTATTGCAACTGTCGGAAATACTGGCAAATCGGTTGGGCCACACTTGCATTACGAAGTTCGAAAAAACGATATACCAATTGATCCCATCAACTTCTATTTCGACGATATTTCGCCCGAACAATACCAAGAGTTGATAGAGCAAGCTTTGCAACCTGGTGGACAAACACTCGATTAATCTTTCTTAAAATTTTGGATTATGCCATACAAAAAACCTAAAATTGAAAAAATTCTGTACTCTATCAGTGAGGTTGCAGAAATTTTTGATGTTAACATTTCGCATATTCGGTTTTGGGAACAAGAGTTTGACATTATTAAACCCGTTAAAAACAAGAAAGGTAATCGGCAATTTACCCCACAAGACATTGATAATTTTCGATTAATTTACCATTTGGTAAAAGAAAGAGGTATGACGCTAAAAGGGGCTCAAAAAAAACTAGCCGAAAACAAAGAATCGACCATCAAACACTTCGAAATTACCAAGCGATTACAAGATATCAGAGCGGAATTGATACATATTAAAGAAGCCCTCGAAGTATAAGTGCACAGAATATTATAATTTCTTATTCAATTAAGTATTTTGAATAATCTAATGTCGTGTTTTATTTAGCTATAAACCTGAACGATTGCCAGTTGAAAAACCAAAAAACAGATCGAAGACCTTAAAGATGAGCCTACTAAAAGATATTATTAAGGTACTCGAAGCCGTTGCACCTCCTAGCATACAAGAATCGTTCGACAACAGTGGGCTGCAAATAGGCGATGTCAATCAACCGATTGTTGGCGTTTTGCTTACGGTTGATGTTAACGAGGCTGTTATTGACGAAGCCATTTCGAAAAAAGCAAATCTTATTGTAGCGCATCACCCCTTAATATTTAAGGGCATTAAAAAACTCACCGAAAGTAATTATGTCGAACGAAGTGTGGTGAAAGCCATCCGACATGGAATCGCAATTTATGCGATGCATACCAATCTCGATTTAATTCAAGGCGGTGTCAGTTACCGAATGGCTCAAAAACTGGGTCTAAATCGCATCAGCACACTTGCACCCTCGGGACAATTAAAAAAACTTGTGGTTTATGTTCCTGTGGCGCATCAAGACAAGCTTCGAAAGGCACTTTTTAGTGCCGGAGCAGGTCACATAGGTCAATACGACTCTTGTAGTTTTAATCTCGAAGGGAAGGGCACATTTAGGGCACAAGAAGGGGCAGTGCCATACGTAGGTCAATTGGGTGAACTGCATACCGAAAACGAAGTAAGAATCGAAACCATTTTCCCCAAACATTTACAATTTTTGGTGGTCGAAGCGCTTAAAAACAACCATCCATACGAAGAAGTAGCTTATGATATCTATTCACTTGAGCAAACCAATGCCCAAATTGGCCTTGGCGCAATAGGTTATTTACCCCATCCCATGCCCGAAATCGACTTTTTACATTTGATAAAAGAAAAATTCGCACTCAAGCACTTCCGATATACCCATGGTTCGGGCCGAATAATTGAAAAAGTAGCGGTGTGCGGGGGCTCCTGTAGTTTTTTAATATCGAATGCCATGTCCAAAGCAGACGCTTTTGTGAGCTCAGATATTAAGTATCACGAGTTTTTTGATGTAGAACATCGTATGCTGGTGGCCGATATTGGACATTATGAGAGTGAGCTCGATTCAAAAACGATTTTTTATGAAATTATCTGTGAAAAATTTTCTAATTTTGCAGTTCATTTTTCTGAAGTAAATACGAATCCTATAAATTTTTTATAAAATGGCAAAAGCTGCGGTTTCAGTAGAGTTAAGTGTAGAAGACAAACTACGAGCACTATACAACCTCCAAAAAGTTGACTCTGAAAGAGATAAGATCAAAATCTTACACGGAGAGCTCCCCCTCGAAGTTCGCGACTTAGAAGACGAAATAGCTGGTTTGCAAACCAGAGTGGAAAAACTCGAAATTGAATTAAAAGATAATCAAACTGCGATTGTTAACAAAAACAACGAGATTGACGAATCTAAAAAAATGATTAAAAAGTACGAAGAGCAACAAAATAATGTGCGAAATAATCGCGAATACGATGCTTTGAGTAAAGAAATCGAATTCCAGAACCTCGAAATTGAATTGTGCGAGAAAAAAATTCGAGAGTTTAAATACAAAATTGACGAAGTTAACCAAGCATTAGAAACCTCACGCAAGTTTATCGACGATAGAATCCACGATTTGGATCATAAAAAGAACGAATTGGAAGATATCAGTAAGGAAACGGCTAAAGAAGAAGCTGAATTGTTGGCTAAATCGGAAGACTTGTCGAAATTAATCGAAGAACGCTTGCTGACAGCATACAGCCGCATTCGTTCTAATGCACGAAACGGTCTTTCTGTTGTAACCGTAGAACGCGATGCTTGTGGCGGTTGTTTTAACAAGATTCCACCACAACGTCAGTTAGATATCCGTATGCGTAACCGAATTACGGTTTGCGAATACTGTGGACGTATTTTGGTTGACAAAGATATCGACACACCATTGGCGGAACTCGAAATTCGAATGATGCAAGAACGCGAAGTGGTTGACGATAGCAAAGAAAAACGTAGCAAACGTAAATCGGCTCGTACCAAATTGGACTCATAAGATTCGGTCTTAATATTAAGCAAAAAGCTGTCTATGTTAAATAGGCAGCTTTTTTGTTATTACTTTTCTCAACGACTGAAGCTAAGGAAAGCGCTGGAGCAAATTATCGGTCAAAGCCTGCCAATACAAATGCTTATAAAGATTTCAAATGTTTCAACAAAACTCAAACCTGCATTTACTTTGTCATTTGTTGGGTGTAGCATTCCCTTATTTGATTATGATTTTCTCTCCTAAAAACTTTGGTTTTACACTGAAAAACAAGTCAATGAACATTTTGTCACGAGCAAAGAATTCTCTCAACTTTGTCTTAAATCCCTTGTATGCTTGAACTTCGTCAGCATTGTAACCGAAAGCATCTATTCCAAACTTTCTTGCTAAAAATACTGCTCTTTCGTTATGGAATTTCTGAGAAATGATTATGAACGAATTTTGTCCAAAAATTTCTTTGGCTCTTACAACTGCATCCAAAGTTCTAAATCCTGCATAATCTAAATATATCAAGCTGTCAGGGATTCCGTTTTTGACAAGTTCAGTTTTCATGTCCATCGGTTCGTTGTAATCTGTTGTGCTGTTATCTCCGCTTATTATAATGGTTTTAATTTTTCTGCTGTAATATAATTCAATTACTGCTTCAATTCGATTGAAGAAAAATTCATTCTTAGTTCCATTTTTCAAGTTTCTGCTTGTCCCAAGGAGTAAACCAACATTATTAGGTTTCACATTCGCCAAGTCATCGGTAATGAATCTTTTAGCCACTTGATTAACCGTAATGTTGGCCCAAATTGTCAAAGTGAAAACAATAGCAGTTGATGCTAGGATAAATATTATAATTTTTCGTTTTCGACTCATAAATATTTCACCTGGCTACTGGCTAAAGAAAAACTCTGTTAAGGCATAGACATCGTCGATGGTGTACGAA
>DYOK01000039.1:9610-15791 GCA_020720565.1 Acetofilamentum sp.
CTACTGGCTAAAGAAAAACTCTGTTAAGGCATAGACATCGTCGATGGTGTACGAAGAGGTCATATTAAAGAATTCGTCAATGGCACGGCTCACTTCTTCTATCGAGATGTAACCGTCGGCATCTGTATCTAATTTAGCAAATTTTTCTGGTATTTCTACAAACAGATTTCGGTAACGATCGCGCGGATTGTCGTAGCACATGCTGGGGTAATAGTCGCAAATCAGTTCGAATGGAATGGCGTCGGTGGTGTCGCTATACGAAATCCATTCGGCTTCGGTTAATTTAACCCCTTCTAAATTGGTTATCGAGTCTTTTTCGGTGAGCAATTCTTTATCTTGGAAATTAGCAAATCCGTCAATATCGTCGTCGAGCGGACATCCATTTGGGTCGATGGTTACACCTGTAGGCGTGCCTAGGCATTGATCCCAAACATCAGAAACGCCGTCATTATCTTCGTCTTCGGTCATCAGGGCGTTAATCATATCTTCGGTGAGCATGACTGTGCCGTCTTCGAAAACTTCTTTTTCGTCAGAGAACAAGTCGAATTTGATAGTGACATAGGTGTACAAGTAGTTGTCGCCGCCTGTTTTTCCTTTTCGTGTGCCTTCTCCCGCACTAGAGATGTTGTCTACATTGTCGTTAAAAACCCAATAGTAAGTGGTTCCGAATTTTAAAATAACGCGTTCGTGCAAATTGTAGTCCACGCTAAAGTCGATGGGTACCGCAAATGCAGCTTTGGTATATTTGCCTAAACTATCAAGATTGAGCTCACGAAGGTCGGTTTCGTAATTGTAGTCACGTTGGAGTAACACACTCGATAGTTCATTCTGTGGCGACTCGCTTTGGTTACGGATGGTTCCGTCGCTCCAATAGTGGTATTTACTGCCATTAGCAGCATACAAATCGCCTTTTGAGGCAAAATTAAAAGCACTTAATCCTAATGCAATATTGGGAATTAATTTCCTTTGTCTACGGTAGGAAATAAGGAGGTCGGGTTTTCGTAAAATATGGTAAAAGTTATACGATAAAAATAGGGTGCCATTAAGAATGTCGGTCTTGAAATTGAGTGGTTCACCTAAGCTTTGAGTTTGCCCCATCAAATTGGCGTAAATGGCATTAAAATGTACCGAAAAATAGTTGTTAAGGTCTCTCGATATGCTTAAATTAATCCCATTGTTTCCCATGTATGGGTTACTGTTGTATGAATCTGTGATGTCACCATGGAATTTAACGACCCCTGTTCCGATGCCTATAATGGGTTTGTAATTGAGGTATTTTGCACGCTCTTCTTCGGTATAAAAGTACGAAAAATCGCCCCCTCCAGTGGTGTCTGGTGGAATGGCAAAGGTGCTGTCGGTTTGGCTATACGAGAGCAGGCTTAGCCCAAATAGTAGTATGCTGAGTAGATAGCGTCTCATCGAAAATCTGTACCCGATAAAGATACTAAAAACTTTCGAATGCAAACAATTATTGATGCCAAGTTTGATTGGTTATCATTAAAGCTTCTTGTACCGTGATTCTTTTGCCTTGATTATAGGCAGTTACAAAAGCGTCACGTATGGGTGTTTGGTTCCAAATGTCGTTACGCTTATTACGTGCTTGTAAGTATTCTTCATAACGTCCAATTGTATATTTAAACCATCCGTCTAGACTTTCGGTTTGTACCGATTCACTAACTTTTAATTTAGCAAAGTACGTTTTAACTTGTATTTTTTGATGACCCGCCGCTATTTGGACTCTGTAACTGACTTTGGTGTCGGGTGTAGGCGTTTTGCTAATTTGCGTGGTTAATGTTTCTTCTTTGTTCGCACTAAGGTTTTGGTTGGTATTTTCTACCACTTCCTTGATGGGCTCTTTTACAGGCTCTTCGGCTTTTGTAGGCTCAACTTGGGCAATAGGCTCTGTTTTGGTATCGCCATGTTGAAAAGCCAACTGTTCGGTAACCAATTGATTGATTGTTTTTTCGGCATCGGTTAGTGGAACTTCTATGGTTTGTCCATTGTTAATGTAAGAAAAATTACCCTTAACGTCTAATTTTGCTAACTTCACTCCTGGATTTGGAACTAATTTGTATTTGACTTCGAATTCTTGTTCAGCCGGTAAGGTCATCCATAAAAACTTGGCGACATTATTTTGAAAGGTAAAAATTCCACCTTTTGTTTCCATACTCAAAGCTTGGTAGCCCGCAGGAACTGTTTCTTGAATCTTTGCAAATTGATCGACACTTAAAGTCCCCCGATTCACTAAAATTCCAATTTCGACTTCGCCCGCTGAATTAATATGGACACTGGTTCGTTTACATACAATTTGCTCTTGTGTTTCCATCACCACTTTGTTCGAATCTGTATTAGCATTGGCCAAAGGCGACGGTAAAATATTGATTTCGAATGGGGGAAGCTCAGCGTACTTTTTGTCGCCATCAACATAAGAAAATATCCCTGATAAGCTAAATTTACCTTGCACACTGTGGTCGGTATTTAATCGATAACGTATGGTAATCTCTTCTTTACTGGGCACAATCAACCAAAAAAACTTCACGATTTGGTCTTCGAACTTATAATCGCCCGTTGCGGGATCAATTAATTCGGCAGTAAATCCTTTTGGAAGTTGTTGTTGAAAACGAGCAAAGCCATCGACACTACCTTTTTTTATAGTGACCGAAACTTCGAATGCAGTTCCCGCCATAACTTCTGTAGGCGCGTTTAGTTGTAATTCAACTGGATTTAAAAACCAACTAAAAAGCGTGAGGGTTAGCGTGTTGAGAATTATTAAAATGGACTTGAACATGGTTTTGCAGTTTGTGCCAAAAATACAATCCTATTTAATGTGAAATTCTACCTATATTATATAGTTTTCAACACAGAATTGTGTTTTTAACATTAATTGTTAATAAGTCATTGTTATTATTCTTAACTTGCAGAAATACAATATTATAACACTTTTTTAGGTCTGTTTATAACGATGATTTTTTGATGTTATTAGAGTCAGATTTTTATTTTTTGAGCTAATAACAAGTGTATAACCCGTATTTTAAGCTTCGCCGTTGGCTTAACGAAGTTCTAAAATCAGAATTAACTTTTTTTTGTTACTTTTGTAATTAGGTATTTGCTAGATAAAACCTTGTGTTTGTACTTTAAATTAAGTACCTTGATTATAAAAAAAATTAATCGAAAAAATGAACATTCATATTCGAAATTATTAAAGTTGTTGTAGACTATCGAAGTTTGACCTAAACAAGGCTGTTGTCGTAAATAGTTGAAAACAGAATCGAGTCCAATAAATTAAAAAATATACACATGAAAACATATTTTTACGTCGTTACGACATTCATTTCAATCATTTTACTCTTGGTGTCATGCCAAGTCAAAGAAGTTGAGGTAGGCAGTATCAAGAGTTTTAAAATTGTAAATATCGATAAGTCCCAAATTACCATCGACTTAGAAGTACCTATTAAAAATCCAAATTCGTTTTCGTTCACCATCAACGACGTTTCGCTTGACTTGTCGTTTAACGATGTGCCACTAGGGACTATCAAAAAAGTGGAGCCTGTTCGTATCGAAAAAAACTCAAACCAGAGCCAGCACCTTATTTTCCAACTCGATGTGGAGCAAATATCAAAAGGCAGTCTGCTTTTTATTCCATCTTTGTTGACCAACAAAGCCAACATAAAAGCTAAAGGTTATATTAAAGCTGCCAAATTCCCTTTTGGTAAAAAAATTCCTGTCGACTACGACAAATCGACCAAAATTATTAAAGGGTTCTAACAGTGAATCAGCATTGGGCAGAATTAAATACATAGAATAACACAATGTCCTGTTCAATAAAGTTAAGAGATTGTTTTAATGTTAGATAAAAAAATATTTAATAGGTCGAAGGCCTTATCCCAAACCGATTTTTTGGAACTAGCTATCGAAACATTTCGATTTCAAGTTGACAATGTTCCTGTTTATCAAAAATTTGTAAAGTATTTGGGGGTAAATGTGTCATCAGTTAATCGTCTCGAGCAAATACCTTTTATGCCCATTTCGCTTTTCAAAACCCATAAAGTTTTAGCAAACGACTTAACCGAAGAGCTTGTTTTTACAAGTAGCGGAACAACTGGCATGCAGACTTCGAAACACTACGTGGCTTATGTCGATTGGTATCAGCAATCGTATCGTATGGGTTTCGAATTAGCTTTTGGTTCGCCAAAACAATATTGTATTTTGGCACTTCTGCCAAGTTACCTCGAAAGAGGGGGGTCTTCCTTAGTATATATGGTCGAAGATTTAATACAGAGCAGTCACCATCCCTCCAGTGGATTTTATCTCAATCAATATGACCAATTGGCCCAAACTATTATTCAACTCGAACAGCAAAAACAGCCCACCTTATTAATAGGAGTAAGCTACGCCCTTTTAGACTTAATCGAAAGACATCAATTTAAACTCAATTACACCAAAATAATTGAAACGGGCGGAATGAAAGGACAACGCAAAGAATTGATTAAAGAAGAGTTTTATACCAATCTTAAAGTGGGATTTGGAGTTAGTACCATCTATTCGGAATATGGCATGACAGAATTATTGTCCCAAGCCTATTCTAATGCGGATGGAATGTACAACTGCCCACCTTGGATGCAAGTGTTAATTAGAGATGTCAACGACCCTTTTCACTATATGCCCAAATCAAAAAGCGGAGGAATAAACATTATCGACCTTGCCAATCGATATTCATGCAGCTTTTTAGCCACACAAGATTTAGGTCAGATAAATGCCGATGGAAGTTTTGGGGTGTTGGGGCGTTTCGACCACAGCGACATTCGCGGCTGCAATTTACTCGTTAACTAGAATAACATACCTATTATATAATGTATAACGAAAATTTCGATCTGCCGATTCAGCGGGCATCTACCCATTGTGTTAAATACGATTTGCGACAAAAATTATTCGATGCTCCATCTGCCATTCCTATGTGGGTTGCCGATATGGATTTTCGAACACCCGATTTTGTGATTAAAGCCATCCAAAAGCGACTTGAACACGAAGTATTAGGCTATAGTTTTCGGTCCGAAACATATTATCACGCCATAATCAATTGGCTAGAAACACGACATGCATGGAAAATCCATAAAAAATGGATAGCATTTAGCCCTGGCGTTGTGCCTGCACTCAACATGCTGGTATTGGCATTAACCCAAGCTGGTGATGGTATTATCATACAGCCGCCAGTTTATCATCCCTTTCGTGCCGCGGTTAACGACCACAAACGAACCCTTATAGAAAATCCACTCATCACAATTAGCGGGCGTCTCAGCATGGACTTCGATCAATTGGACGAGCTTATGCCCAAAGCTAAAATGATGATTATAAGCAATCCGCATAACCCTGGCGGAATGGTTTGGAAAAAAACCGAGCTCGAACGATTAGGGCAATTGGCCTTGAAGCACCAAATTTGCGTGGTGTCAGACGATATTCATAACGATTTGGTTTTTAAACCCCATCATTATACACCCTTATCGAGTCTATCCGATGTTCTGGCTCAACAAACCATCACTTGTATTGCCCCTAGCAAAACCTTTAATATGGCTGGGATGGCCACCTCGGCGCTTATCATTCCTAATACAGCATGGCGCATGCAGTACGAGACCCTTATCGAAAGCTTACATTTGAATGGAGGCAATGTGCTAGGTGCTGTGGCTACCGAAGCCGCTTATACCCATGGACACGAATGGCTCGAACGACTGTTAGAATATCTGAGTCAAAATTTAGATTTTGCCGAAACCTTTTTTACAAGCGAGATGCCCAAAATAAAGTTCATTCGTCCCGAAGGCACCTATTTAGCATGGCTCGATTGCCGAGCACTTCAGCTCAGCGACGAAGCATTGCACCAATTCTTTAACCAAAAAGCAGCCGTAATACTCAATTATGGTAGTTTATTTGGTACAGGAGGGTCTGGTTTTATGCGAATGAACATCGCTTGTCCGCGTTTTACGCTCGAAAAAGCCCTAATACAAATCAAAAATGCCTATCAAACCTTAATATAAGAAAAACTTTCTTTGTTGAGGATTTCTGCAAATTCTATCGCTTATAACATTTTATCAAGCTTGTCAATCGCCATAATGCATGGGAAATTCAGAATTTTTTGGCTAGAATTAAAAAACTTTGAAAAATATACAATTGATTAGCAAGATATTAACAA
>DYOK01000279.1 GCA_020720565.1 Acetofilamentum sp.
CGCTACACCAAGTGGCTAAAATAATTACAATTTCGTACTTAGGTTTTATAAGATTTATCGAATCGACTTTAGCTTCATCGGGACTGTATGGTTGATATTCCATCTCGTACCAATTACTGTATCGATCGAGCATAAAGGCCATGGCATCAATTTGACCGACCAAAATGGTATCGTTGTGTTTGGTGTCGTATGCCTCGCGATTATATTGTGCGGTTGCTGACTTAAGCCAGAAAGTCAAAATAACTGTAAAAATTGTAATTATAAATGGGGTTTTCATATGTATTGTGTTGGGAATAATTAAACTGTAGTTCTAAATTTAAGATGAGTTATTAGTTTGTAGATTTCAACGAATCAACAAAGAAAATGAATTAAGTAGCTTATAATTAACTTTTTACAACCTTATATATTCAACTATAAACAGTTCAACAACTCAATCTACAACTGTACAACAAATAAACCCCGCATAGCAGGATTTATCGACCAAAGGTTGACAGACAGTCAAACAATCGTAAATCAACAATATTCAAGTGCGATTATCCTTTTTTAACAACCGATAAACTAAGTTCGTCGAGTTGGGCTAAGTCGATAGGCGAAGGAGAATCGATCATCATATCGCGGCCGGCATTGTTTTTTGGAAAAGCGATGACCTCTCGAATCGAATCGATTCCTGCAAACATGGCCACCAAACGGTCGAAACCTAAAGCCAAACCACCGTGGGGCGGTGCACCATATCGGAACGCATCAATTAAAAATCCAAACTGAGATTGAGCTTGTTCGGGCGTGAATCCGAGTAGTTTAAACATGAGTTGTTGCAACTCGCTGTCGTGGATACGAATGGATCCGCCGCCGATTTCGACACCGTTTATCACCATATCGTATGCGTTGGCTCTTACTTTTCCGGGTTCGGAGCTTAACATATGGATGTCTTCAGGTTTTGGCGATGTAAACGGATGGTGCATGGCATGGAATCGTTTGGCGTCTTCGTTCCATTCCAAAAGTGGAAAATCGACAACCCAAAGCGGAGCAAATATTTCGGGATTACGAAAGCCTAAACGCTGACCCATTTCGAGTCGTAATTCGTTTAGTGCCGATTGTGTTTTAGCGGTTGAGCCAGCTAAAATCAACATTAAATCACCGGGTTGAGCATTCAAGGCCACTGCCCATTCTTTTAAATCGGCTTCGTCATAAAATTTATCGACAGTCGATTTTAGCGTGCCGTCTTCGTTATATTTCACATAGACCAATCCTTTAGCTCCAATCTGCGGTTTGGTTACAAAATCGGTCAAACTGTCGAGTTCTTTACGGGTATAACCGGCACAGCCTTTGGCACATATACCGCCTACATATTCGGCCGAATTGAATACCACAAAAGCTTTTTTGTCGGTCAATTTTTTAAGCTCGACAAACTGCATTCCGAATCGGATATCGGGCTTGTCGGAACCGTACAAACGCATGGCATCGGCGTAGGTCATACGAGAGAAAGGCTCATTAAATTCTATACCTTTCACTTTTTTGAATAAGTGTTTGGCTAAACCTTCGAATGTATTTAAGATGTCTTCTTGCTCGATAAACGCCATTTCGCAATCGATTTGAGTAAATTCTGGCTGACGATCGGCACGTAAATCTTCGTCGCGGAAGCATTTTACCAATTGGAAATACTTATCGTATCCCGAAACCATCAACAACTGTTTAAAAGTTTGTGGCGATTGCGGTAATGCATAAAACTGACCTTCGTGCATACGCGATGGAACCACAAAGTCTCGAGCTCCTTCGGGTGTCGATTTAATCAAATAAGGTGTTTCAATTTCTAAAAATCCTTGCTCGTCTAAAAATCGACGAACTTCCTGTGCCAATTTATGACGAAGTATCAATTTGTCTTTGAGCGTGTTACGTCGTAAATCTAAGTAACGATACTTCATTCTGATTTCTTCGCCGCCATCGGTTTGGTCTTCGATGGTAAACGGAGGTAAAATAGCTTTATTAAGAACTTTGAGTGCTTCAACTTTAATTTCGATATCGCCCGTTGGCATATTGGGGTTTTTTGCCACCCGTTCAATCACCATGCCTTGAACTTGAATTACAAACTCACGACCAACTTTTTGTGCTTGTTCAAAAACTTCGGGCGAAGTAACACCTTCTTCGAAAACCAATTGGGTTAATCCATAACGGTCGCGCAAGTCGATCCAAATCATTTTACCTTTGTTACGAGAACGTTGCACCCATGCACTAAGGGTAACGTGTTGTCCAATATGTTGTGCGTTTAATTCGCCACAGTGATGTGTTCTAAACATAAATTTTTTCTTTTCGACAAAAATAGTCATTTGCCTGTAAACCTTATCGCTAAGCGATAGAAAAATAGTGATTCGACAGACAAGATTTTTAGGGATTAGAATTTGAGCCAAGCGATATTTTCAATCTACAACATTCAGAACGATACAGTGTGAACAAAATACAAAGAAATACATACGTTTTGTTCTATTTTTAATTTGAACCCAAAATCATCACCTGCCTGTCGATAGGCAGGGCAGACAGGTTAGGAAATGCTGATTCGATTAAGATTTTGTAATTCAGAATTTTAAGAAATTCTCCAAACAAAATCTAAGTCGGCCTGTCCCGTTTTTTTCTGAGTTCCCG
>DYOK01000280.1 GCA_020720565.1 Acetofilamentum sp.
CACGAATAAAATATTTATGGTGTTCATGAATTCACTTCGTTCATTGCATTTTATTAATCAGTCATTTGAAAATGTATTTGGTATAAAACATTTTCTCGACCTTTGCATGCATGTTAGCATTAGTCGATTGCAATAATTTTTATGCCTCGTGCGAACGTGTGTTTCGTCCTTCGCTCAACGGTAAGCCTATTGTGGTTTTGTCGAACAACGATGGCTGTGTTATTGCACGCAGCAACGAAGCAAAACCATTCATCCCAATGGGAGCCCCAGCTTTTAAGTTTAAAGAAGCTTTCGAAAAGCACGACATACAGGTGTTTTCGTCCAACTTTCCGCTCTACGGTGACATGAGTCAAAGGGTGATGCGTACACTTTCCGAATTTGCACCTCGCATGGAGATTTACTCGATTGACGAAGCATTTTTAGACTTTGATGGTATGGATTTGGTTGACCTACATCAATACAGTGTGCAGATGAAAGCTACAGTTAAACAATGGGTCGGAATACCCGTAAGCGTGGGCTTAGCTTCGTCAAAAGCGCTGTGTAAAGTAGCAAATAAGATCGCTAAAAAATTCCCTGAACGCACACAAGGTGTGTACATTATCGACACCGAAGAAAAAAGAGTAAAAGCCCTTAAATGGACCAAAGTTGAAGACGTTTGGGGGCTAGGTCGACAATTGACCAAAAGGCTAGAAAAAATTGGTGTTGTAACTGCATTCGATTTCACACAATTAACCGACGAATATCTTAAGTCGAACTTTTCGATTAACGAACTTAGGCTTAAGCAGGAACTACTGGGTATGCCTCGATTGCAACTCGACTTACCAAAGGCGAAAAAGTCGATTGCAACCACAAGAAGTTTCGACGGCTCCATTATTAAATGGGATGACCTTCGCGAACGGGTTTCGACCTTTGCCGTGACTTGTGCCGAAAAACTGCGTCGACAACAGACCCATTGCAATTTGGTCACTGTATTTGTACAAACCAACCCATTCAATCCAAACCAAGAGCAATATAGCCGATACATTGTGGTCAAACTACCTTACCCTTCGCACTCGAGCATTACCATAACACAATATGCCATTAAAGGTCTCGAAGCCATTTTTCGTCAAGGTTATGCATACAAAAAAGCAGGTGTGATTGTTTCGGAATTGACCCCAGAAAACGAGCAGCAACTTAATTTATTTTGTGCCGAAAACCCTAAGCACCACGTGCTGATGCAAACCATTGATCGCATACATAAAAACGTAGGGAAATCGACACTTAAATTGGGCATTCAAGACCTGAAACGCACATGGAAAATGAAACAAGAAAAACTATCGCCCCGATACACCACGCGCTGGAACGAGTTGCTCGATGTCGATTAAACATCAAACTAAAATGTTAATAATAAATATATTACATCTTGCGACAAAGTTTTTTTTGTAGTATCTTTAAAAACTTGCTCAGATTAACAACCCCATTGACATCCTATTCGTAAATAAACCCAAATGTAGATTATGACCCGTATTTACTACATCGCTTTTATTCTAAGTTGTTTTTGTTTGTCGGCAAATGGACAAACCATCCGATCGGTGAGTCAGTTGGAAGTTTCGCCCATTGGCATCAACCCCAGCCTCTCGACTAGCTCATATCTCAACTATTTGTACGGCGAGCAAACCTTAATGTATCGTCGAAGATTTAACAATGATCATATCGAAAAAGATTCGTATTGGTTTAATTCTATTTATTATAAAGACAGCCTAGTTGGGCTCAAATTTTTAGGTTTTGAATTTAATTTCTTACACGAAAAACCAGAATCCAAATGGTTAAGTAAATTTAGATATTGGAATCGCTTACGAATAGGATTTTCGCTTAATGCCGAATACAAGCTTGGGCAAACCTGGTATACAGGAGAAGACATTCTGTATTACTTCAATTCGACGACATATGTAGATTATGTGCATATTAGCCGCTCAAGTCGATCAGACAAAACCACAAGATTTAAAAGAGGAAGCTGGGGTTTACATTTCGAATTCGAATATTCGTTGCGTTGGCTTAGCGATTTGTACATCAAACCTTTTTCGTTTGCAATTTTACATTTTAGATACCGAAAAGCGTTTACTGGAACCTATGCCGGATTGTTATTAGAATGGCAATTTAACCGAAATGCATACGACAATTGTGCTGTCGAGGCCACCAAAGATCAATACAATGGATTTACATTGATTGCAGGTCTAGAATACCGACACCAACCGCAGCTTATCATGTTTACTTTAGGGGGAAAGCTCGATTTAAGAAACCATTAATGAGTATGGAATAATAACATTAATTTTTTGAGAACCCCACTGATCGAATTTTATATTTAGGCTTTTTAACGGAATAAGAGGTTTAGAATTGATGCCGTTATTTTGTTCTTTTTCAAGGCTCAAATTGTAGCTAATAGTTTGCGTCTCTTCGCAAATTTGCAAGGCATAAAAAGTGCAAAAGAACAAGTCAAAATAATCAGATGATTCGTTACAAAGCCTTAGTTCATAAACAAGGTATTGATGAATAATTATTTTCAAAACAAAATCTATCAGGGCATTTAACACCAAACTCATTTATACCAAATTCATTTCTTAGTTGATTGAAAAATAAAAAAA
>DYOK01000281.1 GCA_020720565.1 Acetofilamentum sp.
ATGTATTCAAAAGACGAACTCAAGCAATTAACCACTGAATTTTGGACCACATTTGGTCAATTTTCGCAGCTCAAAAGAAGCAAATTAAAACAGCCTAAAAAATGGATGCTATACCAAACAGGCATAAAAGGTTTGGTTCTTAAATTTGAACAAATTGACCAAGCGAGTCGTACCCTTATCGAAATTGAATTTTCGCAAGTTCGCTCGGAACTTTATATCAATCGAATGGCAAAACTTGTAAATTCGATACAGCAGCCCAAAGGATTTGATGCTATTTTGTTTGGTCAAAAAAGCGAAGATCAAACGTATCGATATTTTTTCGAAATGCAGGGTCAAACGCTTAAAAACAAGATGCATTGGCCCGAAATTTTTCGATTCTTTTTTGAACATATGCTGGTATTGGAGCATTTTGTAATCCAACACAAAGACGAAATTTGTCCCGAGTGCGATTAGTATGTTCGCGTCGAAACGCTTTAAATTTTAATCAGAATTGAGATTTAGGGGTAAAAAAAGTGTAGATACACAAAGAACGCTGTATCTTTACCGATTATTTTAATCGACATCAATCACACAAGTATATTTTGATATCATGAGTACCACAGAGGAAAGCCCCAAAAAAAGCCTAAACTTTATCGAGCAAATTATCGAAGACGACCTTAAAAATGGTAAAAACCAATCGCAGGTACATGTCCGCTTTCCACCAGAACCCAATGGCTATTTGCACATTGGACACGCTAAAAGTATATGTTTAAATTTTGGTTTGGCTCGTGATTATCAAGGCACTTGTAATTTGCGATTCGACGACACCAATCCCGAAAAAGAAAACGTGGAATATGTGGAGTCTATCAAAAAAGACATTGAGTGGTTGGGTTTTAAATGGAACGATAAACCATTGTTTACGTCCGATTATTTTGAGCAACTCTATCAATTTGCCATTCAAATTATTAAAGCGGGCAATGCCTACGTGTGCGAGCAATCGGCCGAAGAAATTGCGAATTATAAAGGTACACCAACCCAAGCGGGCAAAGACAGCCCTTGGCGAAACCGACCCATTGCCGAAAGTTTAGATCTGTTCGAACGCATGCGAAAAGGTGAATTCGCGGAGGGCACATTATCGCTAAGAGCTAAAATAGATATGGCATCGCCTAACATGCACATGCGCGACCCTTTGATGTATCGCATCAAAAAGGATGCACACCACAGAACCGGTGCCGAGTGGAATATTTACCCTATGTACGATTTTGCTCATGGCCAATCGGACTATATCGAGGGTATAACCCATTCCATTTGCACTTTGGAATTTGAAGTACACCGCCCCTTATACGAATGGTTTCTCGACCAAGTCTACGATCCAAGTCGCTTGAGACCACGTCAGATTGAATTTGCTCGACTCAATTTGAGTTATACCGTCATGTCGAAACGTAAGTTGTTACAATTGGTGCAAGAAGGTCTGGTATCGGGATGGGACGACCCCCGTATGCCAACCATTTCTGGTTTGCGACGAAGAGGTTATACCCCTAAATCGTTACACACTTTTGCCGATATGATAGGAGTAGCCCGCCGCGATAACATGATTGATTTGGGAAAACTAGAATTTGCGATTAGAGAAGACCTAAACAAAACGGCTTTACGACGCATGGCTGTGCTCAACCCACTCAAAGTAGTGATAACAAATTATCCCGAAGGTAAGGCCGAAATGCTCGACGCAGTGAACAATCCCGAAGACGAAACCGCAGGAATGCGACAGGTGTCTTTTGGACGCGAAATTTATATCGAGCAAGATGATTTTATGGAACAAGCACCTAAAAATTATTTCCGATTGACAGTTGGAGCCGAGGTTCGTTTGCGTTATGCCTATTTTATTCGATGTACCGAAGTTGTTAAGAACTCTGATGGCGAAATTATTGAGTTAAGAGCCACCTACGACCCCGAATCGAAAGGCGGAAAATCGCCCGATGGTCGCAAAGTAAAAGGGACTATACATTGGGTGTCGGCTGAGCATGGCGTAAAAGCATCGGTCAACTTGTACGACAGACTGTTTTTAACCGAAGATCCACAAGATGTTGAAGAAGGCGTTAATTTTTTAGACACCATCAATTCCGAATCGTTAAAAGTAATCGACGCCATTGTTGAACCAGCTTTATTGGAAACCAATGTGGGCGATCATTTCCAATTCGAGCGTATGGGCTATTTCTGTACCGACCTCGATTCGTCATCGAATCGTTTAATTTTCAATAAAACCGTTGGGTTAAAAGATACTTGGGCAAAAGTTAGTCAAAACTAGCAAAGTAACATCAAAAAACGCTAATGCTAACTTTGGATTTATCGAATTAGGTAAGCCAAACTTATCCCGATGTAATTACCTATGGCATAGCCTATTATCCCAATGGCAATACCTATAAATATCACGGTCTTATTTTTTATTCCTCCAGCTACCAGCGGTACAAATGGAGGTGAACAAATAAGTGCAGTAGAACTGATTATGGTGGTATCGGTATCAATTTTGAAAATCTTGGCTAGGATAAGTTGTATTAGTAAACTTATGAAAATGACTAAACCGATATTTAAGAACAGCCACAAAGAATGTAAGCTAAAGTTCGAAAAATCGGCCATGGTA
>DYOK01000040.1:0-8242 GCA_020720565.1 Acetofilamentum sp.
ATAAAACGATAAACCAATTCTGCCCCGAAATCTTGGTTAATGCGACTGTGGATTTGTAGATTGAATACTTGCTGAACCAGTACCAAATTATTAAGTTTGCAGAAAGTTACCGAAATGACCAGAAAATCTCTATTTCTACAATTAATATTCATTTTTTCAATCGTTCATGTAGGTTTATCTCAAACCCATATTTCTGGACAAATAATCGATGAACAGACGCATCAACCACTACCATTTGTTAATATACTTTACGATTCACAAAAACGATTAGGAACTACAACCGATATCGATGGCCGGTTTTCCATTGAGGCTAAAACATCCATTAATCAATTGGATTTGAGTTACATGGGGTATAAGCCTAAGTCGATAAAAATTAGCGATTACAAGAAAACAACGAACATAATAATTGGTATGTCACTCGATGCGTTTGTTATTGCAGACGTTTCGGTATATTATAAAGGCAATCCAGCACATCGAATCATTAACAAAACAATCGAAAACAGAAAGAAAAATCATCCCGAATCCTTAGCATCATACCAATATGAATCGTACAGTAAAATGTTTTTTACTTTCGATTTATTGTTTTACAAAAATGGGGACACTTTAACCGACGAAGAGATTCAAGTAGGCGATACCCTTTCGAAATTAGACAGTTCGATTACAGAGGTTAAAAAATTTAAAGACAATTATTACTTGTTTTTGCTCGAATCGGTCACCGAAAAAAAATATAAACGACCTGGTCGAGTTAACGAAAAGGTTATAGCTTCGAGGGTTTCGGGTTTGCAAAATCCTACTTTTGCACTCATTGGCACTCAATTACAATCGTTTACCATTTACGAAGATTATATTCTAGTTGGCGGCAAAAAATATCTAAGCCCATTGTCTGTCAACAGTCCTTCGAAATATTTTTTTCAGATGCAAGATACTTTGGTTAACACCAATGGCGATACCACATATACCATTTCGTTTAGACCAAGAAAGAATACCAATTTCGAAGGGCTAGAAGGCGTTTTGCAAATTAACACCAAAGGGTATGCACTTCAGAATTTTTCGACAAAACCAACCGAACAAGATGGATATTCGGTAACTGTTCGGCAAAAATATGAGCTGGTTCAAGACAGTGCTTGGTTTCCTACTCAATTAGATGCTGATTTTGTATTCAAAAATATAATTTCGATCGAAACAAAAGATACCGCAGCAGGAAACAAGGGCCCAGATAACACCTACATTTACGGCAAATCGAAAACCTACATCAGGAGAATTAATCTTAATTCTAGAGACAGTTTAAAGAAGTTTTCGCATATTGCAGTCGACTATTCGGCCGAAGCCAACAATAAAGACAGCCTGTTCTGGAGTCAATATAGACAAGACGCCATGACCACAAAAGAGCAAAATACTTATCAATTGATCGATAGCATAGGAAAAGCATCCGATTTTGATAAAAAACTAAGGTTGTTGGGATATGTGGCAAATATGAAAATACCTATGGGACCCATATCGTTATTGCTCGACAAACTGATGAGCTATAATGTAGCTGAGGGCTATCGTTTGGGTTTAGGGCTTGCCACTAACGAAAAAGTGAGCAAACACTTCGAAATATCGGGCTACGGAGCGTATGGATTTGGAGATAAAAAATGGAAGTACGGAGGCGATTTTCGATTCAATATTCGCGATCAATTCGATTCTTACTTTCAAATATCGCATTCTAACGATGTCGAAGAACCTGGACACTTTGTGTTTCTGGAAAATAGTGTTTTTTTAAATCCCAATAACTACAGAGACTTTTTAATCAATAAAATGGTTTACCAACAGAAATCGAGCCTAGCCCTCGAACTTAGATTTTTTTATTATCTGAAAGCTAAAGCATCTGTATCGTACACGCAATTGCCTAATTTATTTAACACTTACGAATTAACCACATCAAAAGGTGTTTATTCTCAATTTGAAATACCAGAGGCTACTTTACAATTGCGATTTGCCTACGGAGAACAATATATGCGTACGCCATTGGGTATTCAACCCATCAAAACGCCTTATCCTGTTTTGTTTTTAAATTTTACGAAAAGTTTAACATTCGACCAATTTCAGCTCGATTACTATCGCTTTTTTGGCAAAATTGAAAAACAATTTGTGATTAGAAACATGGGGAAAAGTCATGTGAGTTTGCAAGGGGGATATGCTTGGGGCGATTTGCCTTATTTTAAGCTGTTTAGCGAAAAAGGTAGTTATTACCCTTTCACCATATTGGCTCTTAACAGCTTTGCTACCATGCGATTGAATGAGTTCCTTTCCGACCAATTTGTGTATCTTTTTTACCGACATAGTTTTGGTAATTTGTTGTTTAAGGCAGGGAAATTTAAACCAGAATTTTCGATTTTACATAACATGGGTTGGGGAAATATTAATCAGAAAGAAATTCACTCCGGATTAAGTTTTAAAACCATGAATCTGGGTTATTTCGAATCTGGAATTGCAATCGATAGATTATTAAATCTTAACTTTATAAGCTACGGAATTGGCATTCATTATCGATACGGTCCATATCAATTCGAAAAACCAATTGATAATTTTGCGTTTAAAATGAGTTTTTTGTTCAATATTTTATAGCCCAGTTTGGGTTTGGACATCCATTTTTAAGGCAAGGCAAAACACTATTTTTTTTGTATCTTTGTACGCTCGAACTGCTCGGACAAATCAGGTGTTTGTATCGTATCAATACATTCCTACTTTTTTAATTTGATTTCTGACAGTGATTAGAATAATATTTTTTATAAAATGGCACATAAATCTGGATTTGTAAATATAGTTGGTAACCCTAATGTAGGGAAGTCGACGCTAATGAATGTTTTTGTTGGCGAAAAATTGTCGATTATCACTTCAAAATCGCAAACAACACGCCATCGTATTTTGGGAATAGTTAATGGTGAAGATTTTCAAATCGTATATTCCGATACACCAGGCGTTTTGAAACCAGCATACAAACTACAAGAGAGTATGCTCAATTTTTCTAAATCGGCTTTAAGCGATGCCGATGTGTTGTTGTATGTAACCGATATATACGAAACACCCGAGAAAAATCAAGAATTCTTAAAATTAGTATTGGCTTCAGAAGCACCAGTGCTTTTGATTATAAATAAAATTGATCAAAGCAACGATCAGCAGCTCGACGATTTGGTCGATTTATGGCATCAAATTATGCCCAAAGCAGAGATTTTTCCAACCAGCGCTTTAAAAGCTTTTAATACGAAAAATATTCTCGATAGAATTTTACAACTTTTGCCCGAAGGAGAGCCATATTATCCGAAAGATACCCTAACCGATAAAACAGAACGCTTTTTTGTTCAAGAGATTATTCGTGAAAAAATTCTCAAGTATTACAAAAAAGAAGTGCCTTATGCCACCGAAATCGAAATAGAGGAATTTAAGGAAGACGAAAAAATTATTAGAATAAGGGCTGTGATTTTTGTCGAGAGAGAAACTCAAAAAGGAATTATTATCGGTCATCAAGGTGTAGCGATTAAAAAGATAGGCGTGGAGTCTCGCAGAGATTTAGAACGATTTTTCGATAAACAGATACACATCGAACTGTATGTTAAAGTTCGAAAAGATTGGCGTAATAACGAAGATGATTTGCTAAAATTTGGGTATCGACCAGTTTAAAAAAAGTCGACAAATCTGGTGTAGTATTTTAATGGAAAGGCTTTTAAAAAAATCGGAAACCATTCGTTAAGGTATCGAAACAATACGATTTAAGCTATCAATCAATTCAACAGCAGCCTCAATTACGCCGTCTTTTCCTAACAAAACATCTTGATCGTTAAGCTCGGCAAACACATCGGGAGGAACGCCATTTTCCCAGTTAAAACCGTCTAAACTTAAAGTTTGCGAGGCCGAAAAGCGATACGTCCATCCATTGCTCAATTGCCCGCTTGTGGGAGCACCTAAGCCCCCTCCAGTGGTGTCACCAACCAGGTAAATATGATTTATAGCCTTGGTAGATAAAGCAAAAAAAGAGGTTGCACTATAACTTCCTCTATCTACCAATACCACAACAGGTTTGTCGACCCAAAGGTAACTTGACGCTGGCTCTGCTATCACTTTTTGATACTCGGTAAAATTGTTATGTTCAGGGCCATTCTTGATATGAGTTTGAAAAATTTCGGTGCTAGAATTTACAAAGTGGGAGAGTGTAGTAAACACATTGCCGACAGAGCCTCCTCCGTTTTGACGCATATCAATTATCAAACCCTTTGTATTTTTGTATCTAGCAATAACAAGCGACCAATCGAAATCACTTATTGGATCAGAAAAAGAATTGTATCTTACATATCCAATGTTAGTTTGCAAAATGTCGTGATATAAGCCGCCCGTTTGATAAGGATTTGCACTAAGGTAATTCGTTCTAACTAAACGCTCGTTGTAATTGTTTTTGCCTAATAATTCAACTTCGTATTTCGAGACATTATAAGGCGATATTAAGTTGACGTGTCCATCTTTTAACGCATTCATCAATTGTGCTAAAACATCGAATAACTCAATATCGTTCATATTGTCATGGATTTGAGCACCAAAAATCTGTTTTTGCTGATTCCAATCGATATTTTTGTATTCAAAAAAGGCATATCTTCGGTCGATATCATTCCATAACTGATCGAAAACTACAGTTGGCTTTTCTTCCGATGGTTTTTCTAAAAAAGCTTTTTCGCACCCTAATAGAACTAAAGTTATTAGAATGAGTAACGTGAATGAAAGCGATTTATTCATTTTTATTCAATTTAATAATCAAACTCAAAACCAATTGATGATGAGCCGATTGATAAATATAGTAGCTGTTATCAAATTTAAAAGCATTCCAGTGATATGCAATTCTAAAAGCATTCCCATTTTGAAGAAAGTAGTAAAATTCGGTTTGAGTACTTAATTGTACCGATTTGAAAAAGTTAAGGTAAACTTCTTTTTCTAATTCCCATTCCGACTGTCCATCGGTAAAATTATCGATAGTGGTAAATGGTGAGCGGTCATTATACGAAAAAACAGGAATGTCGAGTCTGAAATTGGCCATAAGATATCGGCTTCTTTGTTTTAATTTGATAAAGCCAATTTTATAAATTCGTTCTTTTAACAACCAAGTTTTTAATATTTTAAAACCAATTCCTAAATTAGTTTTACTCCATAACGTCAATGAAGCATTCATTAGATTTGGATTATTGGTAAAAATAGCCTGATGTTGAATAGCGGCTCCAAGATATATGGGGATTTTTTTAACTGAATTAATGCGATGTAAATAGGAGCCAGAGAAACCAAATTCGTATAAATAGCATGGATATTCAGCCATTTTAGTTTCGGAACTTAACTGGTGGTAAGTGCCGAATAGCTTAAATTGATAATTGTGTGGGCTTTGAATAAACTCTAATCCAAGATTTAAGCCAAAATTCAAACCTTTAAAATGAAGTTGAGATAATTGCTGATCGAACGATTTAGTTGAACCTAAACTAGGCGAAATACTAATAACATGATACTTTATTGAATCAGAACTCAATTTAAAGTTAGATTGAGAATAGGCAAAAGCCCCCCATATTAACCAGAAAAAAAATAAGACTCTAATTTTCATGATCAATTTTAATGGAAAAACTAAATACAGAACCTTTATTCTCCTCGGAGCTTACCTCTAAAGTAGTATTCATTTTTGAAAGAATAAATCGGGAAATATATAAACCAACACCAAATCCTCTAATTTGTTTTTTTGAATTTGAATTAAATTTTCTAAAATTTTCGAATATTTGTTCCAAGTGATCTTGAGCAATTCCACGCCCAGTATCCTTAACATAAAAAATCATTTGATTGTCACTACGTTTAGCACCTACTTCGATTTTGCCAAAATCAGTATTTTGAAAAGCATTATTAACTAGCTTTTCTATAACCAAGCCAATTTTGTACATATCTCCAATAAGCGTAACTTGTTTTTTGCAAAAGTTAAAATCGAGATCGATTTGATGGGCTTTGTCAATAAATTTAGCCTTTTCGAAATTTTCTCCTATAACTTGTTGTACGAGTTGTAGATAGTTAAACTTTACAAGTTTAACTTCCATTTGATTCGATTCAATTTTCGAAACATCAATTAAATCATTGATGAGGTCAAGTAAAGAATATCCATGTGTTCTAATAATTTTAGCATATTGGTTTACATCATTAGTACTGTATTCTTCTTCAGCCAATAAATCGGAAAATCCAATGACAGAGTTTAATGGCGTTCTAAATTCGTGAGATATATTGGCTAAAAAAATCGATTTCAAACGATCGCTTTCTTGAGCTTTAATCAATGCTTTATCTAATTCTTTGGTGCGTTCTTCAACTGTTTTTTCTAATTCGATATTGTGTTGTATTACAGTCAATTTCTGTTGGGCTATTACTTTCCGAAGGGCTTTTTGCTTTTTAGAAATATTATAAATGGTATATAAAAGTGCTAATAAAAGAACGATTGCTAGACTTCCAAGAATAATAATCCTGTTTTTAAAACTGATTTCGATATTTTTCTGATATAAGTACTGCGATACAATACTTTTATCTTTTTCGGCAACTTTAAGTAAAAGTTTTGTTTTATCAAGTTCTAGACTACGTTCGTATTCAGCCAAATGTTCAGAAAATTCTTTTTGTTGAATTTGCATTAAACTCTGATTGTACAGTTCAAAATATTTTGAAAATTTATCGATTTGGCCTGTATACGCACAAGATTGAACCAAACTTGTGTATATTTTGGATTCTAATTCGATGTTTTTATTTTCGGTATACTTTAGAGCCTCTTCGTAAAACGAAATCGCTTTTATATAGGATTTTCTTAAGCGATACATTTCTCCTAAATTATAAAAGGTAAATGCTCTCGAATCTGAAAAGTTTTGGTTAATATCAAGTGCTTGAAAAAGAAATTGTTCAGCTTTGTCAAGCTCTCTCATTTGTAAATGTGCAAATCCAATGTTGTTAATGACAATCGACAGGTGGTATAAATCATTTCGTTCTTTGAAAAATGTAAGTGCATTTTTTAATTTTTCGATACCTGCTTGGCTCGATTTAAGTTCTATCAAAATTAAACCTATATTCATATTGGCCACGGCCATAAGCTCATCGTTATCCATTGAGCTGGCATAATTTATTGCATTGGAGTAATGCCCTATAGCAATTTTGTTATCGATGGTTTTATAGAGGTTTCCGAGTCCATTTTCAACCTTTGCTAAACCAAGCGTGTCTTGATTCTGTTTAAATTCGATCAAAGCCAGGTTAAAATATTTAGTAGCACTGTCTGGTTGATTCAGAATTCTATAAATAGAACCCATATTACTGAGTGCATTTCCTGAATTAATCGAATAATTGATTTTCTTTTCAAGTTTAACTCCTAAATCAAAATAATACAATGCTGAGTCGAATTGGCTTAAATAGTAAGCGTTTATTCCCAAAAAATGATAAGTATCAAAAATTTTAATATCAAGCTCTGCTTTGCTGTTTATTATTGCCGCTTGAAATTGAGCTTTCGATTTTTGAAATTCTTTCTTCTCAAAACAGTATCGGGCTTGCCAATAATAGTATAATGGGATTGTGGTATTCGTTTTAAGAAATTCAATTTTTTTCTGAAAATCGGATGCATTTAAATACAACCATTTTGACTCTGGTACACTATCCAATTTAATAATCTTCTGTGCCGTAAGCGTATAAGATGAAAAAAGGATTAGAATTAAAAGTTTGAGATTTGAGTGCTTCATAAAAAAAAATAAGCTTGCTCAAAGATAATATTTTGCAAGCTTATTAAGTATTATTTACTTAGAATTATTTGATTATTTCAATCACTTGACCAGTACCATGTTTTGTTCCTCCACCTTTCTTTTTGCCTGTATACATTTGCTTGACTTCAATTGCAATGTCGGTTGGGAAAATTATTTCTACTTTTTTAGTTTCGCCCTCCTTAATAATCTTAATACGCTCTGTATAGAATATTTCCACTTCAGATATTACGCCATTGTCAAACTCAAAATCCCAAATGACGGTAATGTCGCAATCGCCTTTTTCGGATTTGAATGTTGCATTAATTTTTTTTGCTATAATACTGTGTTTTTAAAGGTTATAAAATATTACTAATATACGCATTTACAATTAGGCAATAAAAAGGTTACAAAATTTACTCGTTTTTTTTTAATTTTTGTTTTAATATTAAATTGACAAAAAATAAGAAATACTGATAAATGTATTATTTTTG
>DYOK01000040.1:8342-15412 GCA_020720565.1 Acetofilamentum sp.
GTTTTAATATTAAATTGACAAAAAATAAGAAATACTGATAAATGTATTATTTTTGTGATTCCAAAAAACAGAGATACTGATTTTAAGCCCTCATTAATAATAACAAAATAATTACAATATGAAATTTACCACTATTTTTTCAGTACTTCTTGTAATATCACACTTTGGGTTAATTGGGCAAAACAATAAAGCGGCAATTTCATCTACTGCTAAAGTAAATAGCATAGGAACCAAGTCGCCTCAATTTACGGCACAATTATTAGGTAAAATTAAACCCCTTACAGTTGACCTTAAATGGAAACCTATTTTAATCAACAAATGCGTAAAACATCACTCGGAAAATGATGTTTTACTAGACAGCATTAAACTGGAAAAAAAACTCAACAAAGCAACAGCTATACTGCGAACAAACCAATCTGAAAATAACTCGGACGAACTAAATGTAACACCAGTTGTTGGGGCTAACTTTTTGGGAAATACAAATACGGGACATTCGCCATTGGATAACTCAATTGCGATATCAAATGGAGGCAAAATTGTAAGTGTGGCTAACAATTCAATCGAATTTTACAACACGAATGGAACCTTGACATACTCAAATTCTATAAATAGCTTTTTTAATGATCCCTCGATAACAAATGTTTGCGACCCCCTTATAATATATGACAGTGGAGCAGATAAATTTATCTTTTTTGCTCAAGAGTGCTCAGGGGTATCAACAAATTCCAATATCCTTATTTGCTTTTCTCAAACTAACGACCCCAATGGCAATTGGTGGAATTACAAACTTACGGGCAATCCATTAGCAAATGACACATGGTTCGATTATCCTAAAATGGCAGTTTCGAATAACGAACTCTATATTACGGGTAACTCGTTCAGTAATAGTGGTGTTTTTCAAGAAGCATTACTTTATCAAATAGAAAAGAATAATGGATTTATCGGGGGCTCAATGAACTGGCAATATTGGCATGATATAAGTGCAAGTCCTTTTACTTTGCTTCCTGTGTCTTACGGTCAACAGGGAAATTATGGGCCAGGTTGTTACTTTGTAGCCACAAAAAGTTCTGGTGCTGCTACTATTGACTTATTTGACTTGACAAATGATATGAGTGCCGATGACGAACAATTGAATCATTACAGTATTTCTACAAGTGCATATTCGCCTGCCGCCGACGGAAATCAATTAGGTACATCTAGGCAATTAGATAACGGTGATTGCAGAGCATTGTCTGGTTTTTACTTAAATGGGATAATACATTTTGTGTTCCATTCTGATTATTCTAATGGGTACAATGGTATTAATTACAATCGTCTCAATGTCAACACTCAAACAAACAGTTCTTCAAAATATGGATTAGCCAATTATGAATATTCATACCCTTCAGTAGCCTCATTTGCAACAACCGCTACGGATAAATCGGTGATGATTGGTTTCGGGAGGACTGGTTCAAGTATTTACCCTGAAATAAGAGTAGTTAATTGTGACAACAATATGCATTGGGGTTCGTCGGTCCTTGTAAAAGCAGGTGTGTCATATTCTGATTACACAGCCAGTGGCAATGCATCGGAGCGATGGGGAGATTATACAGGAATGTGTCGAAAACATAATAGTACCAATGTATCTGTTTGGATGAATGGAATGTATGGTGCAAATAATCATAATTGGGAAACTTGGATTTCTGAAATTTCGGGAACTGTCGGGTCTGATCGGGTTGAAGAAATAACTAAATCTAATCATTTTGTTTTATATCCCAATCCAATTTATTCTGAGTTTAAAACGGAGTTTACACTAGATATACCATCAAAAATCAACATAGAAATATACGATATTCAAGGGAAATTGGTTAAAATTCTTTATCGTGGATCGGCACATGCCGGAATAAATATTTTTACTTTCAATAAATCAAATTTGGAAGCTGGTACGTACACGTTAATAATCAATACCAACGATAAACCCTTACATCATGAGAAGATTATTATTTCTAACTAATTTTTTTATTTTATTTATTTCTTGTCATACCCATTCTGGTATTGGAAAAGAAAACAATTTATCTAATAATAATAACCATACACCTGCCACCAATATTGAAAAACCAGAAACTATTGAAGCATCGGATACTTTTAAAGTGAATAATTCTTCACAAAATAAGATTCCTGCTTCAAATTCATCTGTCAATTTGAATATTAAACAAAGAATAGAACATAAGACCGATAATCAAAATAAACTTGACAGTATTAAGTTAGCTAAAGCAAAACTGAAAAAATAATTGACAATTCGCAATAACTATTCGATAATGAAAGCCATTATATTTGCCGCAGGTCTTGGCACTCGCATTCAGTCGGTTAGTCAAGGCAACCCAAAAGCTTTGGTTGAAATTAATAAGCAAACCCTTTTGAGGTTAGCAATCGAATATTTGTATCGCAATGGGGTAGAGCAGCTTATTGTTAATGTTCACCACAGAGCCGATTTAATGAAAGCATATATAGGTAATCAAAAATGGCCTATAAATGTCGAAATTAGCGACGAATCGGATTTGTTGCTCGATACAGCAGGAGGTCTGATCAAAGTCAAACCGTTTTTTAATGGAGAAAGTGATTTTGTAGCCTATAATGTCGATATTTTAACCGATTTAGATTTAAAAGCAATGTATAACAAACATTGTGAGGATAAAAATTTAGCAACATTGGCTGTAAGAGAGCGAAGTACTTCTCGTTATTTTTTGCAAAATGAACGTAATCAGATTAAAGGATGGGAGAATGCTCAAACTGGCGAACGCATTGCCCCAAGTGGTGTCGATTTGAAAAGAGTTGCATTTAGCGGAATACATATTATGTCAACTAAAATTTTCGACTTCTTACCTCAAAACCCTATGCCGCTTTCAATTACCAAAAGTTATATCGAATTAGCAAAAGATCAAAATATTGGAAGTTTTCTCCATCCCGATGGGTATTGGTTCGATGTAGGAAAACCCGAAACGTATGCCGAGGCAGAACAATTTTTACGAAATCGTTAAATTGGCATCTGCTTGACTTTTCCTGTTTTGTCGTTCCGCAATATATAAGCCACCTAAAACCAAGGCAATACCTGCATAACTGTACCATTTCAAAGTTTCGCCAAATACAAAAAAACTGATAATCAAAGTAAAAACGGGTATCAAATTAGTGAAAAGACTAATTTGTTTTAAATCAAATGAAGTCATGGCACGTGTGTAAAATAAAAAAGCCAAATTTGAGGCAAAAAGTGCTAAGGTTAATACGTACAATGTGCTCACATTCCAGATGCCAATTGATACAAAAGATTTAAAATCGAAAAACATGAAAAAGGGAAGAAAGAATAATGCTCCCAAAAGATTTTGCCAAACAACTATGGTGTAGCCATTGTATTTTCGTGTGAGTTTTTTCAGAATTAAACTATAACCTAAAGCTGAAGCGACAGCTACAAATAGCAATAAAATTCCAGTAATATCGGCTGAGAAGCTTAAATCGGGCTTAATTATAACCAATAAAACGCCTGACAGACTGATGAGCAGACCTAATATATTATATCTATTTAAGGTTTCTTTTAAAAAGAATAGTCCAACAAATGGCATAAATAATGGAATGGTTGCAATAATAACCGACGCTATTCCAGGGGAAACACGCTGCAATCCAAAATTTTCGCCTAAGAAATAAAAAAAAGGTTCGAAAAGCGTCAACGCAATAAAGAACTTAAAATCTTTTAAATGGACTTTTTGTAGTTTTCTCATTAAATGGGCCAATATTGCTAAACTAGCAGCTGCAATACTCAGTCTAAAAAAGAGTATGGTAAACGGCTGATAAGTTTCGAACGCTAGTTTGCTCCAAATAAATGAAAACGACCAAATAATCATGGCCGCTAAAATGGCAAAATATGGGATGTATTTGGTATTCAAGAGAATTATGAATTTTGAATTATGAATTTTGAATTATGAATCCTAGTGTTAACCTATAACAACTCAATCTACCTGCGGCAGATCTATCGACCGAAGGTGGATTTATCGTCCGAAGGTGGATTTATCGTCCGAAGGAGGACAGGCAAATAAACGAATCAACAAATAAACAACTTAACAATCATCGACCAAAAAAAATATAAAAAAAGCCACCCGAACATGTTCAGATGGCAATGTTTTTAGGATGTCGTGTGCAATTATGCTTGGCTGATAGCTTCAACCGGGCAAACGTCGGCACAAGCACCACAATCGGTACAAATGCTAGCGTCAATTACATAGATATCACCTTCAGAAATTGCTTCAACAGGGCACTCGTCAATGCAAGAACCACAAGCAGTACAATCGTCAGAAATTTTGTAAGCCATAATGATAATGTTTAGAATTGAATCGCAAAGATAGATATATTTCTTATTTAATAAGGAAAAAAATTAAAAACTCTTAAAAATTCTGGCTTGCGATATTCCAGGGGCTTTAACATTTAAATCTAAGAAATATCCAAAAGGAGTTTGATAAGTTTCGTACTCGGCATTTTTCATGCGAGCCTCGGTTAAATCGAATAGATTTTTGGTAAATTCCGCACTGGCCTTACTATCCGATAAGTGAGCGAACGAATGGAGAATTACACGGTTGGTTTCGTTTTTCTTCGCGGCCCATTTCAGGTTTTTAACCAATTTTGTTTCGGTACCTTTAATATCGGCTTCGTCCTCTGCTTCGGCATGGATAAATGCAACCAATGCATTTTCGTATGTTTGTTCTTCTTTTGCAGAATCAAATCCTTCTAAATTTTGTGTTCGTGGAAAAATGCTGAATTGCTCGGCATAAATCATCAGTAATTTCATAGCGTTTCTTATCTTTGTTTTATATAGATTTTCGAAAACTCCCACTGAGGAAGTGTCTGTTGTCACTAAATAATTTTGTGTTTTGATTTCAGAATTTTTGATTTTGATCCTGTTTGGAGATGATTTTTTATTCTCAAATTAAACACTCATATTAAAAATCAAAAATATCATTATTATTTGAATTGTGAATTTTAAAATCGAATCGGAATATAAGCCCACAGGAGACCAACCTGTTGCCATCGAGCAATTACTAAATGGACTACAAAAAGGGGACAAATACCAAACATTATTGGGGGTTACAGGCTCTGGAAAAACATTTACTGCGGCTAATGTGATTGCACAAAACGGTAAGCCTACTTTGGTTTTAAGCCATAATAAAACTTTAGCTGCTCAATTGTACAGCGAATTTAAATCGTTTTTCCCTCATAATAGGGTCGAATACTATGTGTCATATTACGATTATTACCAACCAGAAGCCTATTTACCAGTTTCTGACACCTACATAGAAAAAGACTTGGCCATAAATGACGAAATTGAAAAACTACGCCTTGCAGCCACATCTGCACTTTTGTCGGGACGCGACGATGTGATTGTAGTAGCCTCTGTGTCTTGTATATACGGAATTGGAAACCCCGATACGTTTCATAAAAACGTCATTGCTTTAGAAAAAGGTCAAGCCATTAGCCGAGATGGTTTTTTACATATGTTGGTCGATAATTTGTATTCGAGAACTACAGCCGATTTTACAAGAGGCACTTTTCGTGTAAAAGGTGATACGGTCGATATTTTTCTGGCATATGACGATATTGCTTACCGTATTATTTTTTGGGACAACGAAGTGGAGGAATTGTACAGTATCGACCCGCTGAACACCGCCGTTATCGAAGAACACCAAAAAGTGATAATATATCCTGCGAATTTATTTGTAACAGAACGTGAAACCTTGCATTCGTCGATATTCAAAATTCAAGAAGATTTGGTGAAACAAGTTGATTTTTTCAATTCTATTGGCAAACCATTAGAGGCAAAACGTATTGAAGACCGTGTAACTTTCGATTTAGAGATGATTCGAGAATTGGGGCATTGTACTGGAATCGAAAATTATTCTCGATATTTCGATGGTAGAGACCCAGGTACACGACCGTTCTGTTTGCTCGATTACTTTCCCAAGGATTATCTTTTGATTATTGACGAAAGCCACGTGACCATCTCGCAAGTACGTGCCATGTACGGTGGAGATCGCTCGCGAAAACAGAATTTGGTCGAATACGGTTTTCGGCTTCCTTCGGCAATGGACAATCGGCCTCTAAAATTCGAAGAATTTGAACAGTTGACCAATCAAGTTATTTATATTAGCGCTACACCTGCCGATTACGAATTAGAAAAATCGGGTGGGGTTGTGGTCGAGCAACTGATTCGCCCTACAGGTTTGTTAGAGCCCGAAATTGTAATAAAACCCAGTTTAAATCAAATTGACGATTTGCTCGAGGAAATTCGTTTACGTATGGCCAAAGATGAACGAATCTTAGTTACCACATTAACCAAAAGAATGGCCGAGGAGCTCGACAAATACCTCGGTAAAATGGGGGTTCGCTCAAGATATATTCATTCCGATGTCGATACGCTCGAACGCGTCGAAATAATGGAAGGCTTAAGAGCTGGTTTGTTCGACGTTTTGGTTGGTGTTAATTTGCTACGCGAAGGCCTCGATTTACCCGAAGTGAGTTTAGTGGCTATTTTAGATGCCGACAAAGAAGGTTTTTTGCGTTCGACACGTTCGTTAATTCAGACCTCGGGGCGTGCTGCTCGGAATATCAATGGAAAAGTGATTATGTATGCCGATAAAATTACAAAATCGATGCAGCAAACCATCGACGAAACGAATCGAAAGCGTACCATACAATTGAAATATAATGCCGATAATAACATTACACCGAAGCAGATTGTGAAGTCGCAAAAATCGATATTGGGAGATGAATTTAAATCGTCGGCAGCAAAAAGTTACGACAAATCGAGTAAATCGGCACAGGCAGCAGAGCCTAAAGCAATTTACGAAAATAAAACCGACTTGGCTAAGCTGATTATTAAAACAGAAGAAATGATGAAGCAAGCTGCAGAAGCACTAGATTTTATGGAGGCCGCCCGCCTGCGCGACGAACTGAAACGACTTAGAAATATGGAAATATCTAAGAATTAAAAATCCAAAATCTTCCAGCGACAGATCTATCTGGCGATAGATTTATCGTCAGCATCAGGCGGA
>DYOK01000282.1 GCA_020720565.1 Acetofilamentum sp.
ATTTAAAAAATGAAAAAAATTATCCTTTTTAGTTTGGCAATTGCCACATTTACACAGCTTTCGGCTCAAAAAGTAGGAGGCGGTATCGAAGGCGGTATGTCGTATTCGTGGTTAGCCACCGATAGTAAAAAAGCTACAACCGACGGAGGTCGACTGGGTTTTGTGTATGGCTTATTCATGGACATTAATCTTACCGATAACTTCGCTTTTTCAACTGGCGTAAATGTGATCGAAAACGGTGGCGTTTTAAAATATAGCCAGATGATAAAGCTTCAAACCAATGATGGTTTGTATCAATTAGATTCTACAGCTACTGTGTTTTATAAACTTAGATATTTAGAGTTGCCCCTCAGCATCAAAGGAAAAACCAAAGAGATTGGATACATCACCTATTTTGGAAAAGCGGGATTAAGTCCTATGATTTCTATTCGAAGTAGAGCCGACGTTAGTGATACCGAAGTAAAAAATATTGATAATAACAATGCTATAGTAGATGATTTAGAAAACCTCAATATAAAAGATGAGATTAACATTTTTAATTTTGGTTTACATTTAGGTGCTGGTATCGAATATTCGTTAGGTGGCTCAACTGCAGTTGTTGTAGAGGTTCAATTCCACAACAACTTTTTAGATATGACCAAAGATAATTCCGAACAAAACAACACCAGTTCGATTACCAGTAGTTTATTGCAATTAAAAGCAGGGATTAAATTTTAAGGCCTGATTATATAAAAACATCTAAATCCCGAGCAAAACGCTTGGGATTTTTTATTTTTGCAAGTCTAATCGGTTCAATATGAAGATAGCACTTTGTCAACTCAATTATACCATTGGCGATTTTGCAGCCAACTCAAAGAAAATTATCGATAACATCGAAAAAGCGAAACATTCGCATTGCGATTTGGTGGTTTTTTCGGAACTGGCCATTTGTGGATATCCACCACTCGATTTTCTCGAAAATAAAGATTTTATTCACACTGCCTTACGTGCCATTGAATCGATTGCAAACCATTGTCAAGGCATCACGGCCATAGTCGGCGGTGTTGAGATTAACCCCAACAAAAAGGGTAAAAAACTTTACAATACTGCTTTTGTATTGGCCGACGGCAAAATCCAACAATCGGTTTACAAAACCTTGCTACCCACATACGATATATTTGACGAATACCGATATTTTGAGCCCAACACGTTTTTTGATACCGTTCGAATTGCCGGTGTTGATGTGGCATTGACCATTTGCGAAGATCTATGGGATAAACAACCCGTCGAAAATTCGTTTTCTCAGAGTAAACTATATACCGTTTCGCCTTTGGCCGAGATTAAGTCGAAATTCGACATCATAATAAACATTGCCGCTTCGCCATTCTCATTGCAGCAAGAAAATGCACGGAAGAGTGTGTTGATAGACAATGCCAAGCAATACCATGTTCCGGTGGTCTATGTCAATCAAGTTTCTGCCAATACCGAACTCATTTTTGATGGGCAATCGATGGTGATAAACCCAAAAGGGGAAATGGTTTTAGAGATGTCCGAATTTTCTGAAGATTTTTCAATTTTTGACACCAATCAGTCTATCAAATCCGATTTGCCGGTGCATCAGCTCGACCAAGCCGGTAAGTTATACCAGGCCATTTTGTTGGGCTTGTCAGACTATTTTCGAAAAATGGGTTTCACAAAAGCCGTCATTGGTTTATCAGGGGGGATCGATTCGGCTGTGGTAGCCGCTTTGGCTGTCGATGCCTTGGGTGCCGATAATGTAGTAGGGATATTGATGCCTTCTAAATTCTCGTCGGACCATTCGATAAGCGACGCAGAGCAATTGGCTGCAAATTTGGGGATTAAAACCCATTTGTTGCCTATAGCCGATTCGGTCGAGGCGGTCGAAAATACACTCGAACCTGTATTCAGAGGAACTGCATTTGGTATTGCCGAAGAAAATATTCAAGCACGAATAAGAGGCGTTTTTTTGATGGCTTACGCCAATAAATTTGGTCATATATTACTCAATACGTCCAACAAAAGCGAAGCCGCAGTGGGATACAGTACACTCTATGGCGACATGAATGGCGGTTTGTCCATTTTGGGCGATGTTTACAAAACCCAAGTCTATTTGTTGGCCGAATATATCAACCGAAATGGTGAACGCATTCCGATCAATAGCATAACCAAAGCCCCATCGGCTGAGTTACGACCTGGGCAAAAGGATGCCGACTCATTACCCGATTACGACACGCTCGATGCTATTCTCAAACTTTACATCGAAAAAAAATACAGCCGAGACGAAATAATTGCTGCCGGTTACGAAGCCGAAACGGTACAAAAAACAGTTTTAATGGTGAACCGAAACGAATACAAACGCTTCCAATCGCCGCCCATTTTACGACTTAGCCCCAAAGCCTTTGGTTTGGGACGTCGAATGCCTTTGGTAGCCCAATACGATTTTTAAGGATAGTTAATGGGAAAAGTTTTCTTTTTGTAGGGGCGTAGCCCTATATTCTTCGTAATAATGCCCAATTTTTTGATTTATTAGGGACGTAGTCCTAAAATCTTAATATTTG
>DYOK01000041.1:0-8108 GCA_020720565.1 Acetofilamentum sp.
ACCCGATTTGCTCGATCAACTGATGCGAAGAAAAAGCTAAAACAGCAAGGTAATTTTGAATTATGAATTATGAATTTTAAATTCAAAATTAACTTATTGTCGAATTCCCACATTCACGCATTATCGCATAGCAAGTGTAATTCAGAATCTATCTGGCGCCTGCCTGCCGGTAGGTAGGTCAGGATAGATCTATCGACCGAAGGTTGACAGGTTCAGAATTTAACATTCAGAATTTCTATTGTTTAAGCCATTTTCCGCTTTGGTTTGTTTTGCCGGCGATGTGGTAAATATACACGCCTTTTGGCCAGTTTTGGGCATCGATTCTAAGCTGTTGGCCTTGCAAAGGTTCGCCATACATCTCACGCCCAGTGATATCGTGCACTTTTAAAAGCGAACCGCTTAAATCGGCACTTGAACTTAGCTTAAAGAAATCGCTGCCGGGATTGGGGTAAACCGTTAGGGTTTTAATCTAGGTTAAATTATTCAATTCCTTTGTTTTTCAATCAAGTAAAACAAATGGTTCGCGCTTTATCAGGACTAGTTTAAAAGTCGAATTAAGCGGTGCACAATGTCTTGAGCCACTTCGGTTTTCGATTTGAGTTCGAAAGCTTCAAATCCATTGGAATCGATTATAGTAATTTGGTTGGTATCATGTCCGAATCCGGCACCAGGTGTATTGAGCGAATTTAGCACAATAAAGTCTAGATTTTTTTCGACAAGTTTCTTTTGAGCGTGGGCTTGTTCATTATGGGTTTCCAAGGCAAAACCTACCAAAACTTGTCCTTCTTTTTTGATTTGTCCCAAGCTGGCAGCGATATCGGGATTGGGCACCAGTTGAATTGAAATCGACTGGTTTTTGTCATGTTTTATTTTTTCGTTAGCCATCTGATCTACTCGATAGTCGGCCACGGCAGCAGACATGATGGCGGCATCGCAATTAGAAAAGTGTTCGAGGGCTTTTTGTTGCATCTCGATTGCCGATTGCACATCGATTCTCGAAATATTTGGATGATGACATTTTATGTGAACTGGCCCTGCAATTAAAACAACCCCTGCCCCTTGTCCAGCCAATACTTCGGCTAAGGCAAAACCCATTTTCCCAGTCGAAAAATTACCAATAAAACGTACAGGATCAATCTTTTCGTACGTGGGGCCAGCCGTAATTAGAACAGTTTTACCGGCTAGACTTTTTTTTTTAGGGTCGAGTGCATCGACCAAAAAATTGACAATAGATTCGGGTTCGGCCATTCTGCCTTTACCCTCGAGTCCGCTAGCCAGTTCGCCAGATTCGGGCTCGATAATTAGATTGCCATAGGAGGCTAATTGCTTGATATTTCTTTGTGTACTCGGGTGAGCCATCATATCCAAATCCATTGCTGGTGCTACAAACACGGGGGCTTTACACGACAAGTAGGTTGTAATAAGTAAATTATCGGCTATTCCGTTGGCCATTTTCCCAATACTCGAAGCGGTTGCTGGTGCTACGAGCATGGCGTCGGCCCACAAACCTAAATCGACGTGGCTGTTCCAAGATCCATCGTCGTGTTTAAAAAAATCGATAAGCACACTGTTTTTCGAAAGCGTGGCCATAGTCACAGGTGTAATAAACTCTGTGGCATTGGGTGTCATGACGACTTTAACCTCGGCACCTTCTTTAATAAGCAAACGGCACAGAACAGCAGATTTGTAAGCTGCTATTCCGCCAGTAATACCTAAAACAATGTGTTTACCTTTGAGACGCATTACTCAGCTCTGCGATAGGTCAATTTATTTTCGAGGAACTCTTGAAGGGCGATTAGGGTCGATTTGGGTAGTTTTTCGTAGAATTTAGAGATCTCGATTTGTTCTCTGTTTTCGAAAATTTCTTCCAAATTATCGCTATAATTGGCAAATTCTTCGAGTTTGTGTTTTAACTCTTCTTTCAACTCCAATGCAATTTGGTTCGAACGTTTCGAAGCTATCACAACGGCTTCGTAGATATTACCTGTTTCGCGGTCGAAATCGACTAAGTCTCTGGTGACAGTACTTTGAGGAGCATTTGTTTTTTTGTAATCCATGGTAATTATATGAATTTAAATAAATTGAATTTAAAAGAATTTAAAATTTGAGGCCTTTGTAGGGTTTTCGTCCTAATATATTTGTTATCACATTTGCCTAAATGCTACTGCAAAGAGCAGAAGCGGTAAGACACTTTGTTATTGTGATGATTATGATTGGTTAAGATATTTTTTCGACTTGGCATAAATTCGTTCAGCTTCTTTAATTTTTTTAGACTGTGGGAACTCATCTACAAACACAAAATATTCGTCAATCGTCATTTGGTAGCGATCTTTCTTTTTGTGCTCTACGCTTTTTTCGGCTAAAGTAAAGGCCGATTTCATTATCAGATACTGAATGTCTTCGTGGTATTTGGTATCGGGATAGTCCGATAAAACATTTTTGAGCGCTACCACAGCAGCTTTGTAATCGGTTAGTTGATAGTATAATTTTGCGTTGTTGTATGCTTTGAGTTCTAAACGTTCTCTAAGCTCGTCGACCAGCCGATTGCATTCGGCCACATGGCTGCTTTGCGGATATTTGTCGATAAACATTTGCAGACTTTTTATCCCTTCAACTGTGTAGGTAAGGTCTAAGGAAGATGGGCTCGAGTTAAGATATGCGCAATACGCACTTTTGTAATAAGCCTCTTCGGCCCATTCGCTTTGCGGAAAAGTGCGAGCAAACATGCCGTAGTGATATCCAGCTAAAATGTATTCTTTTTTTCCATAATGACTTCCTGCTAAATAATAGTTGACTTTTTCGGCTTTTGCAGTCCCACGGAAAATCCCTTGAAGTTCTTCCAATAGGTTATAAGCACGAGTAAAGTCGCCTTTTTCGTAATATTTTACGGCCATTTCGTATTTTAGGTCGTAATTTGAGCTTTTCAATAATTTTTGGTACTTACTGCACGAGCTGAAAATCAGAGCAATAAGACTTATAAAGAGCCATTTTTTTAACATTTTGCAAAGATATGATTTTTATGGCTTATTTACGGAATTTTTTGCCAGATATTGCGTGTTAAGGTCTTCGGTCTATTTATTGTTTTTGTAACTGACTATTTATCAATATTCTAAACTAAAAATACGATATTAAATTATACATATTACTTAGACGCTTTTTTCTATGTAACGAATAAATATGCAAATGGTATTTTTTATTATCAAACGCTTAACTATTGCATTATGAAATTATTGGTGCATCTTACGGGGCTATGTTGGTGGGCATTAAACTTTGTTGAACTGTAAGCATCTTCAAATTAACACTGTGAATCCTTAGTATTTTCCTCATATTTTACTACTTTTGTTCCTTAGATTGTTACAAAGCAATGTTATACCAAAAACATCTTCAAATAATCGATATAAAATGCTTTGAAAAAAAATTCATCTTATTTATCAATCATTTGAACATGCATTTGGTATTACTCAACTAGATTGTAACAATTTTATTATGAAGCTGTTAAATTTACTGCTTGGCCATTTTTAAAATATTCAAAGCCATTCAATACCCATATGAAATACCTTTTAAAAACTAAAGGCACTGCTAAAATTCCCGATTATCTTCAAATTAGAGATGAGCATTTTCAGCTTATAGCCCACTGCAAAGTAAACAGCCCACAACGCAGCTTAGAAAAGCATGGTGTGAAACTGAAAGAGGGTGATATCATGGAATTTATTCAGCAAATGCCTTTTGGTCAACTTGTTTTAATCGAAGAATAAAAAACACTATACCATGTCAGATTTTGTAATTAATTTTCACAACGCATCTATTGCTCGCGAAGACACAGTGGTTTTGAGCGATGTTAATTTTAATATCGGAAAAGGTGAATTTGTATATTTGATAGGTCATGTGGGTAGTGGAAAATCCAGTCTTATAAAAACCATGACGGGTGAATTGCCCATTTTTCAGGGCGAGGTTATTATCAATAATTTTACGATGAGCCAGATAAAAGATCGTCAAATTCCCGATTTAAGACGTACGCTTGGTGTGGTTTTTCAAGATTTTCAATTGCTAACCGACCGCAATGTCTACGAAAACTTGAGTTTTGTACTCAAAGCTACTGGCTGGAAGAAAAAAGAAGATATCGACATTCGAATTAACGATGTGTTGCAAGATGTAGGTTTGCACGAAAAAATGCTCAAAATGCCCCAGCAACTTTCGGGCGGTGAGCAGCAACGTGTTGTGATTGCCCGTGCGATGCTCAATAATCCGCCGCTCGTATTGGCCGACGAACCTACCGGAAATCTTGACCCTGCTTCGTCGGAGCGCATTATGCAAATTTTAACCAAATTGGCACAAGAAGGCCAAACGGTTTTAATGGCCACGCACAATTACAATTTGCTTAAAAAATATCCTGGAAGGGTTTTAAAGTGCGAAAACGGCTTGGTTCAAGAGGTACTAGAAGAAACCATTGAGCTCGAAATGTAAGGTATTCGACCTGAATATTTTATCGGTAATGGGACAATTGTGGCGTTTTTCTGGATTGCTTTGCCTTTCTAGATTGCTTCGTCTTAGGCTCGCAATGACGGGAATGTTAACAAGCTATCACTTAAGACTCGGACTACTTTTTGTTTCACGTCTTTGCGAGGGCTTTACCCGAAGTAATCTGTTAGTATTTCGATTCTTTTATTTCTCCCCAAACTAGACGCAAGGTTCTAATATTTTATTATCGCTGCTTTTTAGCCTTAAACCAGTTTTTTCTTTTTCCAACGGCCAGTTCGGTAATAGATATAGGTTAACACAAATCCAATAACCCAAGCCAAAGGTAGCGACCACCAAATGCCATCGACACCCATTGCTTTCGACAAAAAGACCGAGGCCGGCACCCGAACCACCCACAAGGCAATTAGCGTGATAAACATGGGGATAAGTGTGTCGCCTGCTCCACGCATCACAGCGTGATTGGTAAACATGGCCGAAAATAAAATGTAAAACGAGGACACAATGACTAAGTATTCTACACCAATATCAATTACGTTTTGATTGGTGGTGAAAAGTCCCATAAGCTGTGTGCCGAAAAAGTAAAAGACAATCGAAATGCTGACCGATATAATCGATGACATGAAAAGAGTAGCTTTATATCCCGCTTTTACACGATCCATTTTCCCTGCCCCAATATTTTGTCCCACAAAAGTGGCCAAGGCGGCCGAAAAGTTCATGGCAGGTAGGGTTGCAATGGCGTCGAGCCGAATGGCTGCCGAATAAGCAGCGACTACGTCGGTTCCAAAGGTGTTGACAATTCCTAAAACGGCCATCATCCCCAAAGCCACAAATGTGGTTTGTAATCCCGAAGGCAAACCAATCTTCATCGATTGAATATACAGTGTGCGACTGAATTTAAAATCGGTAATTTTAAAACGAATAATATCGTCTTTGTATCGAAGATATGCTATGGCTGAGAAAAAAGCCGCGGCCTGACTAATTACGGTGGCTACAGCGGTACCTTCGACACCATAGCCTAACCACACCACAAATACATAGTCGAGTGCAATATTTATAATGGTGGACAGTACCAAAAAATACAAGGGCGTTTTCGAATCGCCTAAACCACGCAAAACTGCAGCGATACCATTGTATCCAAAGAAAAAAATCATTCCCAACATATAAATTCGCAGATAGGCTACAGCTTGCGGTATCAACTCTTCGGGCAATTGAATCAGCCTAAATATTTGTTCGGCAAGGCCAATGCCAATAAATGAGGTAATGATGGCGGTTACCATCAAGAAAATCATTAAAGTAGAATTGATCAATTTGACTTTATCGTATTGTTTGGCACCGTAAAATTGGGCAATCATGATGGTCGCCCCAGTTGCTACCCCAATAATGAGTGAGATCATTAAAAAAATAATTGGAAACGATGCCCCAACTGCGGCCAGAGCTTCTTTGCCAATGTATCGCCCCACAATAATGCTGTCGATCATATTGTAGGCTTGCTGGAATACATTGCCTACCAAAAGGGGCAAAGTAAACATAAAAATCTGCTTGCCTACATGACCTTGTGTTAAATCAACTTTCATGCGAATGTAATTAGCCACCTAACCCCCAAAGGGGGGATAGAGCGTGATTTTATTAATTGTTTCAAGTTGAAAGTTGCAAATTCATAATTGTCTTGTATCTTAAATTCATCATTCATAATTCACTTATATCTTAATTCAAAATTCAACATTCATAATTCATAACCATTCAAATCGTGCAAATAATATAATCAGTTTTTTGTATGCTGTAATGTTTTTGGTTTGCGAAGGCCTTTTACCCATGAGGCAAATAAAGCCAAGCACAAAAGCAGAGCAAAAAACTCGGCTATTCGCCCAATATAATCGCCTGTACGTGTATAAAATGTAGTTTCTGTATTTAAATTGAGGGTTCCATTGAGTACCGCAGATTCCCAATATGGGGTTTGCGAAATAATATCGCCTTTCTGATTGATGAGGGCAGATACGCCTGTATTGGCACAACGAGCCACTGCACGTCTATTTTCGATGGCTCTTAACTTGGCATAGCTTAAATGTTGCTGATACCCTTGTGTGTCGCCCCACCAGCCATCGTTGGTGATAATGGCTAAAAGTTGAGCTCCATTTTTTACATAACCAGTCACAAAGTCGCCATAAATTGATTCGTAACAGATGATGGGGGCAATCTGGGCCTTTTGAGTAGGTAAAGTAAAATTAGTACGCTGCGTTTGCCAACCCAAGTTGCCACTATATCCCCCCAAATCGATTAAATATTCGTTTAATATTTCGAAAAACGCAGGGTAGGGTGTCATTTCGACACCAATCACCAATTTCGATTTGTGATACACTTCGATATCGAAAAGTTGTGTAAAACCCAAAGCTGCATTGTAGGTGTCGTAATGCAGAGTGGTGTCGAATGGTAAAGGTTTCGACGTGTCTGTTTTTTTGCCAAGAGGATGGATAGACCTCGTGGTGGCACCCGAAACAAGTAGGGCTTTGGGGTACGCTTTCATCAGACTGTCGACCTGTACAATAATTGAAGAAGATTTGAAATTGTTTTCAAAAATGCGATCTTCTAGGGCAGTTTCGGGCCATAAATACAAATCGGCATTTTGATCGGCATGGCTTCGCATCAAATCGGTCATGCGTTTTAATTGAGCCTCCGAGTCCAGTTGGCCAAACTTTTCGTTGTACGGGTCGATATTAGGTTGGATGATCGAAATATTTATCGGATGATTTGCTTCGCGATAGGAGTGATAACGGTACATCGACCAAAACAGAGGCCCTATAATAAACATTATTGTTAACAAACCCAAGAGCCTTTGGCCGTACAATGTTTTGAATTGATACACATGAAGCCCAATATTGAATAGTAAAATATTGATAATCAACGACCAAAGCGAACCACCCAGAACACCCGTAAATTCGTACCACTGAACCGATTGCACATTGTTGGCAAAGCCATTACCTAAAATGAGCCAAGTCCATGATATTGCACCATTCAGATAAATGTGCTCGAAGGCTAACCAGATTAAGACCAATGCCGAATAACCCGTATGGGTGCCCATTTGTTTCTTAATAAGGTGAAACAAGGCAAACAAAATGGTGTAGAACAATGCATTGAGCACAACAGCAGCAATGCCACCAAACAAGGTCGAATTGCTCACCCACCAAGTCGAAATGACATTCCATGTAAAAAAGCTGATATAAGCATACGTCAAAACTGTCCTAAAAGTGCCTTTCGATTGCACGACCGAAACATGGTGCTCGATCCACAACAATGGAATAAAAGCCACCCACAACAAAAGTCCCAAATGCCAAGGCATCCAAGGTAGGCTAAGTAAAGCACCAGACAATAGGGCTGCTAAAATATATTTCTTTGTCACTGTAATTTCGGATACTTTGTGCAAAGATAGTGGGTTTATGTTAACAGCAATTGTTCTAACAATAAAAACCAAATTTTCGCTAAAAATTAAAGATTAGTTTAAAATTAAGTATCTACCTGCGGTAGACCGGCTTTCAAGAACTCAACCCCGAGAATCGGGGCAGGCACATCAACAATCGCAGCTTGCAAAAGTCGGGGTAAAAGGGCGTAGCCCTGTGTTCGTCGTAAAATCGAAA
>DYOK01000041.1:8208-15209 GCA_020720565.1 Acetofilamentum sp.
GCTTGCAAAAGTCGGGGTAAAAGGGCGTAGCCCTGTGTTCGTCGTAAAATCGAAATGCTTGAGCGACATTTAGGGCGTAGCCCCGTAATGAAAATGAACACAAGACTGTCAAATCGAAGAAAAATATACGATGAGTACGTAAAAAATAGAGAATCAATTGAATATAAAAAATAGCTATCTTATGTCAGGGCTACGCCCCTAAGTTAGTTTGGTTTTGTGATTTATTACGAAGACCACAGGGCTCCGCCCCTTTAAAACTGAAATTACCAAAAAGCAACAAACAACACCAACCATCGGGCTTCGAGAACCTCAGCCCTCGAATTAAAAATTAAGAATTTTAGATAGTTTTTAGTGTGTAGTTCAACAAATCGACTGCCAGAGCGGGGCAGACTCATTAACAAATCAGCAGTTCAACCCCGATACTCGGAGCAGGCGACAGTCAGGTGCTTAATATGGGTTGAAGCATAAAAATGAAAACAAATGGCCTTATGTTTTGGAAATATTAGAAAGAAAATTATAATTTTGCCATGTGGAAAGATTTGAGCTTATTGCAACCACTAGAAAAAATGCTAAAACAGTATTTCCTTCATGCACAAGGCTCATTTTAACCCAATATTATTAACGTAAAATTATTAGAAAATGAGTTACTTATTTACTTCAGAATCCGTATCCGAAGGACATCCAGACAAAGTGGCCGACCAAATTTCCGATGCCATATTAGACCAATTTTTAGCCTACGACCCAAAGTCGAAAGTGGCTTGCGAAACTTTAGTAACTACAGGACAGGTGGTTGTTGCTGGTGAGGTTAAATCGAAGGCCTACGTCGATATTCAAGAAACTGTACGCGGTGTAATCAATCGTATTGGATACACTAAGTCTTCGTACAAATTCGAAGGCGATTCTTGCGGTGTGTTTTCGTCCATTCACGAACAATCGGACGATATCAATCGCGGTGTGGATACCGATAACGACCACAATGAACAAAAAGAGCAAGGTGCTGGCGACCAAGGAATGATGTTCGGGTATGCTATTAACGAGACGGTTGAGTTTATGCCTTTGCCTTTGCAATTGTCGCATCAAATTTTAATTGAATTGGCTGCTGTTCGCCGCGAAGGTAAACAAATGACATACTTGGCACCAGATTCAAAATCGCAAGTCACCATCGAATATGCCGACGACAAAACACCTTTGCGTATCGACACCATTGTGGTTTCGACACAGCACGACCAGTTTATGGACGACGACGACGCTATGTTGGCTAAAATTCGTAAAGATGTTAAAGAGATTTTGATTCCAAGAGTGATTTCTAAGATAGACTCGGATAAAATCAAAGCTTTATTCAACGATACAATCACTTACCATGTCAATCCTACTGGTAAATTTGTAATCGGCGGGCCTCACGGCGACACCGGCTTAACTGGACGTAAAATTATTGTCGATACATACGGTGGCAAAGGTGCTCACGGCGGGGGAGCTTTTTCGGGCAAAGACCCAAGTAAAGTAGACCGTTCGGCTGCATATGCCGCTCGACACATTGCTAAAAATATGGTAGCCGCAGGGGTTGCAAACGAAATGTTGGTTCAACTGTCATATGCCATTGGCGTAGCCGAGCCTGTGGGTGTTTTTGTCGAAACATATGGCACAGCCCACGTCAAAATGACCGATGGCGAGATTGCAAAAAAAATGAACGAAATATTCGATCTTAAACCTGCAGCCATCGAAAAAAGACTCAAACTTCGAAACCCAATTTACGAAGAATCTGCTGCATACGGACACATGGGTCGCACACCTAGAACCGTTGTTAAAACGTTTAAATCGCCCTATTCTGGCGAAGTAGTAAAAGAAGTTGAGTTGTTTACTTGGGAAAAACTTGACTTTGTCGACACCATCAAAAAAGCATTTAACTTATAAGACTTTTTGTCGCTCAAAGAAAAAGCCTTCCAAAAAATGGAAGGCTTTTTCTTGTTTTAATATCTTTGAGCTATTGCTTGATTATTCAACCGTCAGATTATCAATATTCTAGATTAATAACATAATGTCGGGTTTTATTATGCAAAGAGATTATTTTAATGTTAGTTATAAAATATAACTTGGTCGAAGACCTTACAAACTCATGTAGCATAATTCTTTAATTTTACCTCTATAAATCCCTTTGACATCGAATAAAATTCCGTTGGGCTCGCTCAAAGCTAAAAAGTCAGCCTCGGTAAACGAACGGTATTTTTGATGATTAACAGCCACTATAATGGCGTCGTATTTTCCACTGGGCTTGTCGATAAGCTCAACGCCATACTCTTCTTTTACTTCGTGTTTATCGGCCATTGCGTCGCAAACATCGACATTAACAGCAAACGATTTAAGTTCGTCGATAACGTCAATTACTTTTGAATTTCGAATATCGGTCACATCTTCTTTAAAGGTCATGCCCATAACTAGAATGCGTGCCCCTTTGATGTTTTTATCTTTCGAAATGATTTTTTTAACCGTTTGTTTGGCTAAATATCGGCCCATACTGTCGTTTACAAAACGGCCACTGTCAATCATTTGAGGATGATATCCAAACTCTTTAGCTTTGTACGACAAATAGTAAGGATCAACTCCAATGCAGTGACCACCGACTAAACCTGGGAAAAATTTAAGAAAATTCCATTTGGTACCAGCTGCTTCGAGCACTTCGTATGTGTTGATGCCCATTTTTCCGAAAATAATCGAAAGCTCGTTCATGAGCGCAATATTGACATCGCGTTGCGTATTTTCTATAATTTTTGATGCTTCGGCCACTTTAATTGAGCTGGCACGATGCACACCTGCTTTTACAACCAATTCGTATGTTTTGGCAATATTATCTAAGCTTACAGCATCGCAACCAGAGGCCACTTTAACTATCGAAGTTAATGTATGCTCTTTGTCGCCTGGATTGATACGTTCGGGCGAAAAACCTACTTTAAAATCGTCGATAAATTTCAAACCCGACAAGTGCTCTAATACAGGGACGCAATCTTCTTCGGTTGCCCCAGGGTAAACTGTGCTCTCGTATACCACATAATTGCCTTTCGATAACACTTTTCCGACGGTTTCCGAAGCTTTAATCACAGGGGTCATATCGGGTAAATTGTGCTCGTCGATAGGTGTAGGCACTGCAACAATGTAAAAATCTACATCGCGTAAATCTTCTGGGTTGGCAGTAAACAAAATATCGCAACCTTCGAAATCTTTACTTTCGAGTTCGTTACTGGGGTCAATACCCTTTTTCATCAATTCGACTCGCTCTGGTTTGATATCAAAACCAACTACTTTAATTTTTCGTGCAAATTCTAGGGCGATGGGTAAACCTACATAGCCCAAGCCAATAACAGCGAGTTTGGCGTCCTTTTTAATTAATCTTTGGTACATGCTAATGTTTTTTAAGTTTTTGCTTTTTAAAGCATTAAGGTCTTCGACCTAATTATAAATTTTTAACTAACAGTATATAAATGTCTTACGTCGATAAAATGACGTTTTTTTTTGATATGTATTCACTTTTACAACTTTGTAACTTTTTGGTTGTTAAGCTGATATTGTGCATTACTTTCGGGACAGGTCGCAAGTCCTTTGTTGTCGAAATTTAAGCGATGTCCATATTCGCTCATCCAACCCATTTGTCGAGCTGGATTCCCCACCATTAGGGCAAAGGCGGGAACTGTTTTGGTGATAACGGCACCTGCACCAATAAAGGCAAATTCGCCGATGTCGTGACCGCAAACAATGGTAGCATTGGCACCAATCGAGGCTCCTTTCCCAACGTGGGTTTTGGAATATTCGCCTCTTCTATTTACCGCACTGCGGGGATTAATGACGTTGGTAAACACCATAGATGGACCCAAAAACACATCGTCGTCGCAAGTAACTCCTGTATAAATCGAAACGTTGTTTTGAATTTTGACATTCTTCCCCAAAACAACCTCGGGCGAAATCACCACATTCTGACCAATATTACAGCCGTCACCTATCACGCAGTTTGGCATAATGTGAGAAAAATGCCAAATTTTTACACCATTACCAATTTGACAACCTTCGTCGATTATGGCAGATTCGTGGGCAAAATAGTTTTTGTTTGTTTGCATGCTATATTTTAAGTTTATTGAGCTACTGTCTGTATTGAGGTCTTCGACCTATTTTATATTTTTTAAATGGTTATTTATCAAGCTTATAGCTTAATAAAATACGATATTAAATTATACATAATATTTAAAATTATGACTTCGAAAAATAAGAAAGCACGCTTTCGGTGATATATTTCAAATCTTTTTCGATTAATTCGGTGTGCATGGGTAGCGAAATGACCGATTCGCAAAGCATTTCGGTTACTGGGAAATCGCCAGCTTTATATCGGCTATCTTGATAAGCTTTTTGCATGTGCAATGGAACTGGATAGTAAATTGGAGCAGGAATGCCTTTTTCGTCTTGTAAATAGGATTGGAAAGCTTTTCTGTCGACCCCTTTTAGCACCAGTGTATATTGATGAAAAATATGATTGCTCAACGACGAACGTATAGGTGTTTGAAGGTATTTGCAATTTGCGAACGCACTATCGTAGTAATCGGCGGCTTGTCTTCTTTTAGTGTTATAGCTATCTAAATGAGGCAGTTTGACATTTAAAATGGCAGCTTGAATGGTATCTAATCTCGAATTAACTCCCACGTGATCGTGGTAATACCGCACTGTCATGCCATGGTTGGCCACCGATTTGATTTGTGCAGCCAGTTGGCTGTCGTTGGTAAATAAAGCTCCACCGTCGCCGTAGCATCCCAAGTTTTTTGATGGGAAAAACGAAGTCGCACCCACATGGCCAATCGAACCTACCTTTTTTACAGTTCCATCAGAAAACCGATAATCGGCACCCAAGGCTTGCGCATTATCTTCAATTACAAATAAGTTGTATTCTTTTGCAATGTTCATAATTGGTTCCATATCGGCGGCTTGTCCGAACAAATGAACAGGAACGACAGCTTTGGTTTTGGGGGTAATCGCTCGTTTAAACGATTCGATATCGATGGTAAAGGTATCTGGATTCACATCGACTACCACAGGTGTAAGCCCCAAAAGGGCAATCACTTCGACAGTTGCTACAAATGTAAAGCTAGGGGTAATTACTTCGTCGCCAGGTTTAAGTCCAAGGGCCATCATCGCAATTTGAAGGGCATCAGTCCCATTGGCACAAGTCGTTACGTGATTAACGTTTAGATATTGAGCCAAAGCGGCTTGAAACTGGCTTACTTCTGGTCCGTTGATGTATGCGGTGCTTTCTAACACACCTTGAATGGCTTGATTTATCTCGGTTTTTATCTGCTCATACTGACCTTTAAGGTCGACCATGGGAATCATGTTCATATGGAATGAATTAATTTAATTTGCAAAATTAATATTTTCGTATCAACCTAACCGATTTATCTCATAAAAAGCAGTATGTTTTCGAAAAATTTCCATAAGCATTGCTTTTTTGAGTATTAATGCATCTACAAGTTAACAGCTAATCAAGTTACGATTGATGTAAGAAACTAAATACCTTTGATTGAGTACTTTTTGAAAACTGTTGACTTATTGCAAATAACCAATACATAAAAGTTATCAGGTTTAAATATTGATAGAATGGGAGTTTTATTGTACATTCGCCACAATTATCTCAAAACGCATTATCAAAACTCGCAGCAATCTAATATGCTGTCAAACAATTTGTTGAAATTATCATGATCAAATTATTTTTTAAATTATCGATATCTTTTGTACTTGTTTTTTCGTTTTTTTCTTGTGACGAAGATTTTGACTTAGTAACCGAATATACCGACCAAACCGTGGTTTATGCTTTTTTAGAACATAAAGATCCTTGGGTTTATGGTCAAGACACCAATTTTATTGTGGTTAATAAAGCATTCTTGGGCGAAGCCAATATATACGACATGGCGGCTGCACCCGATTCGACACATTATAAGAATTACGATTCTATCAGTGTAACTTTACAACGTATCGAAACTGTGGATCCCAATTCAACACCAATCGGAAATCCAATTGTGCTTAGTTATACCACCCATTACAAAGATTCAGGTGCTTTTTCGCGAGAAAACAATGTGGTATTTTACACGACACATTATTTAATGGACTATCAAGATGTCAATCTTAATCCAACTCCTGATCCCAATCAAAGTTATTTCTATCGCTTGTCGATTAAAAAGCCAGGGCAAGCAGAGGTGTATGCTGTTACCAAAATGATTAGAGGTTTTCAAGAAGGTAAGCCGTTTACTTTAGCTCCACCAGTTCGGATTATAAAGTTGTACGATGCCGATAAACCGAATCATAAACTAGTTGTTAAGTTTGGCACCAATGTCGATGCTAGAATATATCAATTACATATTAGAACCTATTACTACGAAAAAAGAACGGATGGCAACATCTATATCGACTACTTCGATTACGACCACCCCTTAATTGTTAGCTCTAGTAAAAATGCTACTCAAAGCGAAGACATTGAAACTTCGGTTACTATTGGACCCTATTTAAACAAACTCTTGTTAGAATGTAATGACACGAGCGGTGTGGTTTGGCGTGCAATTAAAAACAAAACAAGCTCAGAGCGTCCAGAAACACATGCCATGGGAATCACTCTTGGGAGCCAAGAGACCTATGTTTACAACCAAATTACACAACCTTCGAATGGCATTGTGCAAACCAAACCTAATTACACCAATATTACCAATGGTTTAGGAATTTTTACCAGCAAATGGAATTTTTGGCGAAATCAATTCACAATAGAGGAAAAAACGATCAACTATATTTCGGAAGGCGACTTCTCTAAACACCTTAAGTTTATGAATGCGACAGACGGCCAACATCAAATGGATGTCATGGATCATTCTGTAGTTATTAAACGTTATTAAGAGGTTGTTTAAATTTTGTTTTTAAGAATTAAAATAGGGGATTTTTTTGTCAGATGAAGCAATTTGGAGGCGAATACAACACTGTATTTA
>DYOK01000042.1 GCA_020720565.1 Acetofilamentum sp.
AGAATCACCATCATATTTTATATTTTTTTACTATAAGTGTAAATTCGTATTATCACTAAAACGTAAAAAAATAGTCGTCTTGTATTTCCTCATTTCGATCGAAATGTATAAATTTGCAAAATAAATGTATATTTATGCAAAACAAAGCACAGCGGCATTTGGCCATTCGCCAGATATTATCTCAAGAGCAGATTCACAGGCAAGAAGATTTATTGCATAAAATCAATCGATTAGGTTTCGAAACCACTCAAGCCACTTTGTCTCGCGACTTAAAAGAGATGAATGTAGGTACACGAAACAAGTCTGGTATAGGGCATATTTATACTATTCATGACGATTACACATACCAGTCTACACCTTCGGGCGTTTTGGAGGCTGTCGTATCTATTGAGCTGAGTGCTCAGATGGTAGTAATCAAAACCAAGCCAGGCTTTGCTAACAGTGTGGCGGTTCACATCGACGGTCGAAAATACACAAGCATAGCAGGAACCATTGCCGGTAACGATACCATTTTTGCATCACTGCGAAACGGGGCTTTACCGTCCGATTTTATCAACGAAATACAGACTCAATTCCCCAATTGGTCGTCCATTTTAAAGCCTTGATTTCAGGGCTTTTTTTATGCTGATATTGATTTAAACAATTAACAAATGATCACAAAATAAACAAATTGGTCTAATACCAAATACATTTGAAGGTGTTTTTGGTATAGGACCTTAATCAGAATAAAATAATGAATCGAAAAGCAAGTTTAATATTTCCCGATGGCACCCAATTCGAAGGTCTATCATTTGGATTCGAAGGCTCTTGTGCCGGCGAAGTGGTGTTTAATACGGCGATGACGGGCTACCCCGAAAGTTTAACCGACCCCTCGTATAAGGGTCAAATATTGGTCGCAACTTATCCTATTATCGGTAATTATGGCGTGCCACATGCCGATAAAGACCAAGGCATGCACGAGTTTTACGAGTCGGATCGCATTCATCTGACGGGCTTTGTAATTTCGAGTTATTCCGAAAATTATAGCCATTGGAATGCCAACCAAAGTTTAGATGATTGGATGAACGAACAAAAAATACCGGGTATTTATGGCGTCGATACAGCGGCCATAACCAAACACATTCGCGAACATGGGGCTATGTTGGGTAAAATTGTGTTCGAAAATCAAGACATCGATTTTTTCGACCCCAATCAAGATAATTTGGTGGCACAAGTAAGCATAGCCCAAAAACAAGTCTACGGCAGTGGTTTACATCGGGTATTGCTGGTCGATTGCGGGGTTAAAAACAACATTATCAGGCACTTGTTACAACGCAATACCACTGTGATAAGAGTGCCTTGGGATTACGATTATTCGAATGAGGAATACGATGGGCTTTTTATTTCGAATGGGCCGGGCGATCCTACTCAATGCCAAATCACGGTGCAACAGTTAAAAATGGCTTTCGAGAACGAGCGTCCCATTTTTGGAATTTGCTTGGGCAATCAACTGATGTCTTTGGCATCTGGTGCCAAAACCTATAAGCTAAAATATGGTCACCGAAGCCACAATCAACCGGTGTGGCACTTGCAAACTCAGAGGGCTTACATTACCTCGCAAAATCATGGATTTGCTGTCGACAGCAGCACTTTAAATTCTGATTGGGAACCCAACTTTGTCAATTTAAACGACCAAACCAACGAGGGTTTTCGGCACAAAACCAAGCCTTTTTTTTCCACTCAGTTCCACCCCGAAGCCTCAGGCGGGCCAACCGATACCGAGTTTTTGTTCGACGAGTTTATCGAATTAATTCAAAAAAATAAGCTATAGAATTTTGAACCTGTCTATCGCCAGATAGATTCAAAATTAAGAATTAAGAATTTCAAAAGTAGTCAATCTACAATCAAAAATTAACAATAAAACAAGGGCATGAACAAACAAACCGTATTAATATTAGGATCTGGAGCATTAAAAATTGGCGAAGCCGGCGAGTTCGATTATTCGGGATCTCAAGCCATAAAAGCTTTGAAGGAAGAAAATAAAAAGATTATATTAATTAATCCGAATATAGCCACCGTACAAACTTCGGAACAAATGGCCGATCAGGTTTATTTTTTACCGGTTACCCCCGAGTTTGTAACCCGTGTGATCGAAAAAGAGCGGCCACAAGGCATTTTGTTGTCTTTTGGGGGGCAAACGGCACTTAATTGCGGGATTGCATTACACGATAGTGGCGTTTTGGAACAATATGGTGTAGAGGTTCTGGGTACGCCCATAGCTGCTATCAAAATGACCGAAGACCGTGCTTTGTTTGCCAAAAAACTATCGAGCATAGGTGTTAAAACAGCACGTTCTATGGCCGCCACATCGGTTGATGAGGCGATGACGGCAGCCCATTCCATTGGTTATCCTGTAATTTTAAGAGCCGCATACACGCTTGGCGGACAAGGAAGCGGGTTTTGTAATAACGACACAGAGTTAAGACAATTGGCCGAAAATGCGTTTTCGTACGCACCTCAAGTGCTAGTCGAAGAATCGCTCAAAGGTTGGAAAGAAATCGAATACGAAGTGGTTCGCGACCGCTTTGGCAATTGCATCACGGTATGTAATATGGAAAATTTCGATCCACTCGGCATTCACACGGGCGAAAGTATTGTGGTGGCACCGTCGCAAACGCTAAGTAACTCGGAATTTCACATGCTTCGGAAAATAGCCATACAGATTATTCAATCGGTAGGTATTGTGGGCGAATGCAATGTACAGTATGCCCTCGATCCAAAATCGGAAGATTACCGTGTAATCGAAGTGAACGCCCGACTTTCACGTTCCTCGGCATTGGCATCGAAAGCCACTGGGTACCCCTTAGCGTTTGTGGCTGCAAAATTAGGAATGGGCTATGGACTACACGAACTTAAAAATAATGTTACCAAAACCACTTCGGCTTTTTTCGAACCGGCACTCGATTATATTGTATGCAAAATTCCCCGTTGGGATTTGGGCAAATTCAATGGTGTGAACCGCGAAATTGGCTCGTCGATGAAAAGTGTTGGCGAAGTGATGGCAATCGGGAAAAGCTTCGAAGAAGCCATCCAAAAAGGCTTGCGTATGATAGGCCAAGGCATGCACGGGTTTACGGCTAACAAAGATTTCGAAACCGAGAACGTGGCCGAATCGCTTGCGAATCCGACCGATAAACGCATTTTTGTTATTGCACAAGCCTTGAATCAAAACATGAGCATCGAAACCATACACCAGTTAACCGGAATCGATTTGTGGTACTTGGGTAAATTGGAACGTATTATGCAAATCGAAAAAAATATGTCGGGCTACAATGCGTTAGATACCTTCCCTACCGATTTGCTTCGAACTGCCAAACAAGCTGGGTTTTCCGATTTTCAGATTGCCAGAACGGTACTCAAAAGCGACGATAGGCAAATTGAAACCGACTTGCTGAAAGTTAGAGCCCATCGTAAAAAAACGAACGTTTTGCCTGTGGTTAAACAAATTGACACTTTAGCAGGCGAATTTCCAGCTCAAACCAATTACTTGTATCTGACTTATCACGGAACGCAAAACGATATCAGACCCGACGACAATAAACCCTCTGTAATTGTGTTGGGCTCGGGAGCTTACCGAATCGGGAGTAGTGTCGAGTTTGACTGGTGTAGTGTCAACGCACTACAGACCGTACAAAATGAGGGTTACAGCGCTGTAATGATTAACTATAATCCCGAAACAGTCAGTACAGATTACGATGTCTGCGATCGATTGTATTTTGACGAGCTATCGCTCGAAAGGGTACTCGATATTCAAGACATTGAACAATCGAAGGGGTTTGTGGTTTCGATGGGTGGGCAAATTCCCAATAATTTGGCCATGCGCTTACACAAATCGGGGGTACCCATACTGGGCACTACACCCGAATCGATTGACCGTGCCGAAGACCGACACAAATTTTCGTCGATGCTCGACCGATTATCCATCGACCAACCCCGTTGGCAAGAATTGACCGATTTGAGCGAGATTGACCAATTTTCGGCAGAAGTTGGATTTCCGCTTTTGGTTCGTCCGTCGTATGTGTTGTCGGGTGCGGCTATGAATGTGGTTTCGAATTCGGAAGAGTTGCATCATTTTCTAAAACTGGCTACCAAAGTGAGTAAGCAGCATCCTGTGGTGGTTTCGGAATTTATCGAAAATGCCAAGGAAATAGAGTTCGACGCCGTAGCCGAAAAAGGCGAGATTAAGTTGTATGCTATTTCGGAACATATCGAGTTTGCTGGTGTTCACTCGGGCGATGCCACTTTGGTTTTTCCACCACAAAAAGTTTACTTCGAGACCATCAGACGGATCAAAAAAATAGCCAAAAATATTGCCAGAGAATTAGATATTAGCGGACCTTTTAATATCCAATTTTTGGCCAAAGACAATGCGGTTAAAGTGATTGAATGTAATTTACGGGCTTCGCGCAGCTTCCCGTTTGTGTCGAAAATATTAAAAGAGAATTTGATTCATCAAGCCACGAAAGTTATTTTGGGGCAAAGTATCCCAAAAGCTTCGCGGTCGATATTTGATATCGAACATATTGGCGTAAAAGCCTCACAGTTTTCGTTTTCGCGCTTGAGCAAAGCGGATCCAGTTTTGGGTGTCGATATGGCGTCGACTGGCGAGGTAGGTTGTATAGGCGACGATTATTACGAAACGGTGCTCAAAGCCATGTTGTCGGTGGGTTATAAAATACCGCAGAAAGGTGTGCTTATTTCGAGTGGTGATGCTCGTTCTAAAGTGGAGCTGCTCCACGCATGCCGACTCATGCATCAAAAGGGCCTTCGACTGTTTGCAACCAAAGGAACGGCTTTGCTTTTACAACAAAACGACATTCCAGTTTCGGTGGTATCGTGGCCCGACGAAAAAGGGACGGACAATTCTATCGAATTATTGCGAAGTGGGAAGGTAGATTTTGTGGTCAATATTCCAAAAAACTTGTCGGCAGGAGAGCTGCAAAATGACTATACCATTCGCCGGACAGCCATAGATTTGAATATCCCACTCATTACCAATGCCCGATTGGCCAGTGCATTTATCTATTCGTTTTGCCAAAAGAGTGCATCAGACCTATTGATTAAATCGTGGGAAGAGTACGGGTAGTGCCTAAGGCTTTGTAACGAAATAAAGTGTTCAGAATTGACACAGACATTTTGTTCTTTTTCAAGGCACAAATTGAAGCTAATAGCTTGCGTCTCTTTGCAAAATTTGAAACGCAGAAAAAGAGCAATATAGCAAGTCAAAATGTACAGGTTATTTCGTTACAATGCCTAAGTATTATTTATAATTTAATGCTGTATTTTATAAAGCTAGAATTTTGATAAATCGCCACTTGCAAAAACAAGAATAAGGACGAAAACCTTACTTTTCCAAAGAATTCTTTTCCAATTGAATATTATCGATTCCTAATTCTTTTTGGACGTATAAATTCCATTTTGTTAAACCTTCTAAATCTTTACCCGCACTAACTTCTTTAAAATATTGCTCTCCAATTAATTCAATATTTTTTAACGCAGTTTTATATATCGATTCGATTTCTGGCCTTGAATATAACTTTGAATCGAGATTCGCTTGCATTTTTCTACGTTCAATTTCACAAACATCAAAATAGATGTTAATAAAAGCCCTTGTATATTCGTTCTCTGGAAGATGGTAAAAGGTATTTACAAAATCAAAAACAGTATAGGATTTAGTTTGAATGGTACTATCGACTTTGTATGCATCTAATAATATTTGAACTTTAAGCTGATATAGATCTCTCGGAATACGTTGATTAATAATTTTAATGGGATAAACCTCGTTTAGTCCACCTTTTTCTCGGCTTAAAACCACTCTTTTATTGTCTTGCCAAAAAACGAAAAAGTCATGAAAAAAATGATTTTTCGATTCTCCTTCATCTATATTAAAGCGTGGCATCTCATTAAAATCACGATAATTAATCATTTGTCCTTGCTTCGATAAAATCCCTATATTTTGCTTTTGTTGTTCGGTTAAAACCAATCCTTTTTCGTTTTCCCATATATGCTCGTTGTATGGAATAAATGATAGTAATCTGTAATCGTCTAAGTCTTTATTATAATCAAAAAAATTAGGGATAAACGGAAGATTATAATCGTAAAAATACAAAACCCCCTTCGAATGTATCGGTCTGTGTATTATTCTTCTTTCCGCAATCTGTGGGGTGTCTCTAACACTTTTATACACAAATTTATAATCAAAATGGATATAATCAAGAGCAGTTTTTTGATTTACCACTTTGTATACATTTGAAATGAAAATAGATATTTTACCGATAGAATCACCAGAAAACAGGGGTATAAACGGGTGTTGATTTGTTTCTTCAATCTGAAACGTAATCTTTTGCAGAGAAGAAGTTCTTTTATTAATCCACATTTCACCCGAAAAGCAATCGCTTTTGACCTTTGGATAAAATTTTATGGTGTAGCTATCTGTGTCAGAGCTTATCAGTTGCAGCTCGAATAACTTTTGAAGTTCTTTTTTACGCAACTGTAATGGTAATAACGGAAATAATTTATTGTTTTTAATAATATCGATTTGCGCCATTGAAAACGATGAACTTCGTGTTAAAAAGTAGTTTCCATCCATTGTAGCAAGTGCAACTCTACCTGCTTTATATTTAATCTCGGAAATAGTCTGTCCTTGATGAACGCCATTATAATAACATTCAAGTAACTCAATAGGTTCGTCTTTCGATTCGGTTTCGACCTGATAGAATACTTTAGAAACATGCTCACTTTTATTGTTTTGTATTTGCTTTCGACATTTAGTCACAACTTCGTATAAGAAATTGTTATCTGGAGTAACGGTAACTTCTTGAATGTTAAATGACTTTGGTATTAAATAAACTGTCGATTTGTCAATTAATCGAGAAGCCGAAATCTTCAAATTCTCATATCCTAGATACGAAAACATCAACACATCAGACACTGAATCTACCTTAAACCGAATTTGGCCTTCTTCATTGGTTATACCACCCATTTTTGTTCGGTATTCCAATACATTACAATAACTTAATGGCTCTCCGGTTATTGAATCTTTAACTTGTAAATTCAGTATGGTCTGTGAGTACAGGCTTGCTGAAAAAAAAACTAAACAATAAAGAAATAGTTTTTTTTGAAATCTTATAAAATCGACAATAGACATTAGTAATTATTTTGAATTCTTGACTTTCAAAAATAATTAATTTCTAATACTTATGAATGAATTACGAGCATTTTTTTCAAATTATGTAACCTAGCTAAAGTAAAGGGTTTAAGCTCAATACCTTAGTTTCTGCGATTTCTGTTAGCGAAAAAAGCCTGTTTTTTGGCTGTTTTTTCCTTTTCGAAGGCCTTTTTCTCTTGTGCATTCATGGCCCTATCGGTTTGTGGAAACGGATGATTTTCGACTACTGGGATACGAATACGTATCAGTTTTTCGATATCTTTTACATAATCGTTTTCCTCGGGTTCGCATAGCGAAAAAGCCATACCCTCGTCACCTGCTCGCCCCGATCGGCCAATGCGATGCACATAGGTTTCGGAGATATTTGGGATATCGTAATTGATGACATATTTTAGTTTATCGATATCGATACCGCGAGCAGCAATGTCGGTAGCTACCAGAACGCTTATGGCTTTGTCTTTAAATTTGTTTAATGCATTTTGACGTTGGGTCTGGGCTTTATCGCCGTGGATGGCAGCGGCTTGTATTTGCTTGCTATTTAGATACTTCGATATCTTGTCGGCACCATGTTTAGTGCGAGCAAAGATTAAGACTTGATCCATTTTTGAGTCGTTCAAAATATAGAGGAGCAAATCGTTTTTACTTGACTTATTGGTGTAATACAGAAACTGTTGAATGGTTTCGGCAGTTGACGAAACAGGACTAACCTCTACTTTCTTGGGATTGTTTAGAATTTTTCGCGAGAGTTCGACAATATTTTGTGGCATGGTAGCCGAAAAAAACAGGGATTGTCTTTGGTGCGGAAGTAAGGCGATAATTCGTTTAATGTCGTGAATAAAACCCATATCGAGCATTCGGTCGGCTTCGTCGAGAACAAAATATTCGATATGTTTTAAGTTGATAAATCCTTGGTCGATTAGGTCGAGCAAGCGACCCGGTGTGGCAATCAATACATCGACGCCTCTTTGTAGAGCTTTAGTTTGTTGGAGTTGCGATACGCCACCAAAAACAACAGTATTGCTTATTCGTGTGAATGCCCCGTATGTCGAAAAGCTTTCGCCAATTTGTATGGCAAGCTCGCGAGTAGGCGTGATTATCAACGCTTTAATGGCATTAGAGCGGTTGGTTTTTTCTCGTTCTTTAAACAAATGTTGTAAGATTGGGATGGCAAAAGCGGCGGTTTTCCCAGTACCTGTTTGGGCGCTACCCAACACGTCGTGTCGTTGTAAAATTAACGGAATGGCTTGTTGTTGAATGGGTGTGGGTTCGATATAATGCTCTTGGCGTAAGGCTTTAAGAATGGGGTCTATTAATTGTAGATCTTCAAATGTCATGTTTAAATTGCTGTAATAAATAATATGGCCAGTTATTAACGTAAAAAGAAAATAATTAGCTGATTGTTAATAATGCCGATGGATAAAAACGTACAGTTAAAAGGATTCTGACTACAATATTTTCACTTTCGGAATAGGTCGAGAACCTTATTTTTTTACAAAGGTAAACTACTTTTCGTGAAAGGCAACTTTATAAGGGTTTATTAACCCAGATTACGTACCTGTCTGTCGCCTGCCTGCCAGTAGGTAGGTCAGGTTAGAAAAAAACTTATCTATAATACACGCAATCATAGTCTTATAGAGGTTCTTGTTAATCAAAAATCAACAAAATTGTATTTTGAATATTTTTTCAGATTTCGTATTTGCTCTCGGTTCTATGTCGTAGCAAGTGCCTTTTTTTGGGACAGGCTTTCTCCATGTGGGAACACTTACATAACCAAAAATTTTGTATTTTTAAAAAACTCTACGCATATGAAAAATAGACCTAAATCGCTAAATCAATTTAATTTGTGTCAGCCTTTCGGCTGTGCGATCCAGACCAAATAATGTTCGCATAGCAAATTCTCTAGAAAGTTATTTTTAATCCGTCGTATGCAGGTAGCACCTTGGATGGCAATTGTTGTATTAAGTCTTGATAAAGACCTAGTTTGTGACTAATGTGGGTCAAATACGCTTGTTTGGGCTGGCTTAATTTGATAATATCTAAAGCCTGTTCGAGATTAAAATGCGACACATGTGTTTTAATGCGAAGGGCATTGATGATTAAAACATCTAAATCCTTTAGTTTGTATCGTTCCGATTCGGGGAGTTGATTCATATCGGTTAAATAGGCCAAATTGCCAATTCTAAACCCCAAAACAGGTAATTTGAAATGTACTCCCCTTATAGGAATTATCTTTAAATTTTCGATAAAAAACGGACGATCGTCAATGGTATTGAGCTCAATTTCGGGCACACCAGGATATTTTTTTTCGGTAAATGCATACGAAAATTCTCTTTTGATGGTACTCAACACATATTCTTCTCCGTATACCTGCATGGGCTTTTGCATCAAATGATTGTATGCTCTAACATCGTCTAACCCTGCGGTGTGGTCTTTGTGGTCGTGTGTAAACAGTATAGCGTCTAAAGCGTCAATCTTTTCGTGCAACATCTGCTGCCTAAAATCGGGGCCGCTGTCAATTACAAACGACAGACCATCGGACTGTATGTGAACCGATGTCCTGAGTCTTTGATCGCGAGGATCGGCCGATTGACATACCGAACATTTACACCCAATAATGGGTACACCCTGCGAAGTTCCAGTCCCGAGAAAAGTGAGTTGCATGTTTGAGTATTAAGTAATATGTATAATTTAATGTTGTGTTTTATTAAGCCAGAAAATTGATATATCCACTTACAAAAACAAGAAACAGGTCGAAGACCTTATCTTATTGCAAAATTAGAAACTAATAGTTTATCAGCATCATTCTTTTAGAAACAATGCTTGAATTTATCGAAATACATCAATCTCGGGTTTGTATCTAAAAATCCCCCCTTGGAATTAAGGTCTTCGACCGATTACTTGGTTTTATAACTAACAATTTATCAAGCACCTAGCCTTAAAAAATGGGATAATGTTTTTTATTGCAACATAGTTGCATTGAATCAGAATCACCGTATATTTGCAACACGGTTGCATTTGGGGGTCTTTATCCTACATCTGGTTTTTGCAACTGACTATTTGTCAAACTTATAGATAAAAAAATACGACATTGAATAATTACATCATACTTTGATATTGTAAAAAAACCAGCTATGATTGAACATCAAAATACCAATCCTCAAGAATTGCTGCATAGCCATCAGCTTAAAAGCACGGCGTGTCGCGAAGGCATTTTGCAAGCTATGCTCGATGTACGTGAGGCCCTTTCGGAACACGAAATCAGAACACATTTATCGGTCGATTTCGACAGAACTACTTTTTATCGTTCGTTCAAGACCTTGCTCGAACATCAATTGATTCACAAAATTGTGCTCGACCCGCAAAAGATAAAATACGCCGTACATACACACCGAGGCTCAGAACACGCACATTTTTATTGCGAACAATGCGATTCGGTTCGCTGTGTCGATGGTATTCACATGCCAGTAGTTCCCCTTCCCGAAGGATATTTGATACATCATACCGATTTAATAATTAGAGGATTGTGTCATAATTGCAACACCAATGTATCATAGTTTTTTTAAATATTATCTAATCAGTCTCATTTTGCTGGCTTTCGGCTTATCCAGTCAATTGAGGTCACAAACGAACATCGAAGGCGTTGTTTTAGACGAGCTGCATAGTCCTATCTTTGGGGCTACCGTAAGGGAATTAGGCGGCACCGAAGGCACATTAAGCCAGTCGAATGGCCGATTTAAACTTTCGCTAAAACCACGTGCTAAAGTGGTAATAGAAATTTCGTATTTGGGATATCGAACCATCGTTGACACGTTATTAGCAGGCTCGAACAAAACCCTAAAATATATTTTAAAACCCGCACTTAATCAGCTACAAGAGGTGGTGGTTCAAGACCATTACGAGGCACAACGCCAACGTGCAGAGGCGGTGCATGTCGATGTGCTGTCGACCGATTATCTGCAACAGAACCGAGCCAATAATTTGATTCAGTCGATTGACCAGATTCCAGGCATACAATCTATGGATATTGGCGGTGGTCAAAGCAAACCCATGATTCGTGGGTTGGGCTTCGATAGAGTGGCGGTGGTCGAAAATGGTATCAAACACGAAAGTCAACAATGGGGTGCCGATCATGGTCTGGAAATTGATCAAATGGGAATTGACCGAATCGAATTAATAAAAGGCCCACAAGCTCTACTCTATGGGTCCGATGCCATTGGTGGTGTGATTGTGCTGCAACAAACCCAAGTTCCAAAAGCCCACACGACAAAATCGTCGCTCGATTTGTGGTCTAATTCTAACAATGGACTATGGGGCGTGTCGGGTGGTTTGGGATATAGAGCCGAACGTTGGTTCACCATAGCCCGAATTGGGTATTCCGATTTTGCCGATTTGCGTGTCCCAAGCGATTCGGTCGATGTATACTCATACAAAGTTCCCTTAAATCAAGGTAAAGTTAGAAATACGGCAGGCCGTGAGATTAATGCACATTTGGTCCTGGGTTATTTGGGCGAAAAAATCACCCATAAACTGCACGCCAGTGTACTCGATCACCAAGCAGGATTCTTTGCCAACGCCTTTGGGCTCGAACCCCGAAATGTGGACACGGAATTGCACGATCGTTCGAACCGAGATATTCAGTGGCCCTACCAAACGGTTCAGCATTACAAAGTTAATACACTTTCGAAATGGAATGCTGGCCACTACCAAATGGAGTTGGAACAAGGTTTACAAGCCAATTTCCGCGAAGAACGTAGCCCATATGTGCAGCATGGTTATATGCCCGCCGAAGTCCCCGAAAATATGAAATCGATAGCCGATTTAGAAAAAGCATTCGAAAAATGGACATATTCAGCCATTGCCAAATACCATCGGCAATGGAACGAAAATGTTAAAACCACAACAGGTTTGTCTTATACGTTTCAAGATAATCAGATCGATGGTATTGGTTTTATAATACCCGCATATCGGCAACATCAGGCCGCCGCATTCGCTTGGTTCAATCAGGCTTTGAGCCAGAATTTATCTTGGCAAATGGGCGCACGTTTAGATTATACCCATCTAAAATCTGATGCGTATGCCGATTGGTTTACTTCGCCAATTGTCAACGGTTCAGACACACAAATGGTTTTTTTGACCAGATCTACCGCTTCGCAAAACCAGTGGTTTTCTTGGTCGGGTGCGGTGGGATTAATTTGGAATAAAGCACATGTATTGACTAAACTTAATCTAGGTAAAAGTTTTAGAATGCCGACGGCAAAAGAATTACACACCAACGGGGTTAATTATCATCATTTTAGCTTCGAAAAAGGCCATCCAAATTTAAACCCTGAATCGTCGTATCAACTCGATGCAACCATCGAATACCATAAAAAAAACTGGTCTGTGGGCTTAACACCCTATGTCAATTACTTCGATAATTTCATTTACCTGAATCCAACTTCGGAACATGATGTCGTATATGGTGCTGGGCATCAGATTTTTGAATACGAACAAACGGCACTCTTTAGGTACGGAGGAGAGATTCACGGCCAATATTCTTTTTACAAGCATTGGCAAACTGGTCTTTCGGCCGATTGGGTTGTGTCCACTCAATTGTCGGGAAAAAAACAAGGTTTTACCATCCCATTTTCGCCGCCCCCAAGTGGCCAAGTGTTTTTGAAATGGACATTGGATAGATGGTTAAGCATGCAAGACATCTATTTTAAGCTTGATTATCAATATGTAATGAGGCAGAATCGGATTGTCCCTCCCGAAACAGAAACTCCAGCTTACCAACTGTGGCATTTTTCTACAGGTACAAATGGCCGCATTGCAAAAATGAATTGGGCTTTAACATTTCAAATTAAAAATATTCTTAACACAAAATATTACAATCATATGAGTTATTATAGAATGATTAATATGCCAGAGCCGGCCCGAACATTTACAGTGAATTTAAGCATCGAGATAAACTAAAGTGCTCGACCTGATTAACTGGCAGATTTATTGAGCGAGCCTTCTGCCCCACCTTGCAGGCAGACATTTTAACTTGCAATTTTTAGATTTCAACAAATAAACAATAAGATGAACACAATAAACAAATGGACGATTGGTCTAATTATCATTAGTTTAGGCTTGGCATCGTGCCGAAAAGATGAAGCTGAACCCGTCGCAAAACCAAGCATAAGTGGGTTCGAGGTAGGATTACAAAACAGCATGACAGCATACCTTGGAGCTGACTTGCATCTGGAAGCCGAAGTTGTCGCCGAAGGGAAAATATCGACTATCCAACTCGAAATTCATTCGGGAGAAGAAGTGCGTCAAATCGCCTTAGAATGGGAATTTGATTCGTTGTATACGAAATTTTCTGGTTTAAAAAACACTACTTTTCACGAACACGTCGACATCCCATTGACAGTCGATACGGGACATTATCACGTGCATTTTATTGTGACCGATCAAACCGGACAGCAAACCCTTGTGGAGTCCGATTTGCACATCGAATTCCCTAGCGATGTTCAAGTCCCAGTTATTTCCATAAGCTCTGCCCCAACTAATGGACAAGCATTTACCAACGGACAAGCCATTCGCATTGCTGGTACAGTAGGCGACGAGACGGCATTAGGCGGTTTGTTAGTCGCCTTAGTTAGAGCCGATCAGTTATTAACCGATGCTCAAGTTAGCTCCAATAATTCAATAGTACTGGTGCATACCCACGAGTTTCCTGATTCAAAGAACTACAGCTTCGATATAAGTATCCATGTGGGCACAGCTCAAGATTTTAATAATCCATCGCAAACCATTACATGGCAGTCGGGCGAGTATTATCTATTGGTAAAAACGAAAGATGCATTTGGTGGCAATTGGACTTACTCTGCACATTATCCAATTCAAGTAACGATTTAAGGTCTTCGACCTATTTGTTGTTTTTGTAACTTACCAAATATCAATCTACTAGATTATAAAATAAAACATAAATTATACAAACTACGCTCTAATTCTCCCTTCGGGGGTTCGAGAGTAAATTAACATACCGACATGAAAAAAACTATTTTATTTAGCATACTATCTCTTTTGTTGTGGTCATGTAAAAAAACTGACTCTGAAACCGATACCCAAAAACCCGTTATCAGTATTGCTTTTGCCGAAGCCAATCCGATACAGTGCGACACCGCCTATTTTGGTGATACGCTTTGGATTCATCTCGATTTTGGCGATAATGTCGAGTTAGGATCGTATAATATTGATATGCACCATAATTTCGACCACCATTCGCACAGCACTCAGGTTCAGTCTTGCGAATTAGCACCTATAAAAAATGCTGTTAATCCTTTGGTGTACATCAGTTCCTTTTCAATTCCAAATGGTTTAAAACAGTACCGAACCCATCAAGCCATTGTGATTCCGAGCCAAAAAAATGGTGTCCCATACGACGAAGGAGATTATCATTTTTTTGTGAGTTTAACCGATGCCGAAGGCTGGTCGGCACAATTAGGTCTAAGTATTAAATTGCTGCACAGTGCGTTCTAGCAGAAAGCATTAACTAAGTTTGTGGTATAAATCTTACAATCAGGTAGATGGAGTGGATTCCGCTAATACTTAATTTCCTGATTTATCAAAATATGTGCAGGTCATTTTCTCAAGGTCGACACGCCATTTTTCGATACCAATTTCGGAGCAATGCATACAAAAGGCCAAATAGTGATTTTTTTTGATTGGTTGGATTTTTATACCAATTACATACCGTACATGATCCAAAGAGAGTTAGCGAAAATATAATTATATGAGCAAATCGAAATAAGCATTTCCTTAGTTAACTCATTAGTCGCTTTTATAATAAAATCGCTTACTTCGTCTAATGTAAGCACTTAGAATAATATAATGTCGTGTTTAATTAGGCAAAGAGATTGTATTAATGGAAGTTAGAAAAATATTAAATAGGTCGAAGACCTTATGATGTAACTTGTTGGTGAATTTTCGTTTATAGTAAGCCCATATTTTTTCAGC
>DYOK01000283.1 GCA_020720565.1 Acetofilamentum sp.
CACTACAACAAAGCGCTCGAAACCACATCTATTCAATCGCTTAAGACAAAAAAAGAGGTCGATATCTTAATCTCATTAGCAAATGTGTATTTCGATATTGCCGAATATAAAAGCTCCATTCAATTCTTACTTTATTATATCGAAAAGCCATTGGTTAAAAAAGATACCTTACGAATGGCTCGGGCTTTGAATAAAATTGGTATCAATTATGACGATTTGGGCGATAAACAAAAGGCACTCGATTACTACAATCGAACCATTGTTTACATAGAAAAAGACACCTTCAATTTAGCAGCTTTATATAATAACATTGCCGATATTCATTTTAATTTAGGTAAGATGAATTTAGCCGAAAAATATTTTAAATCGGCATTAGAATTATTCGATAAAATTGGGAGCATCGAAGGTAAATCTTCGACATTACTCAATTTAGGCAATGTGTATCTGGATTTATCAAAAACTAATATTGCCATGCAATATTATTTCGAAGCCCTAGATTTGTCAATTGAAACCAAAGATACCGTCAATATTGTTCTAATATACAGCAATCTTGGCGATCTTTATATCAAAAACGAAAGCTATACCACAGCAAGTTCGTATCTTTTTAAAGCCTTAAAATTAGCCAAAGCCATTAAATCGCCCTTTTATTTGGGCGAAATTTATGGCAGTTTATACATGTTAAATCGTGCAAGTAAAAATTATGAAAAAGCACTTGAATATTTTGAGCTACAATCAGATATTAGTAAATCGATCAGTTATGCCAATTTAAACAGGGAATACGCCGAGATGGAGGTTAAGTATAAAATAAAAGAAACCGAAAAAGAAAATATGATTCTGAAAGTCGATCAGAAATATAATAAATTGGCTATATCTACACAAAGAAAATATATTTGGACACTATTGGGAATTGCCGTGCTCATGTTGGTTTTTATAGCTGTTTTTTATATTCAGCGTCGTAATTTGAGAAAAGCATCGGGGGTAATAAAAGGCCAGAATGCCGCATTGCGGAAGTTGGTTAAAGAAGTGAGTGTGCAAAAAGAAGAAATTAAAACACAAAGAGATCTGGTGTTAGAACAAAAAAAGAAAACCGAAGAGCTCTTTATAGCCGTTACCGATAGTATCAATTACGCCAAACGTATCCAAAAATCGGCCTTACCAGACTTAATCAACTTACAAGCTGTTTTTACAGAGCATTTTTTAATTTACAAACCAAAAGATATTGTATCGGGCGATTTTTACTGGCATTCGACTGTGGGCAATTGGTCGATAATTGCCGTAGCCGATTGCACAGGCCATGGAGTTCCCGGGGCTTTTATGAGCATGTTGGGAATGGGTATTCTTAAAGAAATTGTGGTGACCCAGCAAATTATTCGTCCAGACCAAATTCTTCAGAAACTCCGTACCGAATTGATTAAAGCTTTAGGTCAAAAGCAAGTGGAAAACTACCAAAACGACGGTTTAGATATTTCGATATGCACCTATAATAGCATTTCGAAACAATTACTCTGGTCGGGGGCTAATATTCCGCTTTGGGTTGTACATTATCAAGAGAGCAAACCCGTTTTTACTGAATATAAACCCGATAAAATGCCAGTGGGTATTTATCCTAAAATGGACGATTTCACATTGAATACCATACAATTAGTCAAGGGGGATGTGATTTATTTAGCCAGTGATGGTTTTCAAGACCAGTTTGGAGGCGAAAAAGACAAAAAGTTTTTATCAAAAAAATTGAAATTGGTACTTTCTCAATTGTCAGACAAACCAATGCATGAGCAAAAACAAAAACTTACCGAATTATTTCATACATGGATGAATGAGCAAGGTGCTTTACAAGTTCAGACCGACGATATAACTATTTTGGGGATAAGGGTTTAAAGTTACTCTCTAATTCTGCTTTTTCACTGCCCCACATCTGGCGTTCAAAAAACATATTGGGTAAATCGAATAGGACGATTTTGCTTTTTCCAGAAAAATGTTTTGTATCTTGGAATACAGCATTTTTTCTATCGTTTCTTTTTCCGAATACATCGATGTTGCAGTTTTGTAGAGTTAGTCACGGATCAGGTTTTGTTGGGTTTTGTAAAGTTCGTAAGCGGGTGATTTTCGCATAGCCAACACTCTGTTTCTAATTCGCTCGACAGATGTAATAGCTTGGTTGTGAATAACATTTGAGCTATTTCTGCAAGATTATCGTCCATTTCGAGCGTTTCGAAAGCTTGTTTTACCAACCATTCGCCACCGATTTCTTTGTATACATGCCGCAAAGTAACGTATTGTAAATATATTCCAATTTTAAGCATCAGGCCCTATTTTCAAGTTGGGTTAAATGCTTTATTTACAGTTTATTAGAGATACATCTAACAAAGTAACCTCAAAAAGTAAATTTCGGGTATTTTTTCGTTGGTAAATGTACTCCAAATTGTGCTATACCCACACACTTTATAAAGAACCAGTTTTACAAACTTGTATTTTTTATTTAGCTTGTCGATCCCTAGCAACATGCTGCAATGACCTTGCTGGCCATAATTTTCGACAGTTTGTAGAAC
>DYOK01000043.1:0-12031 GCA_020720565.1 Acetofilamentum sp.
GGGTGATTTTTGATGTTTTATGCCGATTTATTGGCTTTTTGTACGGCTTCCATTCGGTTGCGGACATCTAATTTTGAGAAAATATTTTTGGTATGGGTTTTAACTGTATTGAGCGAGACAAACAATTTATCGGCTATTTCTTGGTTTTTGAACCCTTGTGCAATCAGCATAAGAACTTCTTCTTCGCGCTCGCTCAGTCCATATGGTTTTAATTGTTCCAGAATAAGCAACTGGTGTTGGTTTATTTCTTTTTGGTGAGTTTGTTCGTCGGCCTCCTTGTTTTCTTCGATTTGAGCGATATAGTCGGAAATATCGCGTTGCATTTGGTCGATAATCAATTGCGAACTTTGTCGAGACAGCCGATAAATCCATATCAGGCCAACTAATCCGATTAAGGCCGCCAACAAGGCAAGTGTCAAAATCCAGATGCCTCTGTTTTGGAGTTGATTATCTTTTTCGAGTATTCTGATTTGTTGCTCTTTCTGGTGAACATCGAATGAGACTTGCAAGCGTTCAACTTCTTTGCGTTGCTCCAAGCTTTTAGCTTTTTCGTCGTCTGCTACCATTTTTTTGTACAAACCAAGGGCTTCGTGGGTCTTGTTTTGTTGCTCGAATATCTCGATTAAGATTTGCCGTGTTTCTTGCAACAGCTCAAATTCGGAGTTAGACTCTGCTAACAAAATGGTTTGTTCGGCTGTAATTGTAGCCTGCTCAAATTGTTTTAATTCTAAATATAATTTGGCTTGATTGCGATATACCCCAATGGCTTTGGCTTCTTGACCAGTTTGTTTGTATCGACCCAGTGCCAGCATGAGCAAAGAATCAGCTTGGTGATAATCTTTTTGGAGCAATTTGATATAAGCCATGTTGTTTTCGACCACAGGTAGCATGGGGCTTTGGTTAATCACATAAATATCATGTGCCAACACATAGAAATATTCAGCCGAATCGATTCGATTCAGAAACTCTTCGTACAAAGTGGCCAAATTGTTATACCGGCGTGCCAGTAATTCGGGCTTGTTTAACTTTTGGGTTAATCTTAACGATTTTTTATAGTAACTTAGTGCCTGATTGGCTTGTTTTAGTTGTTGATAGACCACGCCAATATTATTATAAACAAAGGCAGTTTTGGCATCCAAATGTAAGCTATCAAAAATTTGCAAAGCATTGTTGTAGTGCTTAATGGCACGAGTATAGTCGCCACTTAACTCGTACATAACCCCCAAATTGGTCATCATTTCGGCATAAAGTTCAAATTGATGGGCCTCGAATCTCAATTCCGACGATTTTAGAAAATGCAATTTAGCCCGTTCTATATCCGATTGGGCGTAATAAAACATGGCTGCATGGTGGTGCAAAAAAGCGGCATGCTGTGGCGATGACTCAATTAAACTATCAATTTTAGATTTAAGTTTTGTAGAATCTTTAAACTGGCTTAAAGGTTTAAAGAAACTTTCGTAAGCAGAGCTGTCTTGTCGGGTTAATACCGATGTGCTTGAAATTTCATTTTTATTGGTATCGCACGCCCACAATAGGAGAATTATTGTAAAAAGACCTAAAATATTGCGGTTGAAAAAAGATGACATATTCGAGTTTGTTTTGGATTGCAAATATCCAACTTTATCTCGATAAAAAATCAATATTTACACCTTTTAACAATGGCATTTTTTACATAAAAAATTTAAAAAAGGTTATATACTTACTTCCCAATTTGCGTCAAAAACACACAAAACCATGTTGATATTTTGTTTCGAGTTTTAAGAAATAAGTCCTTTAAACAATATAATGGTGCAACGTGTTTTTCGAATGCCATGATATACAGTGAGTTATAAAACAAGCAATAGGTCGAAGTTTTTAATTTCAACTTTATAGTAAAATATTTTCATTTGTTTGCCGAAAACTTACAAAACTTTAATATGTTTGCACATAAATACTATACTAAGGTAGCATATAAATGAATTTATCTAAAACATCGCAATACGCCATCCGAATATTGAGCTATATGGCTCGATTTCCCGAGGTTTTACACAGTGCGGGGCATTTGGTTAAGACATTGAATGTCTCGGATAAGTATTTGCGTCGAATTTTGACAGACTTATCAAAAGCTGGTTTGATTCGGTCGGTTCAAGGTCGCGATGGAGGCTATACTTTTGAAAAAAGACCCGAGCAGATTTCTGTAATGGACATTATTAATGCCGTTGAGGGAATGGAAAAGTATCGAGGCTGTGTATTGGGATTTGACGAGTGCTCTGACGAGAACCCATGCGTACTGCATCACGAATGGGTATCGGTGCGCAACAAAATGTGCAAAGGGATGCTTAGCGACAATCTTTTGCATATTGCATCCAATTTACAAATATCAAAACTTTGAATTTTTTAACTATCTTTACTATAACAATTATAGTATATGAATATTTCAATAACTTAAATATCTGAATTAAAAACAGAAGACATTTCAAAACAATTAATATCACAATCAATTAGTAGGTCGAAGACCTTAATTTTTAAAATTCAATTCTATGAAAGAGACATGGTTAGACAAGTTTATGAGCAAAAAGGGACTCTATACGAGTTTTTGGTTCATAGCTATTATTATGGTGGCTGCTTTGATTTATTTCACAGCCAATCTGCAAAAGGAAGTACCGCCAATTGCTAAGGAGGTAAAATCGGCTTCTGGCGAAGTGCTTTACACTTACGACGATGTGGTAGCCGGTAAGGGTTATTTTCAACAGTTCGACTTAATGGACTGGGGTTCGATGTTGGGCATGGGAGCTTATATGGGTCCCGACTTTTCAACAGAATTTTTCCACCATCGTGCAGTATACTTATACGAGCATTACAGTATGGAAATGTATCAGAAAGCCGAAAAGGAATTGACGGCAATCGAGCGAGGAGCTGTTAAGGAGCGTGTAAAGCAAGACTTTAAGCAACAAACCAAATTGCTCGAAAGTGGTGTTACTTATACCGATGCTTCGGCTGCTGCATACAAAAAGAATGTGGAGCATATTACTAAAATGTTGGTCGAAGGCGACAAAGAACGAGCATTTCCTGGTGGTGTTATTCTCCCCGAAGAGGCCGTTAAAATTGCTGCTTTTGTAGACTGGTCGCAAATGGTGGCCTCGTCGTTACGCCCAGGTACCGAGGGTAAGGTAGGCGAAGAGCGAACATGGTCCAACAACTGGCCAGCAGAACCTTTGGTCGACCAAGATACTTCGTACAATAATCACATTGTATCTCTGTGGGAATTTTTATTACTGTGGGCATTGACCATCGTTGTCATCTTTTTATCATATGAATATTTATTCAAGAAAGACGAGAACGAAACCTTATCGCCTGCTTTGAAAATTACGTCAATGTTTGCTTCGCAAAAGAAGTTACTTAAATATATTCCGATTGTATCTTTACTTTTTGTGGTTCAGCTATTTTTAGGGGCCTATATCGCCCACTTATATGCCGACCCCACACAAGATTTTGTGGTATCGCAAAGTTTACTTCCGTTTAATGTCATTCGTTCCATTCATACACAATTGGCTATTCTTTGGGTAGCGGTAGGCTGGCTTGTTGGTGGGTTACTTATCGCCCCTTGGGTGGCTAACAAAGACCATAAATTCCCATGGCTGGTCGATGTGCTTTGGGCTGCACTTTTGATTGTAGCTGTCGGATCAATTACCGGTTTGTATATGGGTGCCACAGGACAGATGCGCGAAACGTGGTTTTGGCTTGGTAACGAAGGTCGTGAATTACTTAACCTCGGTCGCGTTTGGGACATCGGTTTGGTTATAGGCTTGGTCTTTTGGTTTGTTCTCATTATCACTTTGATTAAAAAATCGGCAACCAATAATCCATTGGTAGGAACCATTATTTGGTCTGCATTTGGTATTGCTACGCTATATATTGCAGGTATGATGCCGGTTCATAAGGTGATGCCCAACTTTACGGTTGACGATTACTATCGTTGGTGGGTCATCCATTTGTGGGTAGAATTAACATTCGAGTTATTTGCCGCCGGTGTTATTGCATTTATGACGGTATCTTTGGGTTTAATTTCGCAAAAAACGGCCGAGCGTGTCATGTTTTTCGAATTGTTTTTGATTATGATGTCAGGAACATTAGGCGTCGGTCACCATTATTTTTGGCAAGGTTTAGATGAATACTGGATTGCTATCGGAGGGATTTTCTCAGCGTTGGAACCACTTCCTTTGGCTTTGATGATAGTCGAAGCATGGAAAAACCAACGTGAGCAACGACGCGAAGGTACTAAAAACGACTTCTCGACCCCATTTATGTGGATTGCAGGTTCGGCTGTTTTAAACTGGATTGGAGCCGGTTTCTTCGGTATGGTTATCAATACCCCGACCATTTCTTACTATTCTCACGGAACCTATTTGATTATGCCTCACGGACACGTGGCATTGTTGGGTGCTTTTGGATACATTTCCATTGCGTTCCTTTACATGACTTCGCGTGCCAACGCCATGGCCAACGGATGGGTATGGAACGACAAACTCAGTAAATTGGCATTTTGGTTACTAACCATCGGGGTATTGCTTTTTGCATTACCTACTTTAATCATTGGCTTGGAACAAACCAAAGCCGCTGCCGAAATGGGGTACTATTATACCCGTACACGCGAAGCATTGGGTCAAATGAACGGTTGGATGTGGTTCAGAATTCTGCCCGACAGCATGATGATTGGTGGTGGTTTATTGATATTTATCGATTTGTTTACCAAGACATTTATGGGTAAGAAAGCATAAACGGCTTCTAAATTTAAAAGTTAAGGATTAAAGATTGACGAATGATATAATTCGTAAGTTTTTAATCCTTTTCTTATATCTTATTTGATACATAAAACTATAACTTTGAAATAAAATTATTTCAATTTTTAAACCATGTCTAAATTTACCGACCATTCAAAAGAACGCGTCCAAAAGCTGGAGCTTTATTTAAAAGGCTTATTGGCCGACGAAAAAGGCACCGATTTGCTCAAGCGATACCAAATATTGGACACCCAATTTATACCTGCCGATATCATTGAAGCATTAGACAGATTGGTTTCCGAAAATGCCGATATCGAGGGCCTGAAAACGGCATCGAATAAACTGTTTAATCTTCTGTATCGTTTGCTTTCCGAATACAAGCCCATTAAACCCAAACGCAACAGTTTATTATATTTAATCGGCATACACCACAAAGCCGTAAAAGACTTACTGAATCGAAGTAAAGTTTTAATTAAAGAATTGAATAGGCAATACGCTTCGGAAACAGCCAAAGCCTTAAAATCAGAATTTGAAAAACTGCTCGAAATCGACCGATATTATGCAATTAAAGAGAATGTGATTTTTCCTGAGCTGGAACAAAAATGGGAGCACTACCGATGTATTCGTTTGATGTGGGCTTTTCACGACGACATAAGAAAAAACATCAAAAAAACACTTGAAGTATTAAACCAAAAAGTTCTAGATTTAGAGGCTTTCAATTTATATAGCAGTAAAGTTTTTTTTAACTTAAGTACCATTATATTTCGAGAAGAAAAAGTTTTGTTTCCGCTGATGCTCGAAACTTTCGATCAAGCCGACTGGGATAAAATGCTGATACAAACCGCAGAAATGGAATTACCCTTTGTCGAAATTCCGGAACAAGCCATTCCGAAAACAATAAAAACCAATTCAGATTACAAAATTAATCTAAAAACAGGCGTCCTAACCTTAGAACAACTCGAACTTATTTTCAGTCATTTACCCGTAGACATCACCTTTGTGGACGAGGCTGAAACTGTAAAATATTTCTCGACACCCAAACACAGAATTTTCCCCAGAAGTACAGGAATAATCGGTCGAAAAGTTCAAGACTGCCACCCTCACGACAGTGTCGAAGTGGTTAACAAAATTGTTCAATCATTTATCAGAGGCGAGAAAGACGTTGCTTCCTTTTGGATAAAGATGGGGCCCAAATTTGTTCTGATTCAATATTTTGCGGTTCGCAACGAAGAAAACCGTTTTAAAGGTGTGCTCGAAGTTTCCCAAGAAATATCCGAAATCCAATCGCTTACCGGAGAACGACGTTTATTGGATTGGTAATATACCGACTGCAAAAACAAAAATATGCAAAAAGACACAAGACTACCGGATAACAAATTAATGAATCAATATTCGAACTAGATTTAAGATATTTCCTGTAAAGGATTTGCCGTATGTTGCAGGACAAGTGTATGATGCCGGATTAAACAACGCAACGTCTGAACAATTCAACAAAAAACAACTTGCAACCTTCAACTTTTAACCCCTTAAAAACATAAACAATCCATGAAACAATTGATAAAATATCACAAGTGGCTGAGTATCATATTTTCGGTGTTTATAGTCATCTATTCTATATCCGGGATTATATTAAATCATCGAGATTGGCTTTCGGAAGTGGATATTCCTCGAAACTTTTTGCCCGATAATTACGCTTATCGGAACTGGAACAATGCATCGGCAAAAGGGTCAATAACAATCGATACAAATCGGGTGTTATTTTATGGCAACATGGGCGTATGGCTTACCGATTCAAATTTTTCCGATTTCGAGGATTTTAATAAAGGGTTTCCTTCGGGTATTGATAACCGAAAAGTTAGCGTCATTTACCAATGCAAAAACACCGAACTGCTCGCTGGCACACTCATGGGCTTGTATCGTTTCGATAAAAAAGAAAATAGCTGGCAACAGCTTACATTCGATACACACGACCAAAGAATAACAGATATAATCGAAGTGGGCAACGAAATTTGGATTCAAACACGTTCGTACATTTATAAAACAAAAGATTTAAAAACTTTTGACCGCTTTGTATTACCTAAACCCGATAATTATCATGGTAAGATTGGATTATTTAAAACCTTGTGGGTCATTCACAGTGGCGAAATATATGGTATTGTAGGTAAAATTTTGGTCGATTTGGTCGGAATTATCTTTGTGTTTTTAACCATCACCGGACTCATTGTGTTTTACAATAAATTGAAACTTAAACATAAAAGTTTGCCAGCCGAAAAAGCATCAAAACTCAAAAGAAGAAACAAATGGAATTTAAAGTGGCACAATAAATTAGGTTGGACCACAGTGTTTTTTCTTGTACTAACGACATTGACCGGTATGTTTTTACGCCCCCCCCTATTGATACCCATTGCCAATGTTTTAGTCCCAAAAATCCCTTACAGCGAGCTCGATAGCCCAAACCCTTGGCTCGACCAATTGCGTGGCATTCGGTACGATTCCAATCAAAATATTTTTATCGTTGTAACCAGCGAAGGGGTTTTCTATTCCGACGATTTTTTTAAATCTGAACTTAAAAAATTCCAAGTACAACCGCCAATTAGCGTGATGGGCATAACCGTGTTCGAACCTTTTGACGCTAATCGCTACCTCATTGGCTCATTCGAAGGGCTTTTTTTGTGGGACATTCAAACGCAGCAAATTTCCGATGTGATTAAAAATCAACCCTACAAGCCAGTTGTTAAACGTGGTTCGCCCATTGGAGCACACTTGGTCAGTGGTGCGGCGTGGCTTAATCGAGATTTAGTTTATTTTGACTATAATTCGGGTGCCCACTTTTTAAATTCCGATGCGAAATTCAGCCCGATGCCAAGCAAAATTTCTGAAAGTCAATTTTCGATTTGGTCGCTTGCTTTGGAGTTGCATACCGGTCGATTTTTTGAATTTGCCATAGGCTCTTCTTATATCTTAATTGTCCCTTTAGTCGGTTTGGTACTTTTGTTTATTTTATTGTCTGGGTTTTGGATTTGGTACAAAAGAGGCGAAAAATGAAGTTTTGATTGTGTAATAATAATCGGAGCATGATATTTTGACAATGTTCTAATAATCAATTAGTTCAATTTTTAAATAACCAAAGACCTTAGTTTTGTTTGCGGTAATTCCACATGGCCCACGAGTTGATTACAATGGCAAAAAGTGTCATAATTCCGAAGTGCGGCATCAAATCTTTAAATGTACTGCCTTTCATTACCACCATCCGCATGACTTCGATAAAGTACGAAATTGGATTGAATTGAGCTATTGTTCTGGCCCACGTGGGCATGCTTTCGATGGCAGTAAACAAGCCACCCAGAAGGATAAAAATCATCAAGAAGAAAAATGCTAGCGACATGGCTTGTTGCTGAGTTTGAGTGTAGGTCGAAATGAGTAAACCAAGCCCCAAAACGGCCAGTAAATAGATGCTTAAAAAGAAATACAGCAAACCCACATTCCCAAGCGGAATCACCCCATAAACGCCTTCGGCAACTACAAACAATCCAACGGTAAACACAAATTGACCTATCAACCAAAAAGGAATCAGTTTACCGAGTATAAACTGATATTTTTTAATTGGACTGACATTGATTTGCTCTATGGTACCAAGTTCTTTTTCTTTTACAATATTTAATGCGGTTAAATAAGCCCCTATCATGGTGACCAACAATACCAATATGCCGGGAACCATAAAATGGCTGTATACCAAAAATGGATTATACCAATAACTATCGCGAACTTCAATATTACTTTGTAAAGATGGCGTTGTAGCCAGATTGAGTTCGCGCAAAGTGGTGCTATAATCCATCAAAATTCTATTGAGATAGATGTTCCCGACACCCGCTTTTACCCCATTGATGGCATTGACCAAGACCGAAACCGATACCGCTTTTTGTTGGGTCAGTTCTGTTTCGAAATCGTAGGGTAATATTAAAATTAGATCGGCCTTGTCGTCTTCCATTAATTTTTGAGCCACATCGATAGAATGCTGGTTGCTCACCACTTTAAAATAGCCCGACGATTGAATTTTTTCGACCAAACGGCGACTTTCTGTGCTCGATTGCTCGGCGATAATTGCCAAATTGATGTTCTTAATTTCGTAATCGGCAGCCAAAGGTAAAATGAGTAACTGCATCATGGGTGAGACAAATATCACAGGTAAGATACTCTTATTACGGAAAATCTGTTTAAATTCTTTGATGAGTAAATATTTGAGAATTTGCATATTGCACTTTTTTTGGGTAGTTTCGGATTGTTAAGCAATTAAGTATTCAGGATAATTTAATGTCGTAGATTATTAATATAGAATATTGATAAACTGATAGTTGCATAATCAAGAAATAGGTCGAAGACCCTATTCGAGATGTGTTTTGAATTTTTTAAGACTAAGAGCCAATAAAAATAAAGTCATCCCCATTAAAATGAGGGTTTCTTTCCAAATCGACGCAAAACCAAGACCTTTAATCATAACCGATTTAACTATTATGTAATACCATTTCGACGGGATGATGTTCGAAATCCATTGAAGTGCAATGGGCATATTTTCGATAGGAAACATAAATCCTGTGAGCAATATAGCGGGAACCAACATGCCCAAAAGGGAAATAAGCATAGCCGTTTGTTGCGATTCGGTAACCGAAGAAATCAGCAAGCCCATCGAAAGTGCTGTAATGATAAATAGCGTACTTTCGGCCATAAGCAAAAATACATTGCCATTGATATCGACACCTAACAAATAGACACTTAATAACAAAATTACAATCAGATTCAATATGGAAATTAGCAAATAAGGTACGGTCTTCGAAATAATGACTAAAAATGGATTAAATGGCGATACCAAAAGCACCTCCATGGTGCCGCTTTCTTTTTCTTTAACAATCGAAACCGAAGTCATCATCATACAAATAAGCAGTAAAACCAGCGACATGACACCTGGTACAAAGTTGGTTGCCCCCTTTAGTTCGGGATTGTAAATCATTCTTACTTCGGGGACAATCTGATAGGGAATATTCGTACGTCGGGTGAGTTCCGATTGGTATTGCATTACAATAAGATTGATATAGCTACTCAAAGTTTGGGCTGTATTGGGATCGGAGGCATCGGCAATCACTTGTATTTGAGTTTGTGTACCACGTGCCCAGTTTGTTTGCAATTCCGACGGGAATACCACAACCAACTTGGTGTTACTCGATTTAAAAATTTGTTCGATATCGCCCGGATGCGTCAAATATTGACGAACCAAAAAAGTCGAGTTGGCTTTAATTCGTTCGGTAATTTGATGCGACATGGGGTCGTGTGCTAAATCGAAAATGGCAATTTCAGCATTTTTTATTTCATTGGTCAATGCAAAGCCAAAAAGAACAATTTGCACAATAGGAAGTCCAAATAAAAGCAACAAAGTCTTTTTATCACGAAAAACGTGATAAAACTCTTTTTTGACAAAACTCAAAAATTGTTTCATTTTCTGACTAAGTATGATGAGTAATTTAGTGTCGTATTTTATTTATCTAAAAAAAAGATTAATAGCAAGTTACAAACTTACAAAACAGGCCTAAGACCTTAATCGGCTTGACGTTTGGCTCCTCTGGCCAATCGATAAAAAACTTCGTCCATGCTATCTTCGTTGTATATTTTTTTTAATTGTGCAGGGGTGTCAAGCGCCTTTATTTGTCCATCAACCATCATCGAGACGCGGTGGCAATATTCGGCTTCGTCCATGTAGTGTGTGGTTACAAATACCGTAATACCTTCGTCGGCAGCTTGGTATATCAAATCCCAAAACTGGCGTCGCGTTATTGGGTCAACACCCCCAGTGGGTTCGTCTAAAAAAACAATTTGAGGTTGGTGCAATATGGCCACCGAAAAAGCCAATTTTTGTTTCCAACCCAAGGGTAATGATTTAACCAACTGCATTTTGACCTGGCTCATGCCCAATCGCTCAACTAAAGATTCGGTTTTACTCTTAATCACTTCAGGGGCTAAACCATAAATGCCACCAAAAAAGCGAATGTTTTCTATCACAGTTAAATCTTCGTACAACGAAAATTTTTGACTCATATATCCTATGTGTTTTTTAATGGACTCAGTCTGTCGATAAATATCGAAACCCGCTATCGACGCTTGCCCCGATGTGGGTAGCGACAATCCGCATAACATACGCATGGCCGTTGTTTTTCCTGCTCCGTTAGCACCTAAAAAACCAAATATTTCGCCTTTGTAAACTTCGAAACTAATTTGGTCAACTGCGGCAAACGAACCAAAATGCTTACTCAGATTTTGGGTTTTTATCACTATCTCGTTTCTCATGATGGCATCAGTTGAATAAAACAATCTTCGATTCCTGGCGTGGTCTCTTTAATTTCAAACTGGTCGAAGCCAGCGCGTTTAATATCAATTTTAAGTTCGTCAACTACTGAGGCGTTTGCGTTCAGAAAAGTAACATGGTGGTATTCTCCAAACGAAAACACACTTTGCACTGTTTTAAGGGCTCTCAAAAATCTTAAAAGGCCACTCATATTAGACGATTTTACAGCAAACAAGCGAAACGGGTATTGCCTTTGAATGCCTTCTGGCGAATCGATACTCAAAATTTGTCCGTTTTGAATTAGTGCAATACGTTCGCATAGCGTAGCTTCATCCATGTAAGGTGTCGATACCATGATGGTAATGCCTTCGTTTTTGAGTCGTTTCAGCATATGCCAAAATTCCTTTCTCGAAACAGCATCAACACCGGTGGTGGGTTCGTCGAGAAATAAAATTTCGGGTCTGTGAATTAATGCACAAGAGAGTGCTAGCTTTTGCTTCATTCCGCCACTTAATTTACCCGCTGGTCTATTTTTGAATGGCTCAATTTGAATGTAAATGTCCTTTATTAACTCGTAGTTTTGTGCGATGGTCGTGTTAAATAATCGGGCAAAAAAGTTTAGATTTTCCTCAACTGTTAAGTCTTGATATAAGGAAAACCGTCCAGGCATGTAGCCAATCTTTTCTCTAATGGTTTTAAAATGCGTTTGGGTATCGAGTCCCAAAACGGTCGCTTTGCCCGAATTGGGATAAAGTAGTGTAGTCAATATTCTAAAAATACTGGTTTTGCCTGCACCATCGGGACCAATAAGCCCAAAAAGCTCACCTTTTGGCACTTCGAACGAAATGTCCTTTAGCGCTTCTACTCCCGATTTAGTGTAAGTTTTGCAAATATTTTGAAGAATAATATCCATCCTTATAATTGTTGATTGATGATTGAC
>DYOK01000043.1:12131-15147 GCA_020720565.1 Acetofilamentum sp.
ATCTTACATTTTAAATCTTTAATTCAAAATTCATCATTCATAATTCAAAATTCAAAAAACCACCTCACCATACATTCCGATTTTAAGATATCCATCATTCGGAACATCTATTTTCACTGCAAAAACCTGATGCGCCCTTTCGTTTTTAGTTTGAATGGTTTTAGGTGTAAATTCTGCTTTTGAACTGATCCACGAAACTTTTCCTGTGTAGGTCTTCGTTCCGCCATGGCCATCGTCAGTTTTGACGCTCACGTTTTGATTCAGTTTGATTTGAATCAGTTGATCGGCGCTTACAAATACCCTTAATTTCATGGTGTTCATCTGAGCAATTTGGTACAAGGCTTTGCCCGGAACTATCATTTCGTGTGTGTTTACATAACTTAGCAAAATGGTACCATCGGTCGGAATTTTAAGTATGCTCCTGCGAATCTGATCGTCAATTTGTTTAACTTGCGTCATCAATGCCTTGGTATCCGAATCGATACTTTGATTCGAAATATTGAGCGACGATTGTTGAGCGTCAATTTGCGATTGAAGTACATCACATTGCGAATTTAGATCGTCAATTTGTTTTTGGCTTGCGGCATCGGCTTGTTTGAGCTTTTCGAACCGAATGAGCTCGCGCTGTGCAGTCTGTAGCTGGGTTTTAAGTGTTTTAAGTTGAGTCTGGCTGTCAGGTTTTCGTGAGCGTAGGGCTTCTATTTGATACAAAATCTGCTCTTTTTTTAAGGCCAATGGTATGGTGTCGATATAACCTGCCACTTGTCCCGCTTTTACGGTTTGACCTTCCGAAAGGTCGTACTGCATTAAAACCCCACCTTGCTCAGCCGAAATGATAATTTCATCGGCTTCGAAAGCCCCAGTAGCGTCGAATTCAGGGGTTTTATTACATGCACTTGCAAGGCTTAAAACAATGCCGACAAGGCTTAATCGGTTTAAAACGTTCATTGTCATATGATGTATTTTTATGGTTGAATTTGTCCCTTTAAGTAGGCTAATTGATGCTGTGCTATTAGTTTTTGGGTTTGATGCAATAACTTGCTCTGCAAGGCTTGGTCTAGGGCGTTACTCTGTTCAATGTAGTCGTTACTAAGCACCGTCCCCAAGGTCAACTTACTTTGGTAAGCATTTTTAATTTCTGTTCTGATTTGAATTAACTGATCGTCTTGTTGCAACAGACGCTCGTACTTGTCAATATCTACATAGAATTGTTGAGCTGCTGCATCGATGTTCTGTTCAAATGTTTCTTTTTGTGTGTCCATCATATTTCGATTAATTTGAACCAGCTCATGTTCTTTTCCCGAGGTATAAAATTGTCCTAAATTCCAATTAAGTCGCAGACCGCCTATAAAATAGGTTCCAAAATCGTTACTCAGCATATTCATACCAGGACGTCCATATCCAAATTGAGCAAAACCTTGGATTAAGGGGATTTTTCTTCGATTGATTAAACCCGATTGGTTTAGAAAATTGGCTTTCTGATAGTCGAACAACGACAGCTCTGGACGATTGTTTTCAGATTGTAACCTCAAATCATTCGGGTTTGTGAGTACGGTTTGCTCATCTAAAGTTTGTCCTGTTACAATGCTCAACATTTTAAAATAAACGATTCTATTGTATTTTAGCTCGGTTAACCGTTGCTCAAGTTTTACCGACTCGGCTTTTAAAACCAGTAACTCGCTTGCGGCAAGCAAGCCTTCGCGTACCGACGATTCTATTTGTTGCTGTGTTAAATCGAGATCTTTTTTTATGATAAGCGTTTGATATTCCTGATTTTGATTGAGTAAGATGCCAAAATAAAGTTTCTGAATTTGATCGTAAACTTTATATAATTCCACCTCATTCTTTTGCTGTTCGATGGCGTATTGCGATTGAGCGACTATTTGCTGTTGACGAATGGTAAAAGCACCTGTCAAAGTTTGCGTCAATTCAGCGTATATTTTGTATTGGTCTTTGCTAAGCTCGGGTATTACCATATTGGGTATGTTGATGGGTAATTTGGTCACATCCGACTGATAAGTAGCTTGTGCACCAATATTGATTTGTGGTAAATATTGTTTGCCTACATTTGTATGGTTCAGTTGTTCAGCTTGCGATAGCCATTCGTTTTGTTTAAGCAAGGGGTAATGATGCCTAGCCCATTTGTAGCAAGAGTCGATTTCAATCGTGCGTTCATTTTGCGAATACACTTCGTTCAATGACAACGCGAACGTAATTATAATCAAGTATTTGGGTGTAATTATCCAGCCGAATCTCATATCGTTGTATTTGAGCTTGTAGTATTCAAATCACTGTTTAACATATTTCGATTCCAAATTGGAATCAGGGTTTTACGTTGCTCCATCATTTGGTCGAAGCCATTTTGGTCGAGCCCTGTTAAGGCCATAACCATAGGACGTGCCACAAAAGGGAAAATGATTAAAGACAAAGGGTTGATGATTAACATATAAATTTCTTTGGTGTCGACCTCAGTTCGTCCCATTGCCTCTGCATATTGTTTGGCTAAAACCGATTTAAAAACGACCTCGTTCAAATTCATTTTTTCGATTAATCCCGAAGCATTGTGTCGAATTTCCGACAAAATAAACAAAGGCAAATCGGGCTCGGTTTTAAGAAAGTCGATATACCGTCGACTTAAGAGTTGAATTTTTTCGTCTAAACTGGTTTCTGGATTGTTTAAATATTGAGGTAATGTACCAAAAAATTGTTGAATGGTTTCGAGCATCACCAATTCGAAAAGCTTTTGCTTACTTCTAAAATAATAGTTTAACAAGGCCAAGTTAATGCCCGAGCGTTCTGCAATGTCTCTGGTCCGAGTGCCCGAATAACCCTTTTCTTGAAATAATGCTTTGGCGGCTTGCTTTATTCTATCTTCTGTGCTCAATTCGTTCATAATTCATGGTTAAGACATTGAAATGATATTAAAACTTTACAAAGTTAATATTATTATTTTGATTTAAACAAAGAATTTAAACATATGATTAAAATATCTTTTGGTCAAGTTGTTATCAAATTT
>DYOK01000284.1 GCA_020720565.1 Acetofilamentum sp.
AAAAACCTACAATTATTACGGTAACAAATAATTGATGACAGTCTGGGCTAAAATCTCTGGTGCCTCGGCATGAATCCAATGGCCTGCATTCGGAATACTTACAATGTCTGCGGTAGGGAAAATATCTAAAATTAAGTTATGATCGGTTGGTTTAATGTAGGGCGAATTTTCGCCTTTAATAAATAAAACAGGAAACCCTGTAATGTGACGATATATCTCATGTGAATAAAACCCTTCTGCAATTGACGGCATTTGTTCGGTGAGCACTTTTAGATTCAATTTCCACTCGAAACCTCCTTCGCTACGTCTTTTTAGATTCTTCATGATAAATTGCTTGGTGCGTTCCTCTGGAATAGCAGAGTTTAGTGCCATTTCGACTTGTTCGCGGCGCTGAATCTGACTTAAATCTAGGGCATTGAGACCGTCTAGAATTTGATGGTGAGCGGCAACTTGCTGGTCGGTCGCTAAAGTATAGTTTTTCGGTGCAATATCAATGACCACAAGTGCTTCGACACGTTGCGGATAGTCCATTGCCAAACGCATAGCCGTTTTACCTCCCATACTATGACCAAGAATAACAGCTTTATTAATTTTTTGATGATCTAACAATTCCAGAATATCGTCGCACATGGCCGAATAAGTATGAATGGCACTGTGTGGCGACTGCCCATGATTGCGTTGATCGACCACATAAACCGTAAAATGTTCACTCCAAATTTTGGCCAAACTCATCCAATTGTCCGATGCACCATATAAACCGTGAATGATGACCATAGCGGGCTTGTCTGCACCTACTCGACGATAAAACAGTTCCATAAGGTGCTACATCAAAAGCCGTTTGTACATTTGGATGGTGTTTTCTAAACCATAATAAAGTGCGTCAGAAATTAGTGCATGCCCTATTGACACTTCGTCGAGGAATGGTATCGATTGGTTAAAAAACGCCAAATTTGCGAGCGACAAATCGTGGCCTGCATTGATGCCCAAGCCCAACTGATGGGCTCTTTCAGCAGCAAGTACAAAAGTAGCAACGGCAGCCTGTGGCCCCATAGGGTACTGAGCTGCGTACGGTTCGGTGTATAACTCTATACGATCGGTTCCCGTATGTTTTGCACCCTCGATATTTCGAAGCTCTGTATCGACAAAAATAGATGAACGAATGCCATTTTGACGTAATTCTTGGGTAATTTCCTTCAAAAGTCCCAATTGGTTTACAGTATCCCAACCAGCATTTGAAGTCAAAACCTCTGGAGGATCTGGAACCAAGGTAACTTGATTGGGTCTAACTTTAAGTACCAAATCCATAAACGATTGAGTGGGATACCCTTCGATGTTAAATTCCGTTTGGATAATCGGTTTGATGTCGTACACATCTTGGTATCGAATGTGGCGCTCGTCGGGACGAGGATGCACTGTAATTCCTTCGGCACCGAAGGCTTGGCAATCGATAGCCGCTTTTAATACATTAGGCATTTGACCACCTCTTGCATTACGAATGGTCGCTATTTTATTGATGTTTACACTTAATCGGGTCATTTTGACAATCTATTTTATGATGATAAGGTCTTCGACCTATTTATTAGTTTTGTATCGTACACTAAAACAAGTTCTTCGCTTAATAAAATCTGATGCAATATTATTCTAAGTACTAAAATCGGTTTGCAGCTATGCCCAGTAGCCGTTTTGCGAGCTTCTCTACTGTCACCCGCTACAAATTTTATGTGGGTACAGCCGTTTCAAGTTACACCTTCATAGGCTATTGGGCATAGGTTCTGTTATCTACTAGCTTTTTATTTGTCGTCTTTCTGATTTATTCTTTTCTTCATCGATTCAGGTAAATAATTCTCTGTTGAAACTACTTTTCTTCCTTATTTAACTTCAAGTTTTTTCCTTGCTACACCGGCAATTTTCCCACCCGCTTTCGCTGCTTTTTTGTTTTCAATAAATCCTATAGGATTTGTATTTACGACTATTTCTTTTGTTGATGCTTCACCTAACATTGAGAAAATCAATTCAAGGTCTGTCATATGGTCTCTCAAATTCTCACTTTTAAGACCTTTCAAATTTTTATATTCTGAGGGAGCTAAACCAAAAGTTGCTTTTGAGATTTCTGCTGTTAAAATTGAGTACTCAATTTGTGCTTTAATTCCCCTGTTTTTCCATTCGTCTGTTAATTCTTCACGAATTGCAATACATGGAATTATTCTTAATAGTCCTTGTGCATTAGCACAATTAAGTTTTTGTTTTCCCCCTGCTGTTTCCGCTGAAAGGGGGGTGACAATTTGTCCCCATCCTCGAGAAAGCTGTTCATCACGCTTTCTCATTTTTTTTAAATAATCTGTGGGATTTGGAGTGTCAGTCAATACCTGAACAACATCTGCTACTACAAAATACCATTTTTGGTCGCTTTCATTCCATACAGTTCTTATTTGCTTGCTTTCAAATAGTTTTATATTACTCATAGTCTTTCAGCCTTTTTTATACAAAAATAGCTTTTTGATTTTTTATTTCACAATCATGGTACAAATTCAATAATTATGT
>DYOK01000285.1 GCA_020720565.1 Acetofilamentum sp.
TATCGTTTTCTGGCAATGGCTTTTTTGGCCGCATTAACAATGGCTTCGGCATTTAAGCCATATTTGGCCATAAGTTCTTCGGGTGTGCCGCTTTCGCCAAAGGTATCGTTAACGCCTACCATCTCGATGGGTGTGGGTAAAAAACGTCCTAAAACTTGAGCTACGCTGTCGCCCAATCCACCGTTAAGCATGTGTTCTTCGGCGGTAACCACGCATTTGGTTTTGGCTACCGAATCGATAATGGCTTTGGTGTCGAGGGGTTTAATGGTGTGGATGTTAATGACTTCGGCTTTAATGCCTTCGGTGCCGAGTGTTTCGGCAGCTTGTAAGGCTTCCCACACCAAGTGTCCTGTAGCAAAGATACTTACATCGGAACCTTCGGTAAAGGTAAGGGCTTTACCAATTTCGAAAGTTTGATTTTCGGGTGTAAAGTTGGCGACTTTTGGTCGACCAAATCGCAGATATACTGGGCCATCCCATTGTGCCGAAGCCAATGTGGCGGCTTTGGTTTGGTTATAGTCGCAAGGGTTAATCACACACATATTGGGCAACATTTTCATTAGGCCTATATCTTCGAGTATTTGATGGGTGGCACCATCCTCGCCAAGTGTTAAACCGGCATGCGAAGCTGCAATTTTAACATTTTTGTTCGAGTAAGCGACCGATTGACGAATTTGGTCGTACACACGGCCAGTGGCAAAGGCTGCAAATGTGCCAATATAAGGAATTTTTCCACCGATGGTCATCCCAGCTGCAGCACCCACCATATTGGCTTCGGCTATACCTGCTTGGAAAAAACGCTCTGGGTGTTCTTTGGCAAACACTTCCATTTTAATGGAGCCTATTAAATCGGCACAAAAAGCCACTACATTGGGGTTTTGTCGTCCCAATTCGGTTAAAGCATCGCCAAATCCCGAACGGGTGTCTTTACTTCCTGTATTTTGATAGTTTTTCATTGAATATCGGTAATTGTTAAGGTGTTTATTTTAAATTATTTGATGTTGATGTATTTAAGGTCTTCGACCTATTTATTGTTTTTGTAACTACCTATTTGTCAGTACTATAGTTTAAAAAATACGACATTAAATTATTCTAACTACTTATTGCACGTAAAATTAACATTCTAATTGAATTTTTTTGCAGATGTTCAATTAAAATCAATTTTGACATGTTGCGAACGATTCGATTGTACTTTAAATTCTTTGGTAATGCTGTGTAAGGTTTCGGTTATGCCTCTGCTTCGGAAAATAACCAAGTAGTTTCCGGGCAAAAGGTATAAAATTTCGGTTGTTTTGGCATCGTCTAAATTGTAAACCCATTCCAAAGCATTGCCTCTTTTGACATAAATGCTGCCATAGCCCATCGAACGGTGCGAAAAAGTGGCCACTCCAGAAGCTGGAATTTCGATGGTTGTGGTGTGGTCGGGTTTAATTTCGACATCGTCCAAAATAAGTCGAGGTAAAGTCAGAATTTCCAAATCGTATAAACCCACAATATACTTATCGGTTCGGTTGACAGTTTGAACATGAATAATCTCTTTTTGATTATTTTGTTTCACTACAATTTGAGGTTTGACCTGTTGGTCGAACGTTTTAATCTCTAATTTACCTTGCGGGACATAGGCCGGAATGGTCACATGTTGGCCAACTACCATTTTTACACTATCGACACGTACGGGCGGAATGGTATGTACCACCAAATCGAAGGTATTGAATGGGTCGAGCACCAGTGTATCGGGGAATCCTTTACCATTCATGGTGTGGATGTAGTTGTAAATGGCTTGCCCCGTAGAGTGATTATAAAACGTCATGGCCACATTGCTTTCCGATGGTCGATTGTGAATGTCGAGCAGATTCACTTGTGCCGTGGTATTGTTAATGGCTTGCGAAATAACCACATTCAGCACTTCGTTGAATTGCTTTTCGTTGGTAGCGTCGTAATAGTTTCCCACGCATTCGAATGTTTTTTTAAGCTCCACATCCAAGCCAATGCCAATTACAAAAGGTTTAAGAAAGATACCTTTTTTTTGTAATTCGAGCGATACGGCACAAGGATCGCCATCGCAAGCCTCGATACCATCGGTAATTAAAATAATGATATTACGAGCTTTCGTATCGGGGAAATCGCCACCCGATAAGTATAACGAATGGGCAATGGGTGTAGTGCCTCGAGGCTCGAGTTGGCTTAACTTATGTTTAATTAAATCGATGTTGTTGGGTTCGAAAGGGACTTCGAGACGGGTATCGCCGCAATCTTGCGGGGGTACATACGACTGGTGTCCATAAACCCTAAGGGCCAATTGAACATTGTCGACATGTTTTAACGAGTCGAGCATCTGTTTGAGCAAACGACGTGCTACATTCATTTTGGTGTCGCTTTCCCAACGTCCCGACATGCTTTGCGAAGCATCGTACACAAATAATATTCGCGTAGGCAATTTTTCTTTTTGCGCTTTGGATTGTATCCCGAATGTCAAAAGAAAAGACCAGAGTACAGCGATTAATATTTTGTGCAGGTTCATC
>DYOK01000286.1 GCA_020720565.1 Acetofilamentum sp.
GTATTGAAATACAACATATTATAAATGAATAAAATATGTAATAAGATATAATTTTAAAACCGTAACTTAAAATCTTGTTTAGTACTTTCTTTACGCAAAAAGACCAGCCCCATGCGGTAAAGGTCAATGGTAACCGATACTTTAGGATGCCTTTTTATTTCGTTCCATGCTTGGGTCATTTCTTTCGACCAGTATATATCGTCGAAAACCAGAACAGACTGTTCGTGGGTTTTTTCCAATATTTTGTTAAAGTAATCTAAAGTGGGTTGGTACTGATGATTGCCATCGATAAACGCAAAATCTACTTTTGGCATTTGGTCAAGCACTATGGGTAGTTGTAGGTCGAATGTCCCTTCAAAAGCATGAATGTTTTTGATGCCGATATGTCCCCATGTTTGACGGGCAACACCTAATACCTCTTTGCTCCCTTCTATCGTCCAAACTTGTGATTGGGTATGCACCGACGCCAAATAAGCTGTTGTAATGCCCAACGAAGTCCCCAATTCTAATACGTGGTGAGAATTAAACCGATTGGCTAAGGCAAACAAAATCCCTGCATGATCGCTTGGCAAAAGCGACCTCGCCGCCAATTTAGATACTTTTGTTTTTTTAATAGGTTTTTTTAACCCTCCCGCCCCAAAGTCGTTCATTGTAATAATTTCCGACTTGGTCATCCACAGATTCCTCTGTTGTTCAATCTTTTTGAAAGCATAATACTGAGGGCGAATCGAAAAAATCTGTTCAGCTAAACTGTAAACAAAAGGGGAATGAATACCGTGTCCCGTAGCGGGGTGTGCCGAAAAATAAAACCTCGGATAAGTATGAATTCTATGAATTAAACGACTGAGCATCTGTCTACAAAACTTTTTCGGATAATTCGGCAGGGTCGGCCCAAACCGCTTTGAGCTGTGTCTCGACAATAGGTCGTTTCATTAGATTTGGATTTTCGCTTATGACTTTGATCCACTCATCTTCGTTTAATACTAAACCTTTGAATGAAGTTTTATAAAGCACCTCTTGTGTTCGTATCAAATCGAAAGCTTTGATGTGCATTTTATTTAATATCGAATTAAGCGAATCGGTACTTAGTGGATTTTTAAAATATTCCACCACTTCGGGTTGATGACCATTTTCACGAAGCCATTGTAAGCCCGCACGGCTTTTTTTACATCGGGGGTTGTGGTATATTTTGAGCATAAGCTTGTAGTGATTGATCTTAATTTTTAATTCTTAATTTTAAATTCTTAATTATTTAACTCTCAATTCAATAATTATCCAGAGGCACAGAAAAATCAAGAAAACTACTTTTTAACGCCCCCAAATTCCATTAAATAAGCTTTGATAAAACCATCTAAATCACCGTCCATTACAGCCTGAACATTCGAGGTTTCATAGCCCGTACGGACATCTTTAATTAACTTATAGGGATGCATCACATACGAGCGAATCTGCGAACCCCACTCGATTTTAAGTTTCCCATCTTCGATAATAGCCAACTCCGCTTTTTGCTTGCGCAACTCCAATTCGTATAACTGCGATTTAAGCAATCGCAAACAGTTTTCTTTGTTTCCGAATTGCGAACGGGTTTCTGTATTTTGTATTACAATTCCCGTTGGGATATGCCGCACTCGTGCTCCAGTTTCTACCTTATTAACGTTTTGGCCTCCTGCCCCACTCGACCTAAAAGTATCCCACTCTAAATCGGCTGGGTTAATCACAATTTCGATATTGTCGTCGACCAAAGGCGATGCAAAAACCGACGCAAAAGATGTGTGTCGTTTACCATTAGCATCGAAAGGCGAAATACGAACCAAGCGATGTACGCCACTTTCGCTTTTTAAATACCCATATGCAAAATCGCCTGTAAATTCCAACGTAACAGACTTTACACCAGCTTTATCGCCTTCCAAAAAGTCAATTTCCCGAACCTTATAGCTATTTCGTTCACCCCAGCGGATATACATTCTCATCAACATTTCTGCCCAATCTTGGCTTTCGGTACCGCCAGCACCTGCATTAATTTTAAGAATGACGCCTAGCTTATCGGCTTCATCTTGCAACATGTTTTTGAGTTCCAACTTTTCGATTAGAGCATAGCATTCGTCGTAGAGCTTTTCAATTTCCAACTCCTCAGCGGCACCTTCGTCTATTAGTTCCAACCAAACTTGAAGATCAGAAACCAAAGCGTCAATTTTATCGTAATCTACAATCCATGTTTTAATGGCGGCAATAACACGCATGTGATCCTCTGCCTTTTTGGGGTCGTCCCAAAAATTTGGGGCTTGGGTTTTTAATTCCTGCTCTTCGAGTTGAATACGTTTTGTATCGACGTCAAAGATACCTCCTTAACGCATCACGGCGCTCCAACAAAGACACAATACGGTCGTTCTGAATCATGGTTATTTTTTTTTCACAAAGGTAGATTTTATTTTGATTCTAAATTATAAGGTCTTCGACCTATTTATTATTTTTCTAACTAACATTAAAGTAATCTATTAGCTTTACAAAACCCGACAT
>DYOK01000287.1 GCA_020720565.1 Acetofilamentum sp.
GAAGCGTTGTCGATTTCGGTTGTTGGAACGCTAATTTCATTAACATCATTAATAATAAACATTGTAAAATAGTTGAATTATTCTATAATTTTTAAAAAAGATAAAAACTGACATACTGAATGGATAATTATTTTGACCAATTAGAAGACGAGCTAAGAGAAAAACCTATTAACTGGCGTGAAGTATTTGAAAAACTTTTCATGCATTGGAAATGGTTTGTTGTTTCAGTTATCATTGCGCTTATTGCTGGCTTTGTTTTTACAAGAATGCAGCAGGACGTATTTGAAGTAAAATCGTCGATGTTGATTATTGACCAAAGCCGGAGTGGTCAAATGAATGAAATGTCTGTTTTAAAGCAATTAGATGCTGCCGGACTTCGTTCGAGTGGCTCTACAGCTATGATTAACAATGAAGAAAAAGTAATAACTTCTACCTCATTAATGAAGCGTGTAGTAAAAGTATTAGAGCTTCATACTACCTACACCGAAGAAAAATACTTAAAACGAATTGATTTATATACACAATCACCTATTTACATTCGGTTGGACAGTGCCTCATTATACGATTTAAAATGCACACTTTCGTTGCAAATTGAGCCAAAAAATGGCACATTAAAAATAGAAGGCAATTACAATGATTCTAATTTCAGACAAACTATAAATAAACTTCCTGCAATAATTAAAACTCCTGCAGGAATAGTTTATATGCAAATTAGACATGGATTTGAATTTCCGGAGGAAAAAATTAAAGTTACTGTTTCCAACCCATCTAAAATTGCTAAATCGCTTATAAATGGCTCTTTAAAAACCGAAGTTGGAAAGCTATTGGATGTTATTGAGCTTTCTTTCAAATCGACAAATGTACGTAAAGGTCAGGATGTATTAAATACACTTGCCGATATTTATAATCAGGATGCATCGGAGCAAAACAATCTTTCGGCAAATAACACAGCTAAATTTATCGATGTACGCTTACAATTATTGGCACGAGAGCTTAATGATGTTGAAAGAGAAGTTGAAAATTACAAACAAGACAATAAATTAACGGATATTACCGAAGATGCACGCATTTTTCAGGGAAAAAACAATTTGTACGATCAACGTGAAATTGATGTAGAAATGCAACAAAACCTGATAAAATATGTCGACGAATTTTTACGTGACCCTGCCAACAACAATGCGTTAGTTCCAAATTTGGGATTAACTGATGCTGGATTAATGGCTGTTATTCAGGCTTATAATGGGTTATTGATGACTCGCGAACGCATTTCAGTAGGTGTGTCGGAGCAAAATCCTTCGCTAAAAACTCTTAATGTTCAAATCAATGGGGCACGAAAGGCCATTCAAACTAGCATAGCAAGCACTCGTATAGGCTTACAAATCAACAGAAATGATTTAAGTCAGCAAAATGCACGCATGCAAAATAAGATCTTAAATATTCCGCGTCAGGAGCGTGAGTTTATTGAGATTAAACGTCAACAACAAGTAAAAGCAACTCTGTATACATTCTTATTGCAAAAACGCGAGGAAGCTTCACTAAATATGGCTGTTACAGTGCCAAAAGGCAGAATCCTGAATACGCCCGACTACTCAACACATGTTAGCCCCAAGAAAAATATAATTTTAATTATTTTCTTCTTAATTGGATTAGTTATACCTGCAGTTTTGATTTACATAATTGAAATGTTCAACACGATGATTCGTAGCCGTATGGATGTTGAAAAATACAGCGACATACCGGTTTTGACAGAATTAGCACATAGTAAAAGTGATGGTGCAATGATTGATTTAAGTGCCAATGCAAGTACAAATTCAGAACTTTTCAGACTACTACGAACAAAATTACAATTTACACTTGACCAACCTTCTGACAAAGTCGTTTTAATTACTTCAACGATGTCGGGCGAAGGTAAAACTTTTGTAAGTGTGAATCTTTCGGCCATGTTATCCATGGCTGATAAAAAAGTATTGCTTATCGGACTTGACTTGCGTAGACCACAGCTTGCTAAAATATTCAATATATCTGAATCAACTGGTGTTAGTTTGTATTTATCCGGTCAGGATAATGATTATAAATCGATGATACACGAATCGGAAGATTATCCCGGTTTGTATGTATTACCTGCTGGTGTGATTCCACCAAATCCTTCGGAATTAATTATGAAAAAACGTTTCGACACCATGATAAATGATTTCAGAAACGAATATGATTATATAATTATTGACTCTGCACCTGCTGGAGCTGTTTCAGATACATTTCTACTTGACCGCGTAGCAGATTTAACCATATATATTTGTCGTGCTGGCTATACCGATCGCCGTTATTTAGAGTTTGCAAATCGTGCACACCATGAAAAATCATTAAAACGTATGTTCTTTGTGATTAATGATGTAGATGTAGAAGCTCACAGATATTCATATAGCCGTAAATATGGCTATGGCTATGGCTATGGCTATGGCTATGGCTATGGCTATGGTAAAGAAAAATAACAGATTAAATGAT
>DYOK01000044.1:0-3415 GCA_020720565.1 Acetofilamentum sp.
TTATTAAATTTCGGAGACGATTGGAAAATAACAGATATTAGAGTTAATACAGATTCAAAGTTCATGATTCTTTTTTGTCGCTTAAAAAAAACCGCCAACTCGTCGATGCCACAGATTCTGCTTTAAAATTATTGCAGATTCATGCTCAATATCAAAAAATTCATCAAGTCGTTCTCGATGTACGGGATTTGTTGTAGTTTCGTACATCAAAATGAAACGAGCCATGTGAGACATCCTTACACAAAGGAGAATGCCAAAATTGGTGCGTTCCCTGCCTACCAGCAGGCGACAGGCAAGCATCAGCCTGAGGCTGATTTATCGACCGAAGGGGAACAAGTTATGACCAATTAAAATCAAATTATTGACACATGAAAGCACCCGACAGCTATAAAAACCAAGTCCATTACGAGACTCATGTGTTCGATTATTTGAATCAATTATCGAAAACGAAAACGTGTATTGCCATTTGCGACCAAAATGTATTAAAGCTGTATCCAAACCTACAAGATTCGATGACTGTAATCGAATTCGAAAGTTCCGAGTGGCATAAAACCCTTTCTAAAGTTCAAGATATTGTAGAGCAATTAATTCAATTACAGGCCGATAGAACCACAAGACTTATTGGAATCGGCGGTGGAATTGTTTGCGATGCAAGTGCTTTTGTAGCGTCAATTTACATGAGAGGGCTAAAGTTCGATTTAATTCCAACCACACTCTTGGCTATGATTGATGCGGCTCACGGCGGGAAAACCGGCGTAAATGTGTTGGGCTATAAAAACATGATAGGGACATTTAATCCAGCTCAAAATATTATAATTGATGGGCAGTTTCTAAAAACATTAAGCGATTCAGAATTTAGGATTGGTTTATCGGAGCTCATCAAATATGGATGTATTGCCCAACCCAGCATACTTACGAGCTTGCAAAACAGCGACTTAAATGCACTTAGAACGTCCCCCGAAAAATTGATGCCACTTATCGAGCAATCGGTATCGATTAAAACCCATATTGTGGGGCAAGATCCCACAGAAAATGGATTGCGCAAACTGCTTAATTTTGGACACACACTTGGGCATGCCATCGAAAAACATTATCCTTGGACTCATGGGCAAGCTGTAGCAATGGGGATGGTTTTTGCAGCAAAAGTATCAGAAATTCATCTTAATTTTGATAAGAAACATACCCAAAGCATCGTCAACTTGCTTACAAAATTCAATTTGCCCACAACGGCTCAATTCGATACCGAAAAACTAAAAGAGGCCATCCGTAAAGATAAAAAACGACAATCCGATACAATAGATTTTGTGATGCTATCTCATTTGGGACAAGCACAGGTGGTGTCGATAACTTTAAATCAATTAGATCAATATGTCGATCAATTGTGTTAGCATAGGAAGGGTCGATGCACAAAAGGTTTTAGACGAGCTGTCGTATTTTCAGGCCATCGAGCTTCGCTTAGATTTATTCGAAACCACCGAGTCAATATTCCGAGCGATCTGTCAAAAATCGAAATTTACCTTAGCAGCATGTAGAACCGGCGATTTATCGATAAACCAAGCTACTCAAAGACTATTGCAAGCCTTAGATTGGCCAATCGATGCCATCGATATAGAGTGGCAATGGCCAGCTGAGGAGCAAAAAATCATTATCGATAAAGCACAAAAACAAGGCGTTAAAATTGTACTCTCCCACCACGATTATCAGCAGACTCCTGATTATAATCAGCTTATCGATATTTTGAATCAAGTTTCGAATATTCCACACCATTATATCAAATTGGTAACCACCTTACAAAGCAAGGAGGATATGGAGCGCTTAATGTCGCTTTATCTGCAATCGTCCAATTTAATTGCCTTTGGAATGGGCTCGTGGGGTGCTGCCAGCCGAATTGAAGCTTTGCGTTTGGGGGCGCCTTGGGTTTATACTGCGTTCGATATGCAATCGACCACCGCCGTGGGGCAATGGAACTATAAAGCCTTCGATAATTTAATTCAAAAAAACGTACTAAGTTGGCCTCAAACCAAAATTTTGACCTACCCAACACTCGAAATTAATGGAACGATACAATTGCCTGCTTCGAAAAGCATTTTGCAAAGAGCGTTGCTTATGGCGGCTTTATCGGAGGGTGAGACTGTTTTAGAGAATGTGAGTTGGAGCGACGATTCGTTAACTGTTTTACACTTGATTCAAGCAATGGGTGCAAAAACAAAAATCGAAGCCGATACCATTAGCATACAAAAACCCATTCAATTTAATCCAATTGATAGTGTCAATATTTCGGAATCGGGTTTGGCCTTGAGAATGAGTACACCCGTGTTAGCTGCAATTTTTTCAAACTTCTCAGTAACTGGGCAACACTCAATTCTGCAACGCCCTCAAAATTTACTCATCGAAACGCTCCAACATTTGGGATACCAAGTCGAAAATAAAAATGGGTTTTTACCCCTCCAAATTTCGGGCACAGTACAAAATTTCGAAATAGAAATGGACGCCAAAAGCGGCTCGCAAGTGCTTACCGGCGTTTTAATGGCGATGCCACTTTGGAATCAACCATCAAAAATCAAACTCATCGAATTAAACAGTCAAAAATACGTCGACCTAACCATTGACATGATGCAGCAATTTGGAGTCGGTATCGAAAGAAACTGCTATCATGAATTTTGGATCGATTCACCACAACAATACCAAGCTTGTCGGGTAACTATTGAAGCAGATTGGAGTGCAGCAGCTTTTTGGTTAGTAGCTGCCGCCGTAAAAGGTAATTTAACGTTGAAAGGACTTAAAAAAGACTCGCTGCAAGCCGACCAACAAATTTTAGAAGTTTTGTCTAAAGTAGGTGCTATATGGCATTGGACCAACGAAAACCATTTGCAAGTTATTAAAAATGAGTTGAATGCTTTCGAATTCGACGCCACACATTGCCCCGATTTGTTTCCTCCTTTAGTTGCATTGGCGTCCGCTTGCACGGGTAGGTCGGTTATAAAAGGGGCCAACAGGCTGGTACATAAAGAAAGTAATAGGGCGGCGGCACTGCTTACTGAATTTAGCAAAATGGGCGTTTCTATTCAGTGGGAAGATGATGTAATTGTGGTCGAAGGCACTTCGCAGTTTTCCCCTACACTTTTCGAAACCTATGGCGACCACCGCATGGCCATGACAGGAGCACTAATGGCACTAATTTCGGGACAAACCATTGTGATACCTGATACCAATGTGGTTGCCAAATCGTATCCGGAATTCTTTGCAAATTTAGAATCATTGTTAAATATTTAGATTTTGGCATAACAAGAGCATAAATGGTTAAAATTTTAGATTTATTTTCTTAACTTTGATTACACGTTTGTATATTGAAAGTAGCTTGCTGAGGGTTAATTCTATTTCGAGGTGCTATAAAAAATCTTTGCGTAGCTTTGTG
>DYOK01000044.1:3515-5882 GCA_020720565.1 Acetofilamentum sp.
TTATTACACCCAGTTTCACAAAGGATTCTCAAAGCTTCACAAAAAACACGAAAAGACAGAAGAAAATGAATTATCTAGTATAATCATAGGTTGTGCTATAGAAGTACACAAACAACTTGGTCAGGGACTACTCGGACCCGCCTATCAAGAATGTTGGTCTAATAGACATTTCTATTGTTTTTCTTAGACAAACGTTTATAGCACAAAATAAAGAATTAACCAGATTAAATGGTTGTTGCAAAATTAATAAATAGGCCATTGGCCTTAAACTATAACGGATGAATTCTTTTGGTAGATTATTTAGAATCTCGATTTATGGCGAATCGCATGGCAGCGAAGTAGGGATTTTGATCGATGGATGCCCAAGTGGCTTGCCTCTTTGTGAATCCGATTTTAAGCCAGATTTATTGAGGCGGCAACCCGGTGCTTTGGGCACGACGCCAAGGGTCGAAAAAGACACTTTACAAATCAAGTCTGGGGTATTCGATGGCACGAGTACCGGAGCACCGATTTTAATTAGCATTACCAATGGCAATACGAATTCGAAGCATTACGAAAGTACGCTATCGATTCCTCGTCCTGGACATGCCGATTTTACAAAAAAAATTAAATACGAAGGGCATGCCGATTGGCGAGGCGGAGGCATTTCGTCGGGTCGACTAACTGTGGCCTTAGTTGCCGCAGGCGTAGTGGCAAAAAAAACGATTCCCCACATTAAAATTGAAGCTCGAATTCTCGAAATTGGTGGGCAAACAGACTATCAAGCCTTATTGCAGCAAGCCATTAACGAACAAGATTCGCTTGGTGGTATAATAGAATGTCGAGTGTCTGGTCTCGAAATAGGCTTGGGTGAGCCGTTTTTCGATTCGGTTGAATCGACCATCAGCCATCTAATGTTCAGTATCCCTGGAATAAAAGGCATCGAATTCGGCGATGGATTCAAAGCCGCTCAAATGCGAGGATCGGAATTTAACGACGCCATTATCGACGCCCACGGCCGAACGGCGACCAACCACAGCGGAGGGATAAACGGAGGCATTAGTAATGGAAACGACATACTATTTAGAGTAGTTACAAGGCCAACAGCCAGTATTGGGCTTGTACAAAATTCGTTTAATTTTGAGACCAACAAGATGGAAGGCCACCAAATCGTCGGCCGTCACGATGCTTGCATTGCACTGCGTGTGCCCGTAATTGTCGAAGCCCTGACAGCAGTTGCCCTAGCCGATTTTAATTTGATGCGTAGAACACAATAGGGCTCGATAAGTACTTAGAATAAATTAACGTCGCATTTTATTAAGCTAGGTGCTTGATAAATAGTAAGTTATTAAACCAGTAAATAGGTCGAAGACCTTATGTTAAAAGTCGAAAGTTAAAAGTTACAAGTTTGTTGAGGCGTTTGCTATGTTCTACGGTGTTGATTTGTAATTGTTTTCACTAATTACTAATCGCTAACCACTAATCACTTAATTTTTAAATTCATAATTCAAAAATCATAATTCAAAAATAAATAGTGAACCGTCTAAATCTTAAAAGCTGGGCCGAAGATGACCGCCCGCGCGAAAAGCTTTTGCAACATGGTATTTCCGCATTAAGCGATGCCGAATTGATTGCTATTTTAATAGGGATAGGCAACCGCGAATTAACAGCGGTGGAGTTGGCACGTAAAATATTGGCCGAACAAAACTACGAAATCAACCGCTTGGCCAAACTCAGCATTGCCGAATTGATGCAAACCAAAGGTATAGGGCAGGCTAAAGCCATCAGTATTGCTGCGGCTTTTGAGTTGGGTAAACGCCGCGAGTCGGAACAGATTAAAACAGAGGCTAAAATTCGGTCGAGTCAAGACATATACAATTTGATGGCCACTGAACTTCGCGATTTGCCTGTGGAGGCCTTTTGGGTGGTGATGCTCAACCGTGCCAATCGAATTATCGATACACACAAAGTGAGCCAAGGCGGCATTAGTGCCACGGTAGTCGATCTTCGTTTAGTCATGCAAAAAGCCATCGAAAAATTGGCTTCGGGTCTTGTCTTGGTGCATAACCACCCCTCAGGGAATCTCGAACCGAGCGAAGCCGATAAACAATTGACCCAAAGAATTCAGCAAGCTGCTAAAATATTCGATATCAATGTACTCGATCATATTATCATAGCCGACCATCGGTACTACAGTTTTGCCGACGAAGGAATTTTAAGCTGAAAAAAACCTGTAAGCATCATTGACTTTTTGGAAAAGAAATGATACATTTGGAACTTTAAGTCAAATACCCAAATATTATTAATTGCATTGTAAAATCTAATAAAATGAAAAAAATATTTATTCTTTTAAGCTTGTTTTGGATCAGCACGCAGGCATGGAGTCAG
>DYOK01000044.1:5982-14750 GCA_020720565.1 Acetofilamentum sp.
GTTATTAACCCCACTTGCAATGGTGAGTCAAACGGAAGTATTTCAATAAGTGTATTGGGCGGTACTCCAAATTATTCTTGTTATTGGACGGGCCCTAATGGATATACAGACGGGCCATCTGGTTTTTCGGTCTCAACTGGAATTTCGGAATTAAGTGCAGGACTCTACCAAGCAACAATAACTGACAGTGGTTCTAATGACACGGTAGTAAGTTTTACCTTAGTCGACCCACTTCAAATTTCTATAACCATCGGCTCTATAAAACATGCATGTTTTGGAAATAATGATGGCCTTATTAATATAATTGCATCAGGTGGTACAGGGAGTTTGTCCTTTGCGTGGAGCAATCAAAACATTTATTCCTCTACAGATGAAGACATTGATTCTTTATCTTCGGGGATTTATAGTGTGCAAATCGTAGATGCAAACTCTTGCATTTTTGATTCTCTGGGTATTGTTGTAAATAATGTAGATTTTAATGTTGATGTTGAAACAAATCTCCCAACGTGTTACGGTGTTAACAATGGAACTTTGGTTTCGAGTGTTTCTGTCGGTCAATCTCCGTTATATCCGCCTTACACCTACCTATGGGCAAACGGCTCTTCCAACGAAACCTTATCTGGCCTATCAGGATTCGAAAATTACGAAATGCTGAATGTTACCGTTACAGATGCCAATGGTTGTGCAGCTCAAAGCTTTGGTTATTTTAATGGTGGTGTTAACCCAATTCGTATAGAATACAATAAAACATTATCGAATTGTGGCAATGCTGATGGTCAAATAGAAATTACATTTGTTGGTTACGGTTCAGGTCTACCATTTAATAACTTTGATTATCAGTGGAGCAATGGCGACACGGGGCTAGTAATGAGCAATGTTCCTGCAGGCATGCAATCTGTTTTAGTTACTGATACTACTAATGGTTGTAACCACACCGAATATATTTTTATGGAAGACAATACCAGTCTCGAAGTACAAGTAAATGAAGTCTTACCTTCTTGCAATCAATGCAACAATGGACAGATTAGTTTGGGCTTAAGTTATGGCGAGCCACCTTATACTATTGAATGGAGCAATGGTAATATATCGGAGTATATCGGAGGCTTATATCCTGGTAATTACTCAGCCACTATCACCGATGCTAATGGATGCCAAAAATCGATTTGTCATTATTTGGGTAACACATACGAGTTATCTGCTTATGGATCTTCTAACAACACATCTGATTGTGGGCAATCGGATGGTTCTGTTATGGCGTGGGCATCCGACGGTGTAGCACCCTATACATACCTTTGGAGCGATCTTGCTGCACAAACCACACAAACGGCTACTGGATTGAGCTCTGGTTTGTATTTTTGTACTGTCACCGATCAAAGTTCCAATACTAAAATTGTAACAATTATTGTTTACGACAATAATAGTGATGTATATTTCGAATATGTCAATTCGACCAATGCAATTTGTAATCAAGGCGGAGGCAGTGTCGATTTAAACATTGCTGGTGGAACGGGGAATTACACATTTTTGTGGAGCAACGGGAGCACAGAACTTGATTTAACCAATGTAGAATCTGGTGAATATTCCGTAGTGGCAGACGATGGTCATTGTAAAACAGGAGGAACATTTTATGTTAACTCAGACTGGTTGCAAACTCAAGAGATTTGCTTGGTTACGGTCGATAGTACAACCAACCACAATTTGGTTGTATGGGAGCCCAATGGACAAATTGGAGTCGAGTACTATAATATATATCGCGACGAATGCGATGGAGGTACCAATTTTATTGGAACAGTAGCTGCTGACGAAATTACAGTGTTCGAAGATATTAATTCGTTCCCTGCTACCCATTCCTACACCTACTTTTTAACGGCAGCTAATAGTTGCAACAACGAGTCGAACAATAGTGCTCCACATAAAACCATTCACCTCGAGGTGAATGTAAATGAAACCAACAACTCGGTACAATTGATGTGGGACGATTACATTGGTTTTGCTAATCCAATTTTTAAACTCTACCGCAAAACCGTATCACAAGGCTGGCAATTGTTAACCGAAGTTCCCGAATCTCAAATGAGCTATATCGACCCCAACTTTAGCGACGATGTCATAAGCTACTCTATTGTGGTGGTTAAACCCGATGCACCTTGCGATGCATGGAATGGCAATCAAAGAGCTAGTGGAGGGCCATATTACCAATCGACTTCCAATATCGAAGACGAAGGAATTATCAATCATACTGTTGTTAAAACCATTAAAACTAAGGGGCTAGGTGTATATCCCAATCCTGCAAACGCTATGGTGACCATATCGGCTAACGCTCCAATAGGAATTTGTGAGATCTACGATATGCAAGGTAAACTGGTTCGTTCGTTCCAAAATATTCAAAAATCGGAATTCCAGTTAAATACCAATGTGTTAAATGCAGGGGTGTATACTGTAAAAGTTTTTGCCGACGAAGTATATACACAGAAATTGGTGGTGGAATAAAGTAAGGGATTTGAATTCCTACTATTTACGACAAAAAAATGCAGTGCTTTTGTTAAGCACTGCATTTTTTATTTTGTGAAAGGAGATAAAGTTTACGCTTTCATCATCCATTCGATGGCTTCGTCGCGAGAGCTAAAAAATTTGAACTGTAGGCCATACTTTTTTGTAAAGTTCATGATGTTGTTAAGGTAATATTTTTGGAACACATTACCATCAAAAACTACAGCACCTTTTTTTAAACCGCTCGACACAGCACTTGGAATGACCACATCTTGGAACCATTTTCTATATTCTGGCGAAACGACACCTTGCATCCGAATATCGGACATGTAGTTTGTAATTTGCCCTTTTTTTTGTGCCATTAAATTGGTACACGAATTAAAGATGTCTTGATACTCTTGAAATGAAATGGTTTTTACTTTTTTCCAATTAACTTGGACTAAATGGTGCTCTTGGTCGTATTGGGCTGCACCAACCTCATTTTCGTAAAATGTCAACATTGTAGTGTGGATTTGTTTGGGGTAAAGATAAAGCAATAGTGAGATGAAAGAAACTAATCACGACTTTGTTTGACAAATGTTTTTTTGTAATTGATGAATGATATGTTTTTGATTTGTATCAATAAAAAAGCCTTTCGAATGAAAGGCTTTTTTACGTACTGAAATTATAGTGTATTATTATGGTATTCGATTCAACGCTTGGTCTAAATCGGCAATAATATCTTCAACATCTTCAATACCAACAGAGAACCGAACTAATTCGTCAGTAATATCAGCTGCTAATCGGCTTTCTTTCGATAGGCCGGCATGAGTCATCGAGGCTGGGTGTTGTATTAAGGTTTCGACCCCACCGAGCGAAACAGCTAACATAGCCAAATGTACGTTATCCATCACAACTTTCCCACCTTCTAAACCGCCTTTTACACCAAAACTAATCATGCTACCAGAGCCCTTCATTTGTGCTTGAGCCAATTCGTATTGTGCAAACGATTTTAAACCAGGGTATTTTATCCATTCTACTTTAGGGTGTTTTTCGAGGAATTCGGCCACTTTTTGAGCGTTCTCCTGTGCTTTTAGAACTCTTAGTGATAATGTTTTCACGCCTCTAATTACCAAATAAGCTTGGTGTGGATCCATATTGCCTCCCATATAGGTCATTGTTTTACGAAGTTTAGCATAAACCTCAGGGTCTTTGGCAATAATGGCACCGCCCACAATGTCGGCATGTCCATTAATAAACTTGGTCAAAGAGTGTAAAACAATGTCGGCACCAAAATCGATTGGTTTTTGCAGCATTGGGCTAGCAAAAGTATTATCGACACAAACCAGTATTTGATGTTTTTTTGCCAATGCACAAGCGGCATGTAAATCGGTAATTTGAATGGTAGGGTTGGCTGGTGTTTCTAAATAGATCAATTTAGTATTTGGACGAATGGCTTTTACGATATTTTCGATTGACGAAGTGTCAACATAAGTGGACTCTACACCATAACCTGCAAAAATAGATTCCATAGCCGCTCGGCTTGGACCATAGACTGCACCTGTGCTAATCATATGGTCGCCCGATTTTAAAATAGCAGCATATACCGTAGTAACAGCAGCCATGCCCGACGATAAAGCAATCCCTCTGTATCCGTTTTCGAGTTGAGCTAATTTATTTTCAAGTGCATCGATAGTGGGATTTCCAATACGGGTATAAATATATCCATTTTCTTTTCCAGCAAAAAGATTGGCACCATGGTCGGCGTTTTTAAATGCAAAGGTAGACGTTTGATAAATGGGTGTTACGGCACTACCATATTCGTCGTGAAAGTCTCCTGCGTGAACCAGTTTGGTATTAAAACCAAGTTTTGTTGTATCCATTTGATTTGAATTTTTTTAAAATAAGCCCAAAGGTATAAACATTATAGAAACCATTCAGTAAAAAAGACATATTATTGAACAGAAATACACATATGTGCAAAACAAAAAAAACAACCCCGCGGAGAGTTGCTTTTTTTTTGCATGTCAGCTTACTTGTTATCTATTTGGTTTGACGGACTCGAAAATGATGAAACTTAGTTTGATTAACCCATAAGTTTCTTTTGAAGTAAAAACTGCTGACAAATGCATTCATTCATTTCAAAAAACACATTACAAAGATAGATTACATATTGCAAACCATTTTCAACAAATCCACACTCGGGTGATATGACTTTGTAAATGGTAAGCTAAAATGTATAAGTGGTAAAAATTAGGCATATTTGGTTAAAATCGGGTTTTGTACGTTAAAATATACATAAGTACCATTATAACAGATAGATACATCGCTTTATTGGTCTATTTTTTTAGTTACGTAAGTCCATAAAGACAATCAGGATGGATATACTCAGGCAATAAGTGGAGTTGTTTTTTGCCGCTTTCGCAACTAAATGATTAGTATATGTCATTTTTAGAAAGGCACACGACATTTCCCTAATTCGAACAATTCAAAGAGGGACTTATAAATATGAGGCTATAAAATGAAGGTGTTGAACCCAATTATTCAGATATGTTGAAAAATACAAATGCAATCGCACCTTTCATAGGGTTTTTTTGTATTTTTGAATCGCTGTAAAAAATGGCTAAATATTAAATAGGTCGAAGACCATAAACTATCTCAAATGAATAAAATTGTTAAAAATGCTCAAGAAGCACTCGTCGGACTCGAAAACAACATGACCTTAATGTTGGGCGGCTTTGGTTTGTGTGGTATTCCGGAAAATACCATTAAAGCTCTTGTCGAGAGTGAAGTTACGGGATTAACTTGTATTTCGAATAATGCAGGTGTCGATGACTTTGGACTTGGCTTGTTGTTGCGAAAACATCAGATTAAAAAAATGATTTCGTCTTATGTAGGCGAGAATAAAGAATTCGAACGTCAATTACTTAGCGGCGAACTCGAAGTAGAGCTCAACCCACAGGGAACTCTGGCCGAGCGAGTTAGAGCCGGAGGTGCGGGTATTCCTGCTTTTTTTGTTCCAGCTGGTTACGGTACCGAAGTGGCTGATGGAAAAGAAGTGCGAGAATTTAATGGCAAAATGCATTTGCTCGAACATGCCTTAACCGCCGATTTTTCTATTGTAAAAGCTTGGAAAGGCGATGCTTACGGCAATTTGGTGTATCGCGACACGGCAAACAATTTTAACAACATGATGGCTGCCGCAGGCAAGATTACCATTGCCGAAGTAGAGGAGATTGTGCCCGTAGGAAGTATCGACCCCAATCACGTGCATACACCGGGTATTTTTGTTCAAAGAATTTTCCAAGGCGAAAGCTTCGAAAAACGTATCGAATTTGTTACCGAGCAAGACTAATCGCTCCGATTTGCATATATATTCAACAATCAGCTAATACATTACCGTTTTTTAATGCAACTATTGTGTACAATAGTCGCTAAATAAAAATTTTAAAAAGAAAATCACATGGCTTTAGATAAAAATGGCATTGCAAAACGCATTGCTCAAGAATTAAAAGATGGTTATTACGTCAATCTTGGAATAGGCATTCCCACTTTAGTGGCCAATTATATCCCCGAAGGTGTCGAAGTAATCTTACAATCGGAAAATGGGTTGTTGGGCATTGGCCCTTTTCCTAAAAAAGGACAAGCCAAAGCCGATTTAATCAATGCGGGTAAGCAAACCGTTACAGCTATTCCAGGTGCAGCATTTTTCGATTCGGCAACCAGCTTTGGAATGATCCGTGGTGGTCACGTCGATTTAACGGTGTTGGGTGCCTTCGAAGTATCGGAAAAAGGCGACATTGCCAGTTGGAAAATCCCTGGCAAAATGGTTAAAGGAATGGGAGGTGCGATGGACTTGGTCGCCGCCGCAAAAAACATTATCGTGGCCACAACCCATGCCGATAAAGATGGCACGTCAAAATTATTGAAAAAATGCAGCTTACCGCTTACAGGCGTGGCTTGTGTCAAGAAAATTGTAACCGACTTGGCTTTTCTCGAAGTTACGCCCGATGGTTTTAAATTATTGGAACGAGCACCAGGGGTTTCGGTCGAAGAGATTATTTCGAAAACAGAAGGCAAGTTAATTGTCGAGGGCGAAATACCTGAGATGAAGCTCTAAATACAAGAGGTTTCCGATAACAGGCATACTCCGTAACATACAAAATCATTCAAAATCGAATGCTTTGTTTATGTTCTTTTGATTCTCTCATATCGGAAACTTTTTACTTTTACGAAAATTATTATGCCTAACCCAAAATCATCCGAACGAACGACAAAAACAAACCCTTTCCTCTTAAAATTTGACTCAATCAATATTAATTTTTAAAAATTTAAATTATGAAAAGAATTACATTATTCCTATTTGCGATTTTATTCGCTCAAACGATTTTTGCATTCAAAAATGAATTGACTTCCATCTGCAAAAGACCCGGTTCTAACGAGTTATACATTGCCGGTGAATTCAAAACAATTCTTATTGTCGACGTCCATACAAAGAAATCGCTTCGAACCATTAAAACAGATGGTATTGTTAAAGATTTTCAGTTTAGTCCCGATGGCCAAAATCTTCTGGTTTACACCGGCAACACTGTTAACTTCTTAAATCCGGAAACCGGCGAAATAACACGCAGTATAAAGGGCAACAATGTACGTCTATTCGAAAAATCGCCGTATTTTATTGATGCAGATCGATATATGTCTAAATCGATAAAGGTTTATTCAACAAACGATGCCTCCTTAATTTTCGAACACAAACCAAATTTCCCTGTTTTGGATGCCGGATTAAATGCCGATTTCAGCGAACTTTTGGTTTTGGGGGACGGAATGGATATCAAAAAGGAAAAATCGCTCATTCGGACCGAAACGACTCCTGTTTCGGGTTACAACGTATACAACAAGGCCTACGTCGAACAGCAAAAAGACAACAAAGGCAGCGGTTTTCAGGTTGTTGACCTTAAAACAAAAAATTTATTATTAGATGTCGTTATTCCATACAAAACAGCCAAATCGTTTGGTCTGTCTGTGTCAAAATATAAGGATGCTTATTTTATCGCTTGTTGGGACATGTTCCTGAAAATTGATAATAAAGGAATGGCATCACCATTAGAAAATTCAGACGCAACTTTTGCATATGCGGCCAATCATACCAATGATGGACAATTTATCTATGTGGCCTCATCCAAATCCGGTTATATTTATAATAGCGAAACAGCCCAATTTACGCCATTCAATTTGAAAACAGGTTCAGAATCCAGCTATACTGCAGACATCAGTGAATTGAACGATACAGTATATCATTTAGCGAAAGACTATTCAGTGGCCATGATGGATAAAACAGGAAAAATCTTGTCAAAATTTGAAGTAACCAACGACACCGGCAACGGCTTCGGAGTATATTATTACAACGGTTTCACAAAAAAAGAAGCCAGAGATAAAGAAGCTTTGATTATCAACAATAATCTTGAAGCGTTGGGGATGGAGAAGATTGATTTAGAGACAGCTATCGGGAAATCCGATTTTTTGTTAGGGGTTTTTAAAACCAAAGACGACGCCGAAAAATTTATGGAAGCACTTAAAAAGAATGGTCTGGAGTATTTAATTGAATCAGCTCCGATAGAATAACATTATGATTGATTTATACCAAATACATTTTTAAATGACTGATTATATTGGTCATTTGAAGGTGTTTTTGGTATTATTCACTTTATTTGATATTAATATCTTTAAAAAGTTTAACTTGGAGCAGATATGAAAACTACACATTTTGTGTTTTATTTGCTTTCAATTTTACTGACAGCATGCGTTCCGATGTCGGAATTCGAAGCCGACGACAAAGCAGGACTAAACGGGAGCTTCGAACAATCGAAAAACGGTTTACCTGTCAATTGGTTGATTTATAGTCCAAAAACGGTGAAAGACTCCGATTTTAGGGTGTATCTCGACACTGTCGATTTTAAGGAAGGCAGCCGGTCGCTATGTTTTGATGTAAAAGCGTGCAGCAACATGGGCGATAGACTTTCGCCCGGTTTGAGCTACGAAGGAGCGATGGACAAAACATCGAAATATACAATAAGCTTTTGGGCTAAATCGTCCAGTTGCCGTTGGCAAGCCAAAGTTGGTGCGGTGAATGCACACGATGGGGTTTATCAAACTTTGATTGATACCACCGTTTCGATTAACAAATGGCGTTTTTATAATTTTGAATATCAAGTCCCTAAAAATGAATCACAAAATCGAATTCGTTTTACGGTGAATATTTTGTCGGCCGGTATTTTTAAAATAGACCAAGTGGAGATTAAACC